>VGDO01000001.1 GCA_016869645.1 Alphaproteobacteria bacterium
CGCGTCATCCAGCGCCGCGCATACGGCCTGCGCGACCAGGAATATCTCCGTCTCAAGGTGCTTACATGCATGCTGCCGGCGCTCTAAAGTCCACCAAATCACCCACACGACTTCCTGAAGACCCATTATTGAAGACGGGGATGATCTCGCCGGCCTCCTGATGAACGATCAACTGCGCCTCGTGATACATCTGCTTGCGCTTCGCCGGCTCGATCTCCGCGCGCGCGCGCACCAGCAGTTCGTCGAGCTTGTCGCTCTTGAAGTGACTGGCGTTGAGCGGCGACTTCGACGCGTAAGCTGTCGACAGCATCAGGTCGGCAGTCGCCCGTCCGCCCCAGTTGAACGCACAGAACGGGTTCTTCAGCCAGACATTGGCGTAGTAGCCGTCCATCGACACGCGGTTGATGCGAAAATCGATGCCGGCCTTGACGGCGCTCGCCTGGAAGACCTGCGCCATCGGCAGAGCCTCGGCGAAGGCGCCGTCGGCGACAGTGAGCACGACCGGACCGCTGTGGCCCGACTTCGCGTAGTGGAACTTCGCCCGGTCGATGTCGTAGGCGCGCTGCGGAATACCCTGGGCATATTGTGGATCGAAGTCGGGTATCGCGTGATCGTTGCCGAGCTTGCCCATACCGCGCAACACGGTCTTGAGGATCGCCTCGCGGTCGATCGCATATTTGAGCGCCAGCCGCAGATCGATGTTGTCGTAGGGCGCCATGTCGCAGCGCGTCGCGAACACATTGCAGCCTGACCCCGTGATGTTGAAGAGTTGGACCTGCGGATTGCGCTCGAGCACCGGCACGGCATTGGGCAGCACGAAGTTGATCATGTGCACTGATCCGCTGAGCAGCGCCGACTGGCGCGCCGTCGAATCATTGATCGCCACGCTTTCGACCGACTCGACATAGCCGCGCTCGCCGAACCAGTCGTTCGGATTGCGCCTGGTCCGCGCACGCACGCCGGGCTCGAAGGATTCCAGCACGAAGGCGCCGGTGCCGACGCCGTCCTTGAACTGCGATCCCTCCGGCACGATGCCGAAATGCCAGTCAGAGAGCAGGAATGCCATGTCGGCATTGCCGTTCTCGAGCTCCAGCGTCACTTCGTGAGTGCCCGTCGCCTTGAGATCGACGACTGGCGCCAGGTAGTGGCGCACCGCCGACTTGGTGTCCTTGCCGCGGTGGTGGTTGAGCGAGAAGACGACGTCGGCGGACGTAAGCGGCTTGCCGTTGTGAAAGGTGACGCCTCGGCGCAGCCTGATCACCCACTTCTTGGCGCCGGGCCCGGTCTCCCAGCTCTCGGCGAGTCGCGGCTTGAGCTGCATGCGCTCGTCGACGGAAGTCAGCGTATCGTAGAGCTGCCCACCCAGGCAGTTCACATAGGCGGTGTTGAAGAAGGCCGGATCGAGACCGTCGGTCGAGCTCGCTGAATTCAGGCCGATGATGAGATTGCCGCCGCGCTGCGGCGCTTGAGCGGTGCCGGCTGTCGGCAAGACTGCCGAAGCCGCCAGCGCCGCGCCGCTGCCGATCAGCTCGCGCCGGCTCAATCCTGTTTGTGATTGCTGCTGATGCATGGGCCGCCTCCCTCGGGTTTTCCCGCTCATTCAGCAGCCAATGCTACACCCGCACCTCGCGCGAACGGAGGGCGGCGTCGGCGTATTGCATTGCAGTCAGCTGACACCGCAGCGCTTGTTGACTACATGATCAGGCCCGGCTTCGTGTCGGCATCGAGCGGCCAGATCGGACGGTTCACGCGCGTGTACGGAATCTTGCGGTAGTCGCGGCTGAGCGGCCCGTCGGAGTCGATGTAGATCACCTTCTTCGCGATGGGCCCGTAGGCCGCCATGAAGTGATTGGTCGACTTCACCACGACCAGCTTTTTCCCGGTCGGCTCGACGCCGAGATTGCGGAACAGCTCGAGCCCGAGCGCCTGGGTGCGATTGGTGATCAACACCACGTCGACGCCGCCGATGCGCACCGCCGCGCAGTCGCCCAACGGCACCTGCGTCGGGCCGAAGCTCTGCCAGCAATCGCGCTTGAGCGCGATCACCTTGACCTTGGCGTCGATCGGCTGGTTGGAGGCCGGGCCGATCTTGCCACCGAAACGAAGCGGGAATTCGGCATCGAGTCCGGCATCGAAGCAAAGGCGGACCGCAATCGGGTCCCAGATCGGACCGATCGCGGCGTTCTCCGCTCTGCGCTCGATCAGGCCGCGCAGAATGCTCGTGTTGTCGGACGGCGCGCCGCCGCCGGCATTGTCTGCCGGGTCGGCCATCACCACAGGTGCCGCGTTGAACTCCATGCCGGCGGCGATGCCCTCGGTGACGCCCAGATAGGACGGCATGGTCTTGCCGCGCATCGAGATGAACTCCTGTCCGATCTCGGTCGCCAGCGCGTCGCCCTTCGCCTTGTCCTTGTCCATCACGACGAGTATGCGGCCGCCAAGCTCGGGCACGTCGGCATAGGGAAAGCAGTGGCCGATCGAGATCGAGAGAATGCCGTTCTTGCCCTCCATCGCCTTGACCTTGTCGACGAAGGCGCGCATCAGCGGCAGCGTGGTCGGATAGGAGCTGATCTGACGGCAGTCATACATGGACATGACCGGCTTGACCTGGCCGCGGATCGTGCGGAGCACGATGTCCAGCACCTCTTCGGCGCGCTCGACCACGTCGGTGTGCGGGAATTCCTTGTAGAGGATGATGACGTCGGCGAGCTTCGCGCGCTTGAGCGTGAGGTGGCAGTGCGGATCGAGCTCGACGCCGATCACGCATTTCGATCCGACGATCTCACGGGCGCGCTCGAGGATGTCGCCTTCGACGTCGTCATAGCCATGGGCGACCATCGCGCCGTGCAGGCCGAACAGAATGCCGTCGACCGGCATCGCCGCCTTGAGTTGCGCGAGAATCTCGTCGCGCATGGTCTCATAGTCCTTGCGGTTGGTCGTGCCGGCCGGGCTTGCCGCAAAGCAGCTTCCCTCGATCAGCGTGAACCCTTCTTTCGCGGCGCGTTGGCGCGCGACCCAGAGCGGCGCGGTGCACATGCGCGGCGCATCCTCGGGGTGTTCGCCCGGACGCAGGAACACGCCCTCCTTGTAGGCGTCGATGCTGGTCGGCAGCGGCGAGAAGGTGTTGGTTTCCGTGGCGATGGTGGCGGCGAACAGGCGCATGAGTGACCTCGTGGAGTCGGGCGTAGCGGATTTCCTCCTTCGCCGCAGGCGGGGAGGGTCGGGATGGGGGCACTTCAGAGGAAATGCTGACCGCTTCGGGCCCCCACCTCAATCCTCCCCCACCTTCGGCGGGGGAGGAAGACTATTTGATTCACGCAAACGCGGGCCCGTGCGGATTGTCGTCGAGCGGCCAGATTGGGCGCTTGACGCGCGTGTAGGGCACCTTGCGGTGGTCGCGCGGGATCGGCCCCTCGGAATCGACGTAGATGATCCGGCGCGCGATCGGCGCGTAGGCGGCGTGGAAGTGGTTGGTCGACTTGACCACAACGATGTTCTTGCTGCGCGGATCGATGCCGAGATTGGTCAGCATGTCCGCGCCCAGCGCCTGCGTGCGATGGGTGATCAGCACGATGTCGATGCCGTGCGCGCGGATCGCGGCCGCATCGCCCATGGTCTGGGTGCCGCCGGCGAAGGTCTGAAAGGCGCTCGGCACGCATTTGAGCACGGTCACCTCGGCATCGATCGGCTGGCCGCCGCTCGGCGCGGTCTTGGCACCGAAGCGCAGGTTGAACTTGCCGCCCTCGCCCGCTGCGAAGGCATGGCCGACCGCGATCGGATCCCATATCGGGCAGAGTGCTGCGTTGTCGACACCGCGCTCGATGAGCCGGCGCAGGATGACCGTGGAATCTCCCGGTGCGCCGCCGCCCGGATTGTCGGACGGATCGGCCAGCACGACGGGACCGCCCTTCCCCTTCGGCTCGGTCAACGCCGCGCTGATCGCCTCGTCGGGCGCCATGAAGGGCGGGGTCGTCTTGCCGCGCATGCCCCAGAACTCGCGGCCGAGCTCGGCCGCCAGCTTGTCGCCATATTCCTTGCGGTTGTCGGTGACGACCAAAATCTTGGAGCCGACCTCAGGCACGTCGGCATAGGGAAAGCAGTGGGCGACCGAGATCGACAGCACGCCGTTCTTGCCTTCCATGCCCTTGATCTTGTCGACGAAGCCGCGCATCGGCTGAAGCGTCGTCGGGAAGCTGCCGATCATGCGGCAGTCCCACACCGACATGACCGGCTTGATCTCGCCGCGGATGGCCTTGAGCGTCAGCTCGACGACCTCCTCTGCCCGGTCGACGATGTCGGTGTGCGGAAACTCCTTGTAGCAGATCAGCAGGTTCGACAGCGCCACGCGCTTCTCAGTCAGGTGGCAATGCGGATCGTGCTCAACGCCGATGATCGCCTTGGGACCGACGATCTCGCGCGCCCGCCCGATGATGTCGCCCTCGCAATCGTCATAACCCTCGGCGACCATGGCGCCGTGCAGGCCGAACAGGATGCCGTCGACCGGCATGGCGGCCTTGAGCTGACCCAGGATCTCGTCGCGCATTTCCTCATAGGCGCGCTTGCCGGTCTTGCCCGAGGGCTCGGCCCAGAAGCAGCTGCCCTCGATCAGGGTCCAGCCCTCGGCCCGCGCGCGGCGACGGCCGACGGCGAGCGGCGCCGTGCACAGCTTGGGCGCGTCCGGATGCTTGCCCGGCGGGTAATACCCGCCGTCCTCGTAATTCGCGCGCGACGTCGGGATTGGTGCAAACGTGTTGGTTTCCGTCGCGATCGACGCGGTGAACAGTCGCATGGGCCTGACCTTTCTTCCCTCCCGGCTTTGTGCCTAGATTAGACGGAAGTGCAGGCTGGCGGCAAAGAGAAGGCTGGCCAAATCGGGGGAGGCAGTGTCATGGCGGGACCGACCCGCATCTGGACGGACATCGACTACGAACGCGAAGGCAAGCAGGTCGGCTATCTGCATCTGCATCATTCAGTCACGCGGTCGGCCTATGGCGACATCATGATTCCGATCGCCGTGATCAGGAACGGCGAAGGACCGACCGCCTTCCTGATGTCGGGCAATCACGGCGACGAGTACGAAGGCCAGATCGTTCTGTGCAAGATGATCCGCAGCCTCGAGGCCAAGGACATCAAGGGCCGCGTCATCATTCTGCCCGCGGCGAACATGCCGGCGGCACTCGACGGCGCGCGGGTCTCGCCGATCGACCAGGGCAATCTCAACCGCGCTTTCCCCGGCGATCCCGACGGCGGGCCGACGCGTCAGATGGCCTATTACATCGATTCCGTGCTGTTCCCGCTCGCCGACGTCTTCCATGACCTGCATTCTGGCGGCTCGTCGCTCGACTACGTGCCCTTCGTCAGCATCCACGAAAGCTACGATGCCTCGATCAACGAGCGCGGCATGGCCGCGCTCAAGATCTTCGGTGCCGAGCACGCGATCGTGTGGACCGGCACCAAGGATCTGCGCTACTCGACCAATGCGTCCATGCACCGCGGCGTGGTGACGCTCGGCAGCGAATTCGGCGGCGGCGGCTCGGTCTCGGTCAGCGCGCTCAAGATGGTCGAGCGCGGCATGAACAACCTGCTGCGTCATATGGGTATCCTGCCGGGCAAGCCTGAACCCACGTCGACGCGCACACGCCTCATGTCGGTCGGCGGCAAGGAGGATTTCGTCTACGCGCCCGAGCCGGGGCTGTTCGAGCCCTTTACCGAGCTTGGCGATAACGTCACCGCCGGCCAGCCCTGCGGCCAGGTTCATTTCGTCGACAATCCCGCCCGCGCGCCAGTCCCCTGCCACTTCAAGAATGCCGGCATGGTCATCTGCAAGCGCCATTTCGGCCGCGTCGAGCGCGGCGACTGCGTCGCGCACCTCGCCCATGATTTCCGCGGATGAGCGCTAGCCTGCGGCCGGCCAAAGACGGGACAAGCGCGGTCGCGCGCGTCGAGCACTGCCTTCGCCGTATCGACGAGGTCGAGGGGCGCGTCCATGCCTGGGTGCGCGTCGACCGCGACGGCGCGCTGGCTGCCGCGCGTCAACGCAATGCCAACCCGTCGGGCGGGCTTCTGCACGGCATTCCCGTCGGCATCAAGGACATCATCGCGACCAAGGACCTGCCGACCGAGTGCGGCTCGCCGATCCGCCGCGGCCACATGGCCGGACGCAACGCCGACTGCGTCGAGCGCCTGCTCAGCGCCGGCGCCATCCTGCTCGGCAAGACCGTAACTACCGAATTCGCCCACCTCCATCCCGGCCCGACCGGCAATCCGCACGACCCGGGCCGGACGCCGGGCGGCTCGTCGAGCGGATCGGCCGCCGCGGTGGCCGCCGGCATGGTGCCGCTGGCGCTCGGCAGCCAGACCGGCGGCTCGGTCATGCGCCCCGCCTCGTTCTGCGGCATCTTCGGCTTCAAGTCGACGGTCGGCCGCACCGATGTCACCGGCGTCGAGGAGCTGGCGCGTTCCTTCGACACGGTCGGCTGGTTCGCGCGCTCCGCCGAGGAGCTGACCCTGCTGGCCCGCGTGCTGCTGATCAGGCCTGACTACGGCGTGCCGTCTCTGCCGCCTCGTGCACGGATCGGCGTCACCATGACACCCTATGCCGCGAACGCCAGCGCCGAGACGCAGGACGCCGTCGCGCGTGCTGCCGATGCGCTCGGCACCACAGGCCACAAGGTCGAGCCGGTCAACCTGCCTGCCGGCTTCGACGGCTGCAACGCGGCGCATCGCGTCGTCGTGTCGACCGAGATCGGCCGGTCGCTCGCGCGGGAATGGCGCGAACAGCGCGCGCTGTTCAGCACTGAGCTCGCCAGCTTCATCGAAGAGGCGCTGAAGCTGCCATCCGGCGCCTACGATACGGCGCAGGGCCGGATCGCCGCATGGCGGCGCATGTTCGACGAGCTAATGGGCAGCTACGACTGCCTGCTCTGTCCGAGTGCGGCCGGCGAGGCGCCGCAGGGTCTCGGCAAGACCGGAGATCCCGTGTTCAACTCGATGTGGTCCCTGCTCGGCGCACCGTGCATCAGCCTGCCCTTCGCCACGGGGCCGAGCGGCATACCCGTCGGCATCCAGCTCGTCGGCGGCCGCGGCCGCGACGAATTCCTGCTCGCGCTCGCCGAGCGCGTGACACAGCAGCTAAACATTCAGGCCAATCAACCTTAGGGGGAAGTACCGTGTACGATCTCGTTCTTACCGGCGGCCGGGTGATCGATCCGGCGCAAAATCTCGATCGCGTGACGGACGTCGCCTTCGCCGACGGCAAGGTCGCCGCCGTCGGCGCCGGCCTCGCGCGCAGGAAGGCGGGCGAGGTGCGCAACGTCGCGGGTTCGATCGTCACCCCTGGCCTCATCGACCTGCACACGCATATCTACTGGGGCGGCACCTCGGCCGGCGTCGAGCCTGACGCCTATGCGCGCCAGTCGGCCTGCACCACGCTGATCGACGCAGGAACGGCAGGCCCCGCCAACATGATGGGCTTCCGCAAACACGTGATCGAGCGGTCGGAATGCCGCATCCTGCCCTATCTCAACATCTCCTTTCCCGGCATCTTCGCCTTCAGCCCGACTGTGATGGTCGGCGAGTGCGACGATCTGCGTCTGCTGAGCCCGGCCGACTGCGTGCGCGTCGGCCGCGAGCATGCCGACCTCGTCGTCGGCGTCAAGGTGCGCGTCGGCCGCGGGGCCAGCGGTGCAAGCGGGCTCGCTCCGCTCGACATGGCGCTCGAAGCGGCCCAGCAGCTCGGCCTGCCCGTCATGACCCATCTCGATCATCCGCCGCCGCACCGGCCGGACGTGATGGCGCGGCTGCGCAAGGGTGACGTGCTGACCCACTGCTTCCGCCCCTTCCCCAACAATCCGGCAACCGGCGACGGCGGCGTCTACAAGGACGTCATGGCGGCGCGCCAGCGCGGCGTCATCTTCGACATCGGCCACGGCAAGGGCTCGTTCGGATACGAGACCGCCAAGACCATGATCAAGAACGGCTTCCTGCCCGACGTGATCTCGAGCGACGTGCACGTGCTGTCGATCAAGGGGCCGGCCTACGACCTGCTGCACACCATGTCCAAGTTCATCGCCATGGGCATGCCACTCAAGGAGATCATCCGCGCCAATACGATCAACGCCGCCAAGGCCGTGCGCCGCTCCGACCGCGGCACGCTGAAGCCCGGCACGCTCGGCGACGCCAGCATCATCAACACCAAGAAGGGCAGCTTCACCTTCGAGGATGTCGTCGGCGAGAAGTTCAAGGGCAAGGAGCATCTGACCTGCCGCGGCATCGTGCTCGGCGGCAAGTGGTGGCACGGGAAGAGGTAGCCAACTTGTTCGAGATGTAGGGGCGCAGCGTGCTGCGCCCGTACTGGCGCTAGATTTCCCAGGGTTCTGAGCTGCCTTTAGATTGCTTGCACGGCGCTTGTGGATTTTCGCGGTCCTCAGGCCATTTCGCTGGATTGGCAGCTATGTAATCGCGGATGCGAACGAGCGCAGCATCGTTGCGGATGACGTGTTCGTAGTAGTTGCGCTGCCATACAGGAGCGCCGGGAGTGCGGCGAAGTTCATTGATCCGTTTGGTCGCAGCCGATTTGAATGAACGAACGATCGTAGCAAGCGTACCAGATATTGGCTTGGCGAATCCTTGACGCACACTGCTTCGTAGGGGCACGCCATGCCGTGCTCCTACATCACCAATCACCAGAATCCCGTGAACATGATTCGGCATGACAACGACGGCATCGACATCTGCGTGTGGAAAATGTTGTGGAATGTCGTCCCAGCACGCTTGGACAATCCGACCAGAGTCCGTCAAGACAATGTCGCCCCCGGCTGCCGCTCCGAGCAGGAACTCTCTGCCATGCGTGCAGATCGTGACGAAATATGCGCCGGCCTGCTTGTAGTCATACCCGTCGAGCCGGAGTGAACGGCGGCGCGGAAGGGGGCGCGGCATGCCGCGCCCCTACAGGTGTCCACGGCGACCCGACACCTCAAAAATACGTCCGCACGGCGTCGACCACGTTGTAGTCGTCGTCGACCAGGCAGATGACCTGCCAGCGGTCGAAGGCGAGGCAGGGATGCGAGATGCCGAATCCCACCATGTCGCCGACCTTGAGCGGGGTGTCCTTCGGCACGGTCATGTAGCCGTGCTGGTCGTTGAGCGCGGTCACCATGTGATCGGGCGACAAAGGCTTCGGTGCCTGGCGGTTGGTGCCCGATCCGGGCCGGAACCACTTGAGCGCGACCGGCGCGTCGGGGTCGAAGGGAATGTCGCGTTTGCCCATGGTGACGATCGCCTGGTTGGGCTCGGGACGCGATTGCACATAGGCCCAGACCTCGATCGCCGCGCGGGGCGCTTCGCCGAGCTGGTCGACCTCGGGCGAACGCGCGCGCAACGCCGCAAATCGCTTCTGGTACATGTTGGAATCGTGCGTCAGGTAGCAGCCGCTGCGCGTCAGCACGCGCAGCTTGCTGGCAAGTCCGCTCTTCTTGAACGTGTGAGCGACGAGGTCGTAGAAAGCCGAGCCGCCGGCAGACAGGATCACTTCGCCGGGTGCGAACAGGCTTTCCGCTTCGACGGCGCGCGCAATCGAGACGAGGTAATCGAGGAAGGCCTGCACCTTGGCACTCGAATCGGGCCCGAGCAGGCCTTCGAAGCCCTCGACGCCGCGCAGCGCCAGGTACGGCGCGGCCGCCTTGACGGCGCGTGCGACGGTGAGCGCGCCCGCGACATCGCGGCAGCCCGTGCGGCCGCCGGCCATCCCGCCCTCGAGCAGGAGCTGGAGCGGCCGGCCGGTTCCGACCTTGCGCGCCGCCTCCGCCAGCAACGACACGTTGTCGACCGAATCGATCAGGCAATAGAAATCGAGTTCGGGTGCGCGCTTGAGCTCCTCGAACACGTAGCGCATGGCCTGCTTGCCCAGGAGCTGATTGGCCATGACGATCCGGTTGAAGCCGAAGTCGCGCGCCACCTGCATCTGGTGCGTGGTCGCGACCGTGATTGCCCAGGCGCCGGCATCGATCTGCTTCTGGAAAAGCTGGGGCGCCATGGTCGTCTTGCCGTGCGGCGAAACGACGGCGCCCGACATGCCGAGGAAGCCGCGCATCCACTCGGCATTGTGGTTGAGCGCGTTCCTGTTGAGCACCATCAGCGGCAGCGGCAAGTCCTCGGCCAGCACGTTCCAGCCTTTCGACTTGATGTCGCCCAATGGAAAGGGCGCGATGCCGCCGGGCATGCCCTTGGTCTTGTGGTCGACAATCGTGGCGTTGATCTGGTCGAGCTTCATGGCGACGTCTTTCCTTTGAGTTGCCGGGGCAGATTAGAGCGGTTTTTGCGCGTGGGGAATCAGATGCTATGGTCGCCCGCCGACGCGCCTCGGTGTCAGGCACTTCAGGGAGTAAGCGCGATGGGCGAGCATCGCTTCACGACCAGCGACGGCATCGCGATCGCCTATGACCTCGACGATTTCACCGATCCGTGGAAATCGGCCAACACGCTGGTGATGCTGCACTCGGCCATGGGCAGCGCGCGCCGTTTCTATGCCATGGTGCCGCCGCTCGCGCGCCAGTACCGCGTCGTTCGCATGGATTTGCGCGGCCACGGGCGCTCGACCGTCCCTCCGGCCGACAAGCCCCTGACCATGGACAGGCTGGTTGCCGATGTGCGCGAGCTGATGGCCGAGCTCGGCTGCGCCAGCGCCCATTTCGTCGGAAATTCGGCGGGCGGCTATATTTCCCAGCAGCTTGCCATGCATCACGGCGGGCTGACACAGAGCATCGCGATCTTCGGCTCGACACCCGGCCTCAAGCACAGCCAGGCGCACACCTGGCTGCCGCGCGTCGCCAAGGAGGGACTGCGCAATTTCCTCGCCGATACCATCGCCGACCGCTTCGACCTCGCCGCGACCGATCCGGGACTGGTGGCCTGGTTCCTCGACCAGTGCGCCGGTAACGATACCGCCTATATCGGCCGCTTCATCGGGCTGATGACCACGCTCGACTGGTCCGACGAGGTTCACCGCATCGAGTGCCCGATGCTGTGCGTCTACCCCGGCGGCGAGACCGTCGGCTCGGCGCACTCCTATGACGTGTTCCGCGCCAAGGTTCCGGACGTCGAAATGGTCAGCTACGATCGCCTGCCGCACAACATCTGCGATGCCGTTCCTGACCGCTGTGCCGGTGACGTGCTACGTTTTCTCAAGAAGCGTTTCGGCGATGGCGCCGGCCCGAACTAGGAGGAGGAACACCATGCCCGCGCGCATTCTGTGCTGCCTTTTTGCCATCGCAGCCCTGCTCGCCGGCCCGGCGACGCATGTCTCGGCCCAGAGTTTCCCCGCCAAGTCGGTCCGCCTCGTCGTGCCCTATGCGCCGGGCGGCGGCACCGACAATCTGGTGCGCATCCTGGCTCCGGTCATCACGGCCAACAGCGGCCAGCAGATCATTATCGACAACCGTCCCGGGGCCGGCGGGACGATCGGCACCGACATCGTCGCGCGCTCGGCCCCCGATGGCTACACCATCCTTGCCGCCGACAGCGCCTTCGTCGTCAATCCCGGCCTGCTCAGGAACATGCCCTACGACACGCTCAAGACGTTCCGCGGCGTCACCATGCTGGCGCAGGCGCCGGTCATCCTGGTCGCGCATCCTTCCGTGCCGGTCAAGACACTGGGCGAGTTCGTGTCGCTGGCCAAGTCGAAGCCGGGCATGCTGACCTACGCATCGGGCGGCAATGGCTCGGCGCCGCACCTGGCGGGTGAATTGCTCAAGCTTGCCGCTGGCATCGACGTGCTGCACGTGCCCTACAAGGGCACGGCGCCGGCGATGAACGATCTGCTGGCAGGCCAGGTGTCCGTGCAGTTCTCCGGCATCAGTTCCAGCAAGCAGCACATCGATGCCGGCAAGCTGAACGCGCTGGCCGTGACGGGCGCCCGGCGCAATCCGGCGGTGGCGAGCGTCCCGACCTTCATCGAGTCAGGCATCGCCGGCATCGACGCCGACAGCTATTGGGGCATCTATGCGCCGACCGGCACGCCGGACAGCGTTATTGCGGCGCTCAATGACCATTTTGTGCGCGCGATGCGCGCGCCACAGCTGGCCGACCGTCTGACCCAGCTCGGCTTCGAGCCGATCGCCAACTCGCCGGCCGAGCATGACCGCCAGATGCGCGCGATGATCGCGTCGTGGACCGACCTGATCAAGCGCGCCAACATCACCGCGGATTGAAACGACAACAAACGGAATCTCGCCATGACCGCCCTGCACTTCCAATCGGCCAAGCAGCTTGCCCAGGCCGTCCGCCGCAAGAAGATCAGCGCCCGCGAGCTGCTCGAGCATTTCCTGGCGCGCGTCGAGCGCTACAACCCGTCGCTCAACGCGATCATCCGGCAGGACGCCGAGGGCGCGCGCAAGCGGGCGCGCGCCGCCGACCAGGCGCTCGCGCGCGGCAAGGCCGTGGGACCGCTGCATGGCGTGCCCATGACGATCAAGGAATCCTTCGACGTCGTGGGCATGCCGACGACCTGGGGCGTTCCCGAATACAGGGACGCGATCGCGACGCGCAATGCGCTGGCCGTCGAGCGCTATCTCGCCGCCGGGGTCGTGCTCTTCGGCAAGAGCAATGTGCCGGTGCTGCTGTCCGACTGGCAGACCTTCAATCCGATCTACGGCACGACCAACAACCCGTGGGACGTCCGTCTCGTGCCGGGTGGTTCGTCGGGCGGTTCGGCGGCGGCGCTCGCGGCAGGGCTGACCGGGATGGAGACCGGCAGCGACATCGGCGCGTCGATCCGCAACCCGGCGCATTATTGCGGCGTCTATGGCCACAAGCCGACCTACGGCATCTGCCCGACGCGCGGTCAGGCGCTCGCCGGCCGCGTCGCCACGACCGACATCTCCGTGATCGGCCCGATGGGCCGCAGCGCCGAGGATCTGGAGATCGGCCTCGGCATCATGGCCGGACCCGACGAGATCGACGGCGCCGGCTATTCGCTCAAGCTGCCGGCGCCGCGCCGCAAGACGCTGGCCGGGCTCAAGGTCGCGGTCATGCTGACCGACGTGAACTCCGAGGTCGATCAGGCGGTCCAGGCGCGCATTCAGGCCGTCGCCGACTTCATGGCGAAGCGGCGCGCCAAGGTCAGCGACAAGGCGCGGCCCGCCGTCGATACGACGGCTTGCCAGCGCGTCTACATCGAGCTGCTGCGCGCGGCGACATCGGGGCGGCAGACCGACGAGGTGTTCCGCAAGAACCAGGAGGCCGCGGCAGCGCTCGCCTCCGGCGACGACAGTTACTTCGCGCGCATGACCCGGGCCAACGTCATGCCTCACCGCAACTGGCTCGGCACCAATGAGACGCGCCACAAGATGCGGCTAGCGTGGGCCGAATTCTTCAAGGAATGGGACGTCCTGATCTGTCCGACCGCGGCGACCGCCGCCTATCCGCACGACCAGAAGGGCGAGCGTCACAATCGCACGGTGCGCGTCAACGGCCGGGACGTGCCGACCACCGACCAGCTGTTCTGGGCCGGCTATTCCGGCGTCGTCTACCTGCCATCCACCGTGGCGCCCGCCGGCTTCACGCCCGAGGGACTTCCGGTCGGCGTGCAGATCATCGGGCCGCAATTTGGCGATCGCACCTGCATCCATGTGGCGCGCCTGCTGGAGAGCGAGTTCCAGGGCTTCGTGCCGCCCAAGGGATATGATTGACGTCAGCTAGCTGGCGTTTTGCCGGCGCGGCAGGTGCGGATCGGCCGGCAGGTCGGGCGGCGGGATCGGCTCGTGCAACAGGTCGCCGATCGCGATCGGCCGCACCGGAGGCCGCGTCCGCGGATAGTTGAGGCCGGCGATCGGTGTGCCTGATGCCTCGCTGACGATCGAGGCGAGCGTCGCCATGCAGTTGCGTCCCTGGCAGCGGCCCATGCCGGCGCGCGTCGTCGATTTGAGCTGAATCATGCTGTCGAGCGCCTCGGCCTGGCGGGCTTGGAGTTCGCCATGGGTCACCTCTTCGCAGCGGCACACCACGGTGTCGGCCGTCAGCAATCCCAGATAGTGGCTCGGACCGGCAAAGATCGCCTCGATGGCACGACGAAATTTGTCGGTCCGATCGAGCTGATCGCGAAGCGCCGCCCGGCGCTGCTCGGCGTTCCCGGCGCGACCCAAACGCGCGGCCACCTCCAGTCCAACCAGGCGGCCCTCGAGCAACGCAATCTCCACGCCGCCAATCGCCGCGCCGTCCCCGGCGGCAAATACGTTGGCGACCGATGTCTCCATGCGGTCGCTGCGCACGGCCAGCCAACCGCCACGACCGCGGTTGTAGCCCAGCTCGCAACCGATCAGGCGCAGAAGCTCGACCGATGGCGTCAGTCCAAAGCCGACGACAAGCGCGTCACACGCGATGGTTTCGCTCACCGCGCGGTCAACAGAGCCATCGAGGGCGATCGGCGCGATCGCTGCGTCCTGCACGGCGTCCGCGCCGCGTGCGGCCACGACTGTCATGCCTGTTCGCACCGGAACGCCGGCACGCAACAAGCTCAGGCGATAGTCGAGTGCCTGGCGGAGGATTTTCGGCGCTGCCAGCATGCTGGGCCACGCGTGCAACAGACGTCGATTGATCGGCGCCGCCTCGACCACGGCCGCGACCTCGGCGCCGGCGCGAACCAAGCTCGCCGCGACGACGAAAAGAAGCGGACCGTTGCCGGCGACGACAATGCGCCGTCCCGGCACGATGCGGTTGCCCTTGAGCAGATTCTGCGCGCCGCCGGCGCTGATCACACCCGGCAGGGTCCAGCCGGGAAAGGGCACGGGACGATCATGCGCGCCGGCAGCGATCAGCAACGCGCGGCCGCGCACACGCCCCGATCGCTCGCCGCCGGCGACCGCCAGCGTATCCGGCGCCGGCACGTCCCACACGACCGTGTCGGGAAGATAGGTAATGCTCGGGTGGTCGAGCACGCGCAGCAACTCCGCGACGCGCGTCGCCTCCTTGTCGAACCAGGACCCGCCATCGCGGCGGAATTGCGCCGGTGGCTGCCGGAAGTACTGACCGCCGGCGCGTGGATTGTCGTCGACGACGGCGACCCGGAGGCCATGGGCGACCGCCTCGCCGGCTGCGGCAAGTCCGGCTGGACCGGCGCCGAGAATGGCAAGGTCGACCTCGATCACGTCCGCTGCCCGACGCCGTGCTGCGTCTCGACACGCATGCCGGGTTTCGCTTCGGTCCGGCACGTCCGCGTGTCGGTGACACCGTCGACCACCATCACACAGTCCCAGCACACGCCCATGCCGCAATGGTAACCGCGCGGCTCGCGGCGCTTCGCCGTGCGCCGCGCCGCAGCTCGTCCGGCTGCAAGCATCGCGGCGGCGATGCTCTCGCCGGGATAAGCAGTCACGGTTTCGCCATCGACCGAGAACTGAAACGCGCGGCCGCGATCAAGCCCGTCATCGACGCGTTGCTCTCGCTTGTCGCTCATGCTGCGAACCGCTTCGGAGCGAAGCGCTCCATCGGCAGCGAGGTGCGGCCAGAGGTGATCAGCTCCGCCATCAGGTGGCCGAGCGCCGGCCCTTGCGAATAGCCGCCGCGTGCGCAGGCATTGACGTAGACGCCGGCGCGACCGGGCAGCGGGCCGAACAGCGGCAGCGCATCGGGAACGACGCCCTCGAAGCCGGCCCAGCTTCGCACCAGCCTGAGCCGGGCGAGCGCCGGCACCACATTGGCGGCGACGCGCAGATTGTGCAGCAGATTCTCGTAGCCGATCTCCTTGACGCCGGTTGAGAGGCCGCCGCGCCCTTGCCAGCCGCCGCCGATCAGGCAGGTGCCGTTGGGATACTGTTTGAGCGAGAGAATGCCGCCAATGTGGGTCACGACGCGGTCGAGCAGCGGCGCGGTCGGCTCAGTGACGCTCAGCATGTTGACATCGGCCGACACCGGCAGGTCGATGCCAAGCATTCGGGCCGCCTCGCCCGACCATGCGCCGGCCGCGATCACGAGAACGCGCGCCGTGATCGTCCCGGCGCCGGTCGTCACGCGATAGCCGGGTGAAACTTCGGCGATCGCCGTTGCCGCGGCGGCGCCGAGGATCGCCACGCCGGCGTGACGCGCCCCTTGGATGATCGCATGGCCGGCTTGCAACGGGCTCGAATAGGCATCCCAGTCGCACAAGGTCGCCGCCGTGACGGTGGGGCCGAGCCAGGGCGCCAGGTCGCGCAGCCGGTTGCCATCGAGCCACTCCGTATCGAGACCGAGCTCACGCTGCTCGACCTGAGAGCGCCGGAGCATGTCGATCTCGCGCTCATTGGTCGCGACGCGCAGCCCGCCCGGGCGGCCGAATCCGACATCGATGCCAAATTCGGCCTTGAAGCCCTGCCAGAGCTCGACGGCGCGGCGCGTGATATTCAGCACCTCTGGCCGCTTGATCTGCACGGAGAGCGTGCCGGCATTGGCGCCCGACGCATCGCCCCACGGCTCGCCGCGGTCGATGACCGCGACGGTACGCCCGGCACGCGCGAGGTAGAGCGCCGTGCACAGCCCGGCAATGCCCGCGCCGATGACGAGGACGTCGGTGTCGGTGGGTAAACTACTCACGAGGACGCTGGAGCTACCCTCGCCCCCATCGGGGCGAGGGTAACGCCTACTCCGCTGCCCGGGCCTTACCGTCGAGTGCGCCGATGCCGGCGAGGACTTGGCGGAGCTTGTCGAGGCCGGCGGCGTCGACCGGTAGATGGGGTCGGCGTGGCAGGCCGCCGGGGCGCCCGGCAAGATTCATGCACGCCTTGATCACAACATAGGCGCCATAGCCGCCGACATAGAACGCTTCGTAGAGCCGATCGATCGCAGCCTCGAGCGGCCGCGCCTCGCGATAGCGCCCGGCCAGGAGATGACCGCAGAAATCGACGGCGCGCCGGCCGATGATGTTGGCGGCCATCGAGACCGTGCCGACGGCGCCGCGGCCGATCATCGCCATGGCGTAAGGCTCTAGGCCGCAGAACACCGCGACGTCTCCGCCGATGCGGTTGAGCGTATCGGCCAGCGCGTAGAGATCCTTGGAGCTGTCCTTGAGCGCGACGATGGTCGGGAACTTGGCGAGCTTCTCGGCGAATGCCGGCGTGATCGTCACCTGGGTACGGCCCGGATTGTTGTACGCCATGATCGGCAGGCCGACACCAGCGACCGCCTCGAAGTGACCGAGCAGTTCCCGCTCATTGGGCAACGCATAGGGCGGCGCCAGCACCATGGCGCCGTCATAGCCGCGGTCGCTAGCGGATTGCGTCAAGGCAACCGTGTCGCGCGTCGAGATGGCCGAAGTACCGGCGATCAGCTTGACGCGCCCGGCTACCTGGTCCTGAGCCAGTTCGAAGAGACGCAGGCGTTCCGCGTCCGACAGCGTGTACCACTCGCCCGTGCTGCCGGCGACGATGATGCCTTGGACGCCGTCGGCGACGAACTGATCCATCAGCCGACGGAATGCCGGCTCGTCGATGTCACCATTGTCGTCGAAAGGCGTCACCGAGACGACGAACACGCCGGTCCAGTCAGTCCTGCGCTTTGCCATAGCCCGTCCCCATTTGCGCGGCCGGTCACGCCTGGTTGCCGATGACCCTGTCGAGAACCCAATTGTTGATGCGATGGACCAATATCTCAAGCCGTCCGATGCGGCCGGCGCGATGAAACGGCGACATCAATCCGCGCTGCTGCAGCTCACAGGCGGCCGTATCCTCCGGGAAAACGGCATCCATCCGCTTGTAGTAGCGCTGGATGACGTCGTCGAAATCGGCGCGCGCCGCCGTCCTGCGCGGAAAGCAGAAACCAATCGTGAGCCGCGACTTGTGGGGGCCGAGCGGATCGGTGCGCACCCACCACATGCCGTCGATGCACATGCCGATGCTCGTGCTCGGGTAGAGGCTGGGATAGAAGGTGCCCTCCGCGGCGCGGC
Organism: Alphaproteobacteria bacterium; assembly: GCA_016869645.1. GTDB lineage: Bacteria > Pseudomonadota > Alphaproteobacteria > SHVW01 > SHVW01 > SHVW01. The sequence goes on from VGDO01000001.1 coordinate 17,909, forward strand.
CGTTGATGCCCTCGATCGGCGGGAAGCCGGTATCGCCCATCAGCAGCATGCGGCTGCCCGGATGCTTCACATAGAGCGCTTCATATTGGCCGTGCGTGTCTTCGGGCGGATGCATCTGGCGCTTCTGGCGGTTGAGCGAGCCGCCATGCAGATAGGGAATGTGGTACTGCTCGGCGAAATTCTCGAAGAACAGCTTCCAATTGATCGGCAGCTCGACGGCGTTGCGCCGCACGCAGACGAGATCGTCGAGGTTGTAGGCCTCGGTGTTGTCGACAAGGTCGCCCAGATACTCGCGAAGGCTGATCGCGTCGTTGTCGAAATTGATGAAGATGAAGCCGCCCCAGGTCTCCAGCCTGATCGGCACGAGGCCGAGCTTCGACTTGTCGAAGCCGAGCGCGTCCTCCATCTCGGCCGCAACGAGAAGGTTGCCCTCGGTCGCATAGGTCCAGCCGTGATAGGGGCAACGGATCGCTTTGCAGTTGCCCTCGCCCTCGACCAGGCGCGAGCCGCGATGGCGGCATGAATTGGAGAAAGCGCGCACCACGCCGTCCTTGCCGCGCATGATGATCACGGGGACGCCGACATAGTCGAAGGTGAAGTAGTCGCCGGGATTGGGAATGCGATCGACGCGATCGACGAAGTTCCACACCTTCATGAAGATGCGTTCGACTTCGCGCCGGTAGAAGCGCTCCGAGGTGTAGCACCAATTGGGCAGCGTCCCTGCCTCCATGACCGGCTTGCGTACGGCCACGTAGTGCCGCGGATGGAACATATCCTCCGGGAAGAACGTCTCGATCGGCTGCTGCGCGAAGTCCGTAGCGAACATTGCACCTATCTCGAGGCCAGGCTGAACGGCTTGCGCGCGAAGATCCGCTCCACGGCCGGCAGGAACGCCTGCAGCGGCATGGTGTCGTAGTTCGGATCGAACGCGGCCTGGTCCCAGCGGTCGCAGAATCGGATCGTGCGCTCATAGGCAGGATGGCCGCGATACTTGTCGCGTTCGTTGCGGTCCTGCCCCATGAAATGGAAGAAGTGGTAGCCTTGGAATGTGCGGTGATGCTGCAGCAGCCAATGATTCTCCGCCGTCACATAGGGCCTCAGAATCGCGGCAGCGTAGTCGCCGTGGCTGTGCGGCGCCAGATCGTCGCCGATGTCGTGCAGCAATGCGCACACGACGGTCTCTTCGTCCGCTCCCTCGCGCGAGGCGCGCGTGGCCGTCTGCAGGCAGTGCTCGAAGCGGTCGACCTGATAGCCGTAGCGATAGCCCTTGAGTCTGTGCAGCTGCTCGATGACGCGCTGGGCCAGCCCGGCTGTCTCATCCCGGTAGGCGCGCGCAACGATCGCCCAGTCCTCGGCGTCGCCATCGGCCATGGCGGTGCTCTTGACCGCGACGACGTTCTGCTTCTCGGTGACCAGCATGGCTGCGGTCTCCTTTTCTGGTCCCGCGCTCCGCGCGCGGGTGCATGTTCGTCATCTTAATCAGACGCGCTGTCGCTGACCATATGCTGACAACGCGCGAATATCGCAATTTCGTACGCACCGTCCGGCGCCATTGCTCAATATGCGCAACTGACGGGTTGCCCGTTGACACTCTTCCGGTGCCGCGGAAAAATGCCTGAAATTCTTGGCCCGATCGAGCAGCACGGCGGACAGATTTGGCGGCGACGGGTCTTGCACTTGACACCGACGGCTTCCTCGCTCGATCGTCGGGCGGCGACCAGCTGACACTGGATATCGCATCGCAATTGAGGCCAACCGAGCGCCGGCGATGGGCATGGCGCCGTCTTGACCGGTAGGATTCCGCGGGGGCAAGCTTTCGGACATGGCAAAGACAATCCTTACCCGCGTCGAACGCGGCGTCGGCATCGCTACGCTTAACAAGCCGGAGAAGCTCAACGCCTGGGACGGCGCTATGCGCGCCGAGCTCAAGAAGGCGATCGAGGCCTTCGACCGCGACAAGTCGGTGCGCGCCATCATCCTGACCGGTGCTGGCGACCGGGCCTTCTCGGCTGGCCAGGATCTCGACGAGACCAAGAAGTTCAAGGGCGGCAAGGAAGGCGCCGCCTGGTTCAAATCGTGGCGCGATTTCTACGACTGCCTGCGCAAGCTCACGAAGCCGTGCATTGCCGCGCTCAACGGCGTGGCTGCCGGCTCGGCCTTTCAGTTCGCCATGCTGTGCGACATTCGCATCGGACATTCCGGCGTCACGATGGGCCAGCCCGAGATCAATGCGGGCATCCCAAGCGTGCTGGGGCCCCTGCTCATGATCGAGCGGCTCGGGCTGTCGCGCACGATCGAGCTGACGCTCACGGGTCGCATGATGGGCGCCGAAGAGTGCCGGCACATCGGACTGATCCATCACCTCGTGCCCAAGGAGCAGGTGATGGCCAAGGCGATCGAGGTGGCGGAGCTGCTCGCATCCAAGCCGTCGATCGCCATGCGCCTCAACCGCAAGCGCTTCCGGCAGGTGACCCAGGCGGCGTTCAACGAGGCGTTCAAATCAGGTCTGGCCATCCAACGCGAGGCCTATGCCTCGGGCGAACCCCAGGCCGCCATGGCGAAATTCTTCGCTGAGCGTGCCGCGCGCAAGTCCAAAGGATAGGGCGGCCCATCCTGCTCCCTCGGGGGCGTTGGGCTGTTGCGAGGTCCGGCAAACCTGCGTACGATGACGGCCAATAATACTCGGTGAATGCAGACGCTACCCGCGGCAACCAGACCCGAAGGGGCAACGCGGCGAACCCGAAACTGAGAGACAGGTGGAGGCAATGATGACGGAAAAGCTCACACGCATCGGCAAACTCGTGATCGGGCGTCGCCGCGTCCTCAAGATCGCCGGCGGCGCCACCCTTGTTCTGGCCGCGCCGGCCTACTGGAAAAAGCTGAGCGCGCAGGAGAAACGCATTGTCGTGCGCGATCCGGGCGGCCCCTACACGGCCGGCTTCAATGAAGCCTTCCATGAGCCGTTCAAGAAGGCGACGGGCATCGAGTCCGTCGGCGTCGCCGGCCAGCACGAGCCGACCAGCCTGATCAAGGGCATGGTCGACACCAAGACCTACACCTGGGACATGGCGCTGCTGTCCCAGGCGGCCCATGACCAGCTCGTCTCCGAGGGCAACTATCTCGAAGATCTCAAGATCGACACGCCGGGCCTGCGCTCCACGCCGGACCACTTCAAGTCGGCCAAGTATGCCGGCAATGACGTGTTCACGGCGATGTTCGCGATCCGCACGGACCATTTCAAAGGCAATGAGCCGAAGTCTTGGGCGGACATCTGGAACGTCAAGGACTTCCCCGGCCGGCGCAGCCTGCGCAAGCATCCGTTCGACACGATCGAGGAAGCCCTGCTGGCCGACGGCGTGCCCGGGGACAAGCTCTATCCGTGCGACATTCCGCGCGCGCTCAAGAAGCTCGACGCCATCAAGAAGGACGTTGCGGTGTGGTGGACGGGCGGCGCCCAGACCTCGCAGATGCTCAAGACTGGCGAGGTTCACATCTGCACGACCTGGAACGCCCGCGCGCAGGCCGCGATCGACGAAGGCGCTCCCGTCAAGATCGTGTGGAACCAGAACCTCTGGAGCTCCGAGGGCTGGTGCATCATCAGGGGCACGCCCAAGGCCGACATGTGCCGCGAGTTCATCAAGTTCGCGGTCGATGGCGCGCGCCAGGCGGCCTGGACCAAGCATGTTGCTTACGGTCCGACGCATCCGGACGCCTTCAAGCACATTCCCGAGGCGCGGGCGAAGCAGTTGCCGACCTATCCGGACAACTTCAAGACGGCCATCCGCGCCGATCCGGTCTACTGGGCAAAGCACAAGGACAAGGTGACCGAGCAGTTCGAGGCTTGGCTCCTCACCTAGCAGCGTTACGCATTCCGGGCGGGGCCGCGTCGTCGATGCGGTCCCGCCCACTTCATTCAGCAAGGCGATTCAACCCATATGACTCGGCTGTGATAGCCGCAGGCCGGGCTATTGGCTCATGACCGGAACCACTGAAAAGCTGCGCGTGAGGGACCTACGCAAGACCTACGGCCAGGTCGTGGCGCTGACCGACGCTCAATTCGATCTCGCCGAGGGCGAATTCCTGACGCTGCTTGGGCCTTCGGGTTCGGGCAAGACCACCATGCTGATGATCATCGCCGGGCTGATTCAGCCCGACAAGGGCGAGGTCTGGATCGACGGCAAGCTTGCGACTTTCGCACCAAGCTACAAGCGCGACATCGGCATGGTGTTCCAGAACTATGCGCTGTTCCCGCACATGACCGTGCATGAGAACATCGCCTTTCCGCTGCGCATGCGCCGCATGGCGGAGAGCAAGATCCGCGACGAGGTTCAGCGCGTGCTCGACATCGTCCGCCTGCCGCATGTCGCTGACCGCCTGCCTCGCGCGCTGTCGGGCGGCCAGCAGCAGCGCATCGCGCTCGCGCGCTGCATGGTCTACCGGCCATCGATCATCCTCATGGACGAGCCGCTGGGCGCGCTCGACAAGAAGCTGCGCGACCAGATGCAGCTCGAGATCAAGCAGCTCCACACCGAACTCGGCATCACCATCCTCTACGTCACGCACGACCAAGAGGAAGCGATGATCATGTCCGACCGGATCTGCCTGATGAACGACGCGCGAATCGAGCAGCTGGGCACCCCCGCCGATCTCTATTTCAAACCGCGCACGGTGTTCGCCGCCGACTTTCTCGGTGAATCGAACCTGCTGGATGGGGTGGTGCAGAGCGCCGGCCACGGCCGTGCCACGGTCAAGTCGGCCGGTGACGCCGTGATCAAGGCGCCGGCAGCCGACGTCTTCGCAGTCGGCCAGGCTGTCAAATTCATGGTCCGGCCCGAACGTCTGCGGCTGCTCGATCCGGTCGAGAGCGCCGATAACGTGATCGAGGGCACGCTCGACCAGATCATCATGGTCGGCGGCGTGACCAAGTACTACGTCCGCCTGCCGACCGGCCCGGTGGTCTCGGCGACCCGCCTGACCCGCGGGCCCGTGACCGGACTGGAGCGCGGCACGCGCGTGCGCCTGGGCTGGCCGGCCGATAGCACCGTCCTGCTGCCGACATGACGGCCGCCGGCCGCCGCTTCGGCGCCTGGCGCGCCGCATGGCCGCTGCTGCCGGTCCTGATCTTCCTGGGCTTCTTCTTCCTCTACCCGGTCGGCCAGTTGCTCTGGCTCAGCGTCGAGATCAAGGGTACTGGCGCCTTGACCGCGATGCACTATCAGCGGCTGTTCGCCTCGACGCTCTACGTGAAGGTCCTGCAGATCACGCTGGAGACCTCGGCGTGGTGCACCTTCTTCTCGATCGTCGGCGGCTATCCGGTCGCCTATCTCCTGGCGACGACCAGCGAGCGCCGACGCAACAATCTGATGCTGTGGATCCTGCTGCCGTTCTGGACCAGCTTTCTCGTTCGTACTTTCGCGTGGATCGTCCTGCTCGGACGCAATGGCGCAATCAACGGCTGGTTACAGGCGCTCGGCCTGACCGACGAGCCGCTGTCGCTGATCTACAACTTCACCGGCGTCATGATCGGCATGACACACGCGCTCATGCCGCTCGCCATCCTCACGATGGTCTCCGTGATGGAGCAGATCGACGCCAACCTGCCGAAGGCGGCCTCGACCCTGGGCGCGCGCGGCGGCCAGGCGTTCTGGCGCATTTACTTCCCGCTGTCGCTGCCGGGCGTGGCGGCCGGCGGCCTGCTCGTCTTCATCACGGCGATCGGCTTCTTCATCACGCCGGCGCTGCTCGGCGGCCGACTGCAGACCATGATTGCCCAAGTGATCATCACGCAAGTCCAGGATCTGATGAACTGGGCATTTGCCGGCGCTGTGTCCGTGCTGCTCCTTGTCACGGCGTTGGTCGTCTTCTATCTCTACGACCGCGCGCTCGGCATGTCGACGCTGGCGGGCGAGACGCCGTCGACCCAGGGCGGCGGCGGACGCAACCCGATTGCGCGGCTTTCCGCATGGATCGGCGGCCACCTGCTGGGCGCCATCGGCCGCCTGTGCGACATCGTGTCGGAAGCCTATGAGCGCCTGGTGCCGCGGCCAGCTAGCCGGCCGACACGGGAATGGTCGCGCGGCGTGCTGGCCTTCCTCGTGTTCCTGATCATCTTCTTCCTGGCGGCGCCGACCTTCTTCATCGTCCCCGTCTCGTTCACGACCGACGCCTTCATCGAATGGCCGCCCAAATTCTTCAGTCTGCGGTGGTATGACACCGTGTTCGTCTCGCCGCTCTGGCGCGAAGCGATCGTCCGCTCGTTGCTGGTCGGGGTCTTGTCGGCTTCTCTCGCCATGGTGGTCGGCGCGCCGGCCGCTTTCGTGCTCGTGCGACAGCGCATCATGGGCAAGACAGCCCTGCTCGCTCTCGTGTTGTCGCCGCTGATCATCCCACGCATCATCATTGCCGTGGCGCTGTTCTACTTCTATGCGCGGTTCGGCGCCCTGATCAACGTCCGGTTCATCGGCACCTCGCTTGGCCTGGTCCTGGGCCACGCCGTTCTGGCCATTCCCTATGTCGTCGTCACGGTCATGGCCGTGCTCAAGAACTACGACGAGCGACTCGACCAGGCAGCCGGCAGCCTTGGCGCCAATCCGGTTCGAACGCTGTGGCACGTGACCATCCCGCTGATCCGCTCCGGGCTGATCGCGGCATTTCTTTTCGCCTTCATCACTTCGTTCGACGAGCTGACCATCGCGCTCTTCGTCTCGGGCGGCTTGGCGACCACCTTGCCGAAGCAGATGTGGGACGATGCGCTGCTCAAGGTCAATCCGACGCTCGCCGCGGTGTCGACGATCCTGCTGGTCTTCATCACCGGCATGATCCTCGCCGCCGAATATCTGCGCCGGCGCGCGCTGGGCCGGAGCTCGGCCGCATGAAGGTCACCGTCATCGGCGCCGGCATCGTCGGCATGTGCTGCGCCAGCTACCTGCAACGCGACGGCCACGACGTCACGGTGATCGACGCGGTTGACCCTGGCGAGAGCTGCTCGTTCGGCAATGCCGGCGGGCTCTCGCCCGGCTCGATCATGCCCGTGGCGACGCCGGGCATGCTGAGTCAGGTGCCGAAATGGCTGGCCGATCCGCTCGGGCCGCTCGCCATCCGTTGGGGCTACCTGCTGCCGGTGCTGCCCTGGCTCGTCAAGTTCGTGCACGCCGGGCGCATGGAGCGGGTCATCGAGGTCGCCGCCGCGCTGCGCAGCCTGCTCAAGCCGGTCTTCGAGTCCTATGACCCGATCGCCAAGGCGGCGGGCGCCCAAGGTCTCATTCACCGCAGCGGCCAGATGCATGTCTACCGCTCGGAAGCGGCCTTCCGCGGCGATGCGCTTGGCTGGAAGATCCGGCGCGACCATGGCTGCGAGATCGAAGAAATCGACGCCCACCAAATTCGCCAGATCGAACCGGCGCTGGCGCCGATCTTTGCGCGCGGCATCCATTTTCCGACCCATGGCCATTGCTCGAACCCGTTCCGCCTCGTGCAAATGTTGGCCGAGCAGCTGGTGCGCAATGGCGGCACGATCATGCGCCGCCGCGTCCAAGGCTTCCGGCTCGATGCACGCGGCCCGACCGCGCTAAAGACCGATGGCGGCGATGTCGAGATCGACCGGCTGGTGATCGCGGCCGGCGCGTGGTCGCACAAATTGTCGCGCGAGCTGGGCAGCGCCGTGCCGCTCGAGAGCCAGCGCGGCTACCATGTCACCGTCGCCGAGCCCGGCGTGGCGCCGCGCATCAACGTCATGTGGGCAGACGCCAAGTTCATGGCGACGCCGATGGACGTCGGGCTGCGCTTCGCGGGCACTGTCGAACTCGCCGGCCTCAACGCGCCGCCAGACTACCGCCGCGCAGAGGTCCTGCTTCAGCGCGGCAAGCAGATGTATCCCGGTGTGAAGGACGCAAGAGTCTCGGAGTGGATGGGCCACCGTCCATGCACGCCGGATACGATACCCGTGATCTCGCGCTCGCCGCACTGGTCTCAGGTCTTTTACGCCTTCGGCCACGGCCATACGGGCCTAAGCGGCGCGTCGACCACCGGGCGCGTCATTGCCGACCTCGTTGCCGGCCGGCCCCCCGTCATCGATGTCAGCCCGTTCCGGATCGATCGCTTCTAGCAGCCTCAGCGCGAAGCCGATGGAGCTGCGCCTCGCGCCGCACGACGTAGACCGCCGTGCTGGCGATGACGATGGCGCCGGTCCATGTCCACATGTCCGGCGCCTCGCTGAACACCAGAATGCCGAATACCACGGCGGCGATCAGCTGCGAGAAATCGTAGGGCGCGAGCTCGGAAGCCTCCGATGTGCGCAAGGCCATGGTCAGGCAGATGTGGCCCGACGTGGCGAGCCCGCCCATCAGGCACAGCCAGAGCCACTGCGTGGGCTCAGGCCATTGCCACACCGTCAGGGCCGGAATGAGGGTGGCGGGGATCGTGAACAGCCCGATGGCCGCGACGATCACGGCGGGATTCTCGGTCGGCGCAAGCACGCGGCCCGACACGCGCGAGGCGGCCGAGAAGAAGGCCGAGCCGATCGCCAGCAGCGCGGCGAAGCTCAGCTCATTGATTCCCGGCCGGACGATCAGTGCCGCGCCGCCCATGCCGACGGCAATTGCGATGCCGCGGCGCAGGCGTATGCGCTCGCCCAGGAAGAGAACGGCCAGCAGGGTGGCGAACAGCGGCGTGGTGAAGCCGAGCGCCACGACGTCCGCCACCGGGATAAGCGACAGCGCCGTGAACCAGCACAGCATGGCCGCCACCTCGACCCCGCCGCGCAGCGTATAGACGCCGCGCAGACGCTGCGGGATCGGGTTGAGCCGCAAGCGGATCAACCAGGGCACGAGGACAAGATTGCCGAGCAGGGCGCGGAAGAAAATGATCTCGAAGGTCGGAAGTTCGGCCGAGAGATAGCGGGCGATCCCGCCCATGTTCGCCCAGAATACGCCGGCGGCGATGTACCACATCGCGCCCTTGATCGGATCAGGCAACGCCGCCCAAACGTGTGCCGGCGCGCTCACGGCGCGCGCAGAATCGACGCCGGCTCCGCCTCCGCCATGGCGGCCGGCCCGACGCGCTCAGGAAGCGTATTCCGGCTGGGTCCGGTCGAACTCGTCCTTGAACGCCTGCAGCAGGAGCATGGCGTTGTAGTGTCGGTTGGAGTAGCTGTCGCGCGTGGCGCGGCTCAGCTCATCGGGGATGATGCGCAGCGGCCGACCGGTCGACATGGCCAGCACCTGGACCTGGCAAGCACGCTCCAGGTAGTAGAGATCGTCAAGGGCGTCGGCGACCGTCGGGCCGACCACGACGACACCGTGATTGCCGAGGAACAGCACGGTCCTGTCGCCCATGATGCTGGCCATCCGGTCGCCTTCCTCGGTGCCGAAGGCGAAGCCATTGAAGTCCTCGTCATAGGCGACGCGCTCGAAGAAGCGCGTGGCGTTCTGATGCATCATCTCCAGCCGGCCGCCCTGGATGGCGGTCAACGCCGTGGCATAGGGCATGTGGGTGTGCAGCACCACGGCCGCGTTGGGATGATGCAGGTGGATTCGCGTGTGGATGCAGTAGCCGGTGATCGAGACGTCGCCCTCGCCTTCCACGACTTTGCCGTGGTCGTCCATGACCAGCAGTTTGCTGGCCGTGGCGTCCTGCCAATGCATGCCTTTCGCACCGATCAGGAACCGGTCGCGCCGGCCGGCCAGCATCAAGGTCATGTGGTTGCAGATGCCCTCGTGGAACCCAAGCTTGGCCGCGGCCCGGTGCGCGCAGGCGAGGTCGATGCGCGCCTCGACATCCTCGCGCCGGTTGCCGTGCAACGCCGTGACTTTGCCCCTCTCGATCGCCATGATGCTGACCCCTCCGGTGAACGACGTCCGACATGATCCTAGCGCCATCGAAGCTCGCCGTCTCGCCCGGTCGCGGCATGCCTGACCCGCTCGTATGACAGCTTCATCCACCGTCGCCAGCCTGCTGAGACCGCGCTCGATCGCCATCGTCGGCGCTTCGCCGCGAGAGGGCACATTCGGCAACATGATGGTGAGGGCAGTGGCGGGCTGGGGCTATGGCGGGGCCATCCACCCGATCAACCCGCGCTACGAACAGGTCGAAGGCATCGCATGCGCAGCCCGGATCGCCGACCTGCCGATGCCGCCGGATCTAGTCCTGATGGCGGTTGCCGACGATCGGCTGGAGCCGCTCCTGAGTGAAGCGGCGGCGGCGGGGGCCAAATCGGCGGCAATCTTCGGGCGCTGCTATGAAGCCGTCACAAGCGGCCGGCCGCCGATGACGGCCAGGCTCGGCGCCATCGCGCGCGACGCCGGCATGTCGCTGCTGGGCGGCAATTGCATGGGCTTCATCAACTGCGTCGACCGGCTCAAGGTCGTGGCGCTCGCTCCGCCCGTGCCCGATCGGCCGGGATCGATCGGCCTGATCTCCCATTCCGGATCGACCTGGTCGGCTCTGATCGCCAACCAGCGGCAGCTCACCTTCAACTACGTGATCTCCGCCGGTCAGGAGATCGTGACCTCGCTGTCGGACTATCTGGCCTTCCTGGTCGCCCAGTCGGAAACGCGCGTGGTCGGCATGGTGATCGAGACGATCCGCGATCCCGGGGGCTTTACCGCGGCACTCGAGGCCGCAGCCCGATGCGGCATTCCCGTGATCGTGCTCAAGCTCGGGCGCTCCGAGCGCGGACGTCAGTTCGCGCTCGCCCACAGCGGCGCGCTCGCCGGCTCGGACGCGGCCTTCGATGCCGTGTGCCGGCATCACAACGTGGTGCGCGTGCGCGCGCTTGACGAGCTTATGGACACGCTCGAGCTGTTCTCGCGCGGGCGCACGCCACCGACGCCGGGGCTTGCCATCGTCACCGACTCCGGGGGCGAACGGCAGCTCATCGTCGACGTCGCGGCCGATCGCGGCGTGCCGCTGACGACGCTCGCCCCCTCGACCAAGACGCGCCTCGAGCAGGTGCTCGATCCGGGCTTTGAAGGCACCAATCCGCTCGATGCCTGGGGTGACGGCGGCTACATCTACGAGGACTGCCTCAAGATCCTCGCAGACGATCCCGCGGTCGGCGCCATTGCGCTCGCCAGCAACATGGTGCCGGCGCGCGCCTATCTTCATCGGGTCGCCGATTCGATCGTCGCGGCTGCCGGCGCCACGGCCAAGCCAATCGTCGCCTTCGGCAACATTCACAGCACGATCTGCCGGGACAAGGCGGCCGAATTGCGTGGCCTCGGCATTCCCGTGCTGATGGGCACGGAGACGGCGCTTGGCGCGCTGGGCCATTTCCTCGCCTGGCACGAAACGCGGCGCGCCGAACCGGAGACCAGACCGCCGCCAGCGCCGGCCGACGCGCTTGCCCGCTGGCGCGCCAAGCTCTCCGCCGCTTCCGCGCCGTTGTCCGCCGTCGATAGCCTTGCGCTTCTTGCCGATTTCGGCGTTGCCACCGTCGCATCGCGTCGCGTCGCAAATGCCGCCGACGCGGTGGCGGCTGCCGCAGCGCTCGGCTTGCCCGTCGTGATGAAGACCGCCAACCCTGCCATCCTGCACAAGACCGAAGCGGGCGGCGTTGCGCTCGGCCTCGGCAGCGAGGCCGATGTGCGGACGGCCTATGGCCGCATCAGCGCGGCGTGCGGCCCGTCGGTCGAAGTCCAGGCGACTGCGCCGGACGGCGTCGAGATCCTGCTCGGCATGGTCAACGACGCGCAATTCGGCCCGGTCGTCACGATCGGCGCCGGCGGCGTGCTGGTCGAGCTGCTCGGAGATGCTGTGACCGTCATGCCGCCGATCGGCGTCGACCGGGCCGCGGCGCTGCTGCAGCGGCTCAAGGTTTCGCGCCTGTTGACGGGCTATCGCGGCAAACCGCCGGCCGACGTCAGAGCGCTCGCCCATGCAATCGAACGTTTTAGCGTGATGGCGGCATCGCTCGGCGACCTGCTCGCCGAATTCGACGCCAATCCTCTGTTGGCCGGACCGTCGGGCGCCGTCGCCGTCGACGCTCTTGCCGTCCCGCTGTCCGCCAAGACAAACTCGCACTGACGTAAGGGAGGGTACTTCGCCATGGCTTCAGCAAGAGATCAACTTCTCGCCTGGATCGATCAGGACAAGGACGTGCTGCTCGACTTCTTCAGCAAGTTCGTCCAGGCGAAATCGCCCAATCCGCCGGGCGACACGCTCGTCGCCGTCGCGCACATCACGGGCTTCCTCGACAAGGAGAAGCTGACCCATCGCGTGATCGCGCCCAACAAGATCATGCCCAACATCGTCGCCAGCTTCGACAGCGGCAAGCCGGGCAAGCATCTCGTGCTGAACGGCCATATCGATGTGTTCCCGGTCGCCGACGAGGAGCGCTGGAAGAACGGTGCGTGGAGCGGCAAGGTCGTCGACGGCAAGCTCTACGGCCGCGGCTCCTCCGATATGAAGTGCGGCACGACCGCGTCGATCTTCACCTACCGCTACCTCCATCGCATCAAGGATCAGCTCAAGGGCAAGCTGACTCTGACCTGCGTGTCCGATGAGGAGACGTTCGGCCCGTGGGGCGCGCGCTACCTCATGGAGCACCACCCCGAGGTACATGGCGATTGCTGCCTCAACGGTGAGCCTTCGAGCCCGCACACGCTGCGCTTCGGCGAGAAGGGATTGCTCTGGCTCGAATTCTCGATCGCGACCAGGGGCTCGCACGGCGCCTATCCGCATGCCAGCGAGAGCGCGTCCAAGATCGGCGCCAAGCTGACCGCCGATCTCGAGAAGCTGACGGACATTCCGATCAAGGCGCCCGACAACGTGATGGGTGCCTTGCGCGCCGCGCGCACGGAGATCGAGATCGCCCAGGGCGTCGGCTCGGCCGATATCGTGCCCAAGGTGACGGTCAACATCGGCGTGGTCGAGGCGGGCATCAAGGTCAATATGACGCCGTCCAAGGCGCGCATGGAGGTCGACATCCGCCTGCCCGTCGGCATCACGGCCGACGTCGTGCTGGCCGAGGTCAACAAGATCCTCGCGCGCTATCCCCAGGTGACCATGAAGCAGATCAACAACAATCCACCGAGCTGGTGCGATCCCGGCCATGAGATGGTCGAGATCATCAGGGCGAACGTCCGCAATCTGAAAGGCTTCGAACCGAAGCCGGTGATCAGCCTCGGGGGCACCGACGCGCGGCTGTGGCGCTACATCAACGTGCCCGCCTATGTCTATGGTCCCCCGCCGACCGGCATGGGTTCATACGACGAGCATGTCGAGCTCGACACCTTCTATCACATCGTGCGCACGCATGTTCTGTCGGCCTATGACTATTTGACGCGCTGAGCGATGCCATGCCGTCGCCCCGGCGCCGGTCACACCGGTGCCGGGGCGATTGCCCTTCGCGGTACCGTCGAACAGGGTAGCAAGTCATTGCCGGCAATGCAGACGTCGGCGGGGGTCGCAAGAATGAATTTCAGTCTGAGCCCCGAGCAGATCCAGCTTCAGGAGCTTGCGCGCACCTTCGCCCGGAAGGAGATGGGCGACGTCGCGCGCAAGATCGAGGCGACCAACGAGCCGCCCGCTCGGGAAATCCTCCACAGGTTTGGCCGGCTCGGTTTCCTCGGCATCAACCTCGATCCCGAATTCGGCGGCCATGGGCTCGGCGATCTCGAAGCACTCCTCGTGCTGGAGGAATTCGCCCGCGTCCATCCGGCGATTGCCTTTCCGATCTTCGAAAGTACGGTCGGTCCGATCAAGGCGATCGAGCGCTTTGCCGGCGCCGCGCTCAAGCACCGGCTGATGCCGCCGGTATGCCGGGGCGATTTGACCGTTGCGGTCGCCATGTCGGAGCCCGACGCCGGCACTGCTTTGACAGATCTCAAGACCCGGGCCGAGCTCAAGGACGGCAAGGTCGTCATCAACGGCATGAAGCGGTGGTGCAGTGGCGGCGGTCACGCCGGCGGCTATCTCGTCTATTGCCGCATGTCGCGCGACGCCGGCGCCAAGGGCATCGGCGCGGTCTATGTCGACAATGGCGCGCCCGGTCTTTCCTTCGGCCAGCGCGAGCAGCTCATGGGTTTCCGCGGCATCTGCAGCGCCGACATCTTCTTCGATAACGTAACGGTGCCGAGCGAGAACGTCGTCGTGCCGGCTGGCTCGTTCGGCAAGCTGATGGAGGCGTTCGATCTCGAGCGCTGCGGCAACGCCACGATGTGTCTCGGCCTCGCCGCCGGCGCCCTCGATGACGCACTCGCCTATGTGCAGGAGCGCAAGCAGTTCGGCCGGCCGATCGTCGACTTCCAGGCCGTCCAGCTCAAGCTCGCGGAGATGGCCATGCAGGTCGAGGCGGCGCGCCTGCTCATCCACAAGGCCGTGTCGGCCAAGACGTCGGCCTTCCCGTCGGTCCTGTCGAGCAGTATGGCCAAGTGCTTCGCCAACGAGATGTGCCGCGACGTCTGCGGCAAGGCCGTTCAGCTCATGGGCGGCTACGGCTACGCCAAATCTGCGCCGGCGGAGCAGCGCCTGCGCGACGCCTGGGGCTGGGGCATTGCCGGCGGGACGATCGACGTTCAGAAGGTCAACATCGCATCCGCATTGATCGGCCGGCGCTTCAACCAGCGCGGCCAGTCGGCCGCGGCCGGAAACTAACGGCGGCCCCATGACAGCAGCGCTTAGCAAACTCCGCGTCGTCGAGCTAGCGCGTGTCCTCGCCGGGCCATGGGCGGCACAGACGCTGGCCGATCTCGGCGCCGACGTCGTCAAGATCGAGCATCCCAAGCGCGGCGACGATACGCGCGCCTGGGGCCCGCCCTATCTCGGCGGCAGCACCGAGTCCGCTTATTTTCTCTGCACCAACCGCAACAAGCGATCGGTCGCCCTCGACTTCGCCAAGCCCGACGGACGCGACGTCCTGCTACGCCTTCTCAAGGACGCCGATGTGCTGATCGAGAACTTTCGTCCCGGCGCCCTTGGCAAATACGGGCTGGACTATGATAGCCTTCACCGCCTGAACCCGCGCCTTATCTACTGCTCGATCACGGCATTCGGTCAGACCGGACCCGCCAGCCACCGCCCCGGTTACGACTTTGCGATCCAGGGTCAGGGCGGGCTGATGAGTATCACCGGCCAACCCGATGGCAGCCCTGGTGGTGGTCCCATGAAAGTCGGCGTGGCGGTGACCGACCTGTTCAGCGGCCTCTACGCGACGATCGGCATCCTCGCCGCCGTCGAAGCACGGCGCGAGACCCAGCGCGGCCAGCGCATCGACCTCGGGTTGTTCGATGCGCAGGTGGCCGTGCTGGCCAATCAGGCATCCAACTATCTGGTGTCCGGCGCCGTTCCCGAGCGGCTCGGCAACAGCCATCCCAATGTCGTGCCCTATCAGAGCTTCGCCACCAAGGACGGCCATCTGATCCTGGCGGTCGGTAACGACGAGCAGTTCAAGCGCTGCTGCCGTCAGCTCGGTCGCGATGATCTTGCTGCTGACGAGCGGTTCGATACGAATAGCAACCGCATCAAGCACCGCAGCGCGCTGATCGACGAAATGGCGCGCAGCTTTGCATTGCGCACCACGGCCGAATGGCTTGCTGCGCTGGAAGCGGGCGACGTCCCCAGCGCGCCGATCAATCGCATCGACCAGGTGTTTGCCGAGCCGCAGGCGCTGGCGCGTCAGCTTCGCGTCGACCTGCCCCATCCATGCGGCATGGCGCCCTCGGTTGCCAACCCGATCCGGCTGTCGGAGACGCCGCCGACCTATCGGCGGGCGCCACCATTGCTCGGCCAGCACAGCCGCGAGATCCTTGTGACGGAACTCGGTGTCGATCCCGCGCACTTCGATCGACTGGTGGCGGCGGGCGTGCTGAGCTGCCCTCCGGAAAGCGGATAGCCGCCTTGACCGCGCGGCGTATGCTCTATCTGAATGCTGGCGACTTGGCGTCGCTCGGTCTTGCCTTCGAAGACATGTTCGAGCCGATCGCCGGGGCGTTCCGTGAGCGGGCGCGTGACGCGGTCGTCATGCCCTCGATGGTATGGTTTCCGCGGCGACCGCAGCAGTGGTTTCATCTCGTCATGAGTTGGATTCCGTCGCTGAAGTACGCGGCAGCCAAGTTCCAGAGCGGCGACTTTACCAAGACGCGCACGCTGCCCTCGGTCAAGGGGCTGGTCGTGCTGTGCGACGATGCGACTGGCGATATTGTCGCGATCATGGATGCCGGTTGGATCACCGGCATGCGCACGGCGGCAGCCTCCGCACTGGTCGCGCGCGAGCAAGCGCGTCGCGATTCCAGCACGCTGGCAATCTTCGGCTGCGGCCTGCAGGCACGGACCCACCTGCCCGCCTTCAAAGCGGCGGTGCCAGGCCTCGAGCGCGTTCGCATCTTCGATCGCAAGCCTGAGGGAATGGCAGACTACATCGCGGAGATGGGCGGCAGACATGGTGTCGAGATTGTGGCTGCCCACAACGTTGAGGAATTGGTGCGCGACGCAGACATCGTCCTGAGTTCGGCCACCATCATGGAGCGCGACCGGCGGCCCGTGATACATGCTGACTGGCTCAAGCCCGGCAGTCTCACCGTGACGATCGACTGGGATTCCTGGATCACCGACGATGCGATCCGGGCTATGGACATCGTCATGACCGATGATCGCACGCAGTTCGATGGCAAGCGCTCGGCCATCGGCGTCTTTCCTGCCGTTGATCGGATCGACGCCGATCTGGGCGAGCTGCTTCTCAGCGGCAAGGCGCGGCGCACGCGCGACGATCAGCGCATCATGGCATTCATGCTCGGTGTGGCAATCGAGGATCTGGCGACTGGCGTCGTGCTGTTCGAGCGCGCGCGCACACGCGGGGTCGGAACGTGGTTGCCGCTGTAGCGCAGGCAATACACTTCCGCTCCACGCGCTCAACTGGCAGACTTCCGCCCATGAAGGCACCACTCGACCGGCGGCAGATTTTCCCTGAAGCAGCGCTCCCCGACGCGGCGGCGCTGCTCGACGAGGGCCGTGCCATGGCCCGCACCGTCTCGGTCGGCCGCTCGCCCTTCCTCGAGAAGTTCGGCGTCGCCTCCGAGGCTGAATACAAGCGCAGATGCATGATCGATGGGCGCATCATGATGCACGCCCAGACCGGTTTCCGCGATCTCGACAAGAGTCGCCGCGCCTGGGCGGATATCTGGGAAGCGCTCGACAAGGCGGGCTATCGCGTCGACCGCTTCGGCGTCAGCCTCGACTGGAACATGGGCTATCCGCGACACATGCGGAAGGGCATGACCCGCGGCACCGGCTTGATCATGGATGGCCTCGAGGATTGGATCAAGTTGACCAGCATGGCCCCGGCGGCGGCTCACTTCGGCGATTTCGTCATTGGCTTTCCCGCCGCCTTCGAGAACACCATCGCAGCGCTCCAGGCCGGTTCGACCTCGATCGGCAATCTTGGCCAGTACTTCACCTTCCGCCAGCCGCATTGGGACGATGACGTGACGACCACGGCCGAGTCCCTCAAGGCCATCGCTCTGACCGCAGCGCAGCCGGTCGAGGTCATGGTTCATTCCAACGTCGACGATGGGTTCGCGTCGATGTTCACCGATCTCGCCTGCTCGCTCGGCGCCATCCTGATCGAGCAGTACGTCGTCGACGAACTGTGCGGCGGCCATTCGACCTATTGCTTCGGCAACACCTATGCAAAGCCCCTCATGCGGCTCGCCTTCCAGCGCGCGGCCCACCAGGTCACGCGCGCACCCGGCAGCATGATCTATGGCGCCACCACCATGTATGGCGCCAATCACGCCGCGAACTACGCTGCGCTTGCCACCTATCTCCGGGTCGATATCTACGCGGAAAAGACCAAGCCGACCGGTCATGCCGTCAATCCGATCCCGGTCACCGAGGCAGAGCGCATTCCCGACATCGACGAGATCATCGACGTTCACATGTTCGCCAATCGGCTGGTCGAGCTGGATGAGCCGCTGCACGGCCTGCAGAACGACGAGGAGATCGACCGCATCGCCGCAACCATCGTGGCGGGCGGCCGGCAGTTTCGCGACAACCTTCTGGCGGGCTTCGCTGAAGCCGGGATCGACGTGCGCAATCCGTTCGAGATGCTGCTGGCGATCCGCCGCGTCGGCTCCAAGCGGCTGGAGGAGCTGTTCGGTCCTGGCGCATCGACGCCGGGGCGGTTGCGCGGCCGCACGCCCTTGGTGCGCTCCCACTCGATTGAGCAGGTCGAACGCGACGGCGAAGTCCTGGTCGGTCGCTTGCCGGGGGCCGATCGTGCTGCCATCACCGGCGCCGGTCTGCGTGCCTGCATCGCCACCACCGACGTGCACGAATACGGCAAGATCCTGATCGAAACCGTGCTGCGCGAGCTTGGCATCGACATCGTCGATGGCGGCACCTCGACCGACCCGAACGATCTCGCTGCCATGGTTGCGGATGATCGTGTCGATTTCATCGCGCTCTCGTCCTACAACGGCGTGGCGCTCGATTTCGTCGCCGAGTTGAAGGACGAGATGAAACAGCGCGCCATCGAGCTGCCGGTCTTCGTCGGCGGCAAACTCAACCGCGTGCCCGACGGCAGCAATTCGAGCCTGCCGGTCGACATCCGAGCCGAGCTTGCCGAGGCCGGCGCCATCGTGTGCACCAACGTCGAGACCATGCTCGCCAAGCTCACGGAATTGGCCTCACGGCGCGCCCAACGTCGCGACAAATCAACTGGTTAGCGGGCCGCATGGAGGGCAAATGCCGTTCCAGTATGTCAGCGTCGAGGACGCGATCGCGCGCGACGGCCTGCGCATGGTGGTCGTCGGCAATGTCCCCAGCCCCTGGGGCGAGGCCTCCAAAGGCATCCTCCACATCAAGCGCATCCGCTGGGTTGCCGTGCGGCTCGTCTATGACAGCGAGGCGTTGAACAACTGGAGCGGCCAGCGCAATGCGCCGGTCGCGGTCTACAACGACGAACGCCCCCGCCCCGGCTGGAACGAAATCCTGCTCCTCGCCGAGCGCCTGGCGCCCACGCCGGCCTTGCTGCCCAAGGATCCATCCGACCGCGCCCTGGTCTTCGGCCTCGGTCACGAGATGCTGGGCGAAGAGGGACTTGCCTGGTCCCGCCGCCTGCAGCTGATCCATGTCGGGCTCGAGAATGCCGGCGGCTTCCCGCAGCGCATCGCCAGGTATCTGGCGCGCAAATACGGCCACAGTGCCGCCTCGGGCGCGGCATCAGCTTCGCGTGTCGCCGAGCTCCTGCGCATGCTGGCGGCACGCCTCAAAGCGCAGCGCGCGGCCGGCAGCCGGTACTATGTGGGCCAGGCGTTGACCGCCGCCGACATCTACAGTGCGACAGTCACCGCGCTGTTCGTTCCGCTTCCGGCTGAGCATTGTGCGATGGACGCCGGCATGAGAGCGGCGTTCGAGACGCGCGATGCTGAAACGGACGCGGCGCTCGACCCGATTGTGATCGAGCACCGGGACATGATGTACGCGCAGCATCTCGAGCTGCCGCTCTCCCTCTGACGAAGCCTCGTCAGGTCCGTCCGCCGCACACGGCCAGCGTCTGGCCGGTGACGAAATCGGCGCCCGCGCACAAGAACAGGATCGCATCGGCGATGTCGTCGGTCGTGGCCATGCGCCTGAGCGGCGTACTCTCGACCGACAGTCGTTTGCGATCTTCGGGCCAGGGACGCGTCCAGGGGGTGTCGACCAGGCCAGGCGCCACGGCATTGACGCGCACGTCGGGCGCCAGCGCACGCGCCAGGTTGCGCGTCAGATTGACAACGCCGGCCTTGCTCGCACCGTAGGGGATGCTGCTGCCCTGCATGGTCAAGCCCGCGACCGAGGCGAGGTTGACGATGGCACCCTTGCTCTTCTTCAGGTGCGGTGCGGCGGCGCGCGAGCAGCGGAAGGTGCCGACGAGGTTGGTCGACAACACCCTGTCCCAGGCTTCGTCGGTCAGCGCGTCGAGATCGGCGAACGGCACCGGGTCGCGCGCGATCGGCGTGCCGGCATTGTTGACCAGCCAGTGCATTTGGCCGAACGCTGCGATCGCCGCCTCGACGATCGCCTCGCCGCCGCCCGGCTTCGACACGTCGCCCGGCACAGCGGCAACATCATGGCCGGCCGACCGCAGGCGATTCGCCTCGCGCGGGCCGGCCGGATCGTCCGGTAGGTGATTGAGCGCCACGCGCGCGCCGCTGCGCGCGAATGTCTCGCAGGTTGCGAGACCGATTCCCGAGGCGCCGCCAGTGACAAGAACGACGCGGCCATCGAGCTGCGCTGACATCAAGCTCATTTGCTGCTTCCCCCTGCCCTGGACATCATGGATTGCCACGCAGCCCCAGCTCCTTGCGCACCTCTTCGGGGCTGGCGATCTCGGCGCCGAGCAGGCGCACGATCCTGACCGCCTTCTCGACGAGGGCTGCGTTGTTCTTCGCGTAGACACCCTTGTCGATGTAGAGGTTGTCCTCCAGGCCGACGCGTACATGGCCGCCGAGCAGCACGGTCTGCGCCACCATCGGAAACTGCATGCGCGATATGCCGAAGGCGGCCCAATGCGCGCCCTTGGGAATCTGCTGGCTCATATACATCATCGCCTCGGATGTCGCAGGCATGCCCCAGGCGACGCCGAGCACCACCTGATAGAGCGCCGGGGATTCCAGCAGCCCCTCCTCGACCATGCGGTTGGCGAGGCGCACATGCCCGCCGTCGAACACTTCGAGCTCCGGCTTGGTGCCGACCGAGCGGATGAGCTGGGCCATCTCGCGCAGATGTCCGGGCGTGTTCATGAACACGTGCTCGCCCATGTTCATGGTCGCGACGTCGAGACTGCACACCTCGGGTTTGAGCTCCAGCACGTGAGAAACCCGGTCGGCCGGCGTGGTGATCGTCGTGCCGGCGGCACCTTGCTTGGGATCATTCTTGTCGGGCAGATAGCGGCCACCGGCGCCGCAGGTGAGGTTGATGACGATCCGGCTGCCGCTCTCGCGGATGCGCTCGACCACTTCGCGGTAATAACGGATGTCGCGGCTCGGCTTGCCGGTCGCCGGGTCGCGCACATGGATGTGCGCGATCGCCGCCCCGGCCTCGCCGGCCTCGATGGCCGCCGTCGCGATCTCCTCCGGCGTGACCGGAATCGCCGGGTGCTTGCCGACCGTGTCGGCAGCACCCGTTACGGCGCAGGTGACGAAGACTTTTTCGCGCATGCTTTCTCCCTCCGCCGCAGTCTTTAATCGCCAGGATAGAGCCTCGTGGTCAGCCTGTCGAACCACGAGGACGCGAAATCACATCAGAAGCTTGCAATCATGCGCCTGCCAGTGGCAGCGTCCTCATGCTTCGACAAGCTCAGCATGAGGCCCTAAGTGCCAGACCAGCTCCCCAGGACCTTCGAAGCCGTGGTCAAGCCCGAGTGGGTCGACCACTACGGTCATCTCAACGTGGTCCACTACGCCAGGATCTTCAACGAGGCCGTCGTCGGCTTCATGAAGCAGGTCGGCCTCGGCCCGGCCTACCGGGAGCGCACGCCCAACGGCTTCTTCGCCGTCGAATCCCACACGACCTATGTGCGCGAAGTCAGGCTGGGCGAGCCGATCGTGGTCACGACGCAGTTCCTCGAACGGGACCTCAAGCGCATCCGGCTCATCAACATGATGCGCCATGGCGAGCAAGGCCATCTGATCGCGACCTTCGAGGAGATGATGCTGCACATCAACCGGGTCGAGCGCCGCGCGGCGGAGCTGCCGGAGGATTTGAAAAGGCTGTTCGACGATCTGATTTCGGCTCATGCGCATCACCCGGTGCCTGCGCAGGCCGGGCGCGGCATCGCGATCCCGAAGAAGAATTGATCCTCAGGCCACCGGACGCGCGCCGGAACCGAAGCGCGCGGCGAGCATCAGCACGACCGTCACCAGGACGATCTGCAGCACGGAGACCGCCGCCACCGTCGGCTCGATCTCGAGCTGGATGTTGTCGAACATCTTCTTCGGCAATGTGACGTTGGCGCCGCCCAGGAACATGGCGATGACGAGCTCGTCGAAAGACGAGATGAAGGCGAGGAAGGCCGCCGAGATCAGCGCCGGTCGGATCTGCGGCAGGGTGACGCGCCGGATCGCAGTCAGTCGCGACGCGCCCAGCCCCTCGGCCGCCTGCTCCTGCGCCATGTCGAAGGTGCGCAGCGCAGCGCCGACGATCAGTACGACGAAGGGCAAGGCGTGCACGGTGTGCCCCAGCACGATGCCCTGCCAGTTGCCGATCACCTTGAGGCCGGCAAACAGGCCATAGACCGCGATCGAGTAGATGATCGTCGGCACGATCAGCGGCGCGGTCGCGACCTGGTTGACCAGCCCCTTGCCCGGATAGCGGCCGCGCACGATGCTGAAGGCGAGCAGCGTGCCCAGCACCGTCGACAGCACCGTCGTCCACAGCGCGATGTGCAGGCTGCGCCAGGTCGCCGCCATCCAGACCGGATCGTTGACGTAGACCTTGTACCAGCGCAGCGAATAGCCGGGCGGCGGGAACTGCAGCGACTGCGCGGAGCTGAATGAGATCGGGAAGACCACGATCAGCGGCAGCATGAGGAATACGAAGACGAGCGTACAATAGACGATGAGCGCCCAGCGGGCCGGGCTCGGCCGCCGCCCGGCGCCCATGGGTCGGCGGCGTATCACGTCCATGTCAGGTCGCCCTTGAGGACGCGGCGGAAGAACGCGGCGACGCCGAGGGCGACCGCCAGCAGGATCACGGCGACCGCCGCGGCGAGGCTCCAGTCGAGGTACTGGCGCACCAGGCGCTCGACCTGCACGCCGATCATCATGACGCGGCCGCCGCCGAGCAGCGCGGGCGTGATGAAGAAGCCGAGCGAGATGATGAAGACCAGCGTCATGCCGGCGAACACGCCGGGCAGCGTGAGCGGCAGGTAGATGCGCCGGAAGGCCTGGGCCGACGAGGCGCCGAGTCCTTCGGCGGCGCTGAGCAACTGCATGTCGACCCGCTTCATGATGCTGTAGATCGGGAAGACCATGTAGGGCAGCAGCACATGCACCATGCCGATCAGCACGCCGGTCGTGTTGTGCAGGAGTGCCAGCGGCTGGTCGACGATGCCGAGCTCGAGCAAGGTTCGATTGAAGATGCCGTTGCGGCCGAGGATGATCATCCAAGCATAGGTGCGCACCAGAACGCTGGTCCAGAACGGCAGCAGCAGCAGGGCAAAGCCGAAGCCGGCCCAGAAGGGCGAGGCGGTCGCCAGCAGGTAGGCAACCGGATAGCCCAGCAGCAGGCATATGACGGCGACAACGATCGCGATCTCGAAGGTGGCGAGAAGCACCTGAACGTAGAGGCCGTCGGTGAGCGCCTTCTCGAAATGGGCGAGGCTGCCGTTCTCGACGCTGAACAGCAGCAGGCGCAGGACCGGGTAGACGAACAGCACGAGCAGGAAAGCGATCGGCAGGATGCCGAGCGCCAGCGCCGGACCGTGGCGCCCGGCACGGCGTCCGAGCACTCCCGTCAGCACGCTCACGACCAGGGAACCGCGTGCATGTCCCGGGCGTCCCAGCCGACGCGCAGGCGCGCGCCGCCGCCGAGCATTTCTCCGCCGGCGCGGAACGGCCAGCGCACCAGGAGCTCGGCGCCGCTCGACAACCGCAGCCGGTACTTGATCGACTCGCCGACATAGACCGCCTCGACGAGCTCGCCCTCGACGGCGTTGTCGGCGGCCTCGCCTGAGCCTAGCCGGCGCGGCCGCTCGGGTCGGACGACGGCGCCGATCTCGGCACCGGCGCGCATGCCCGCCATAGCCACCAGGCGCAGGACGAGATCGGACGCAACTGCGACGACCGCGATACCGCCTTCGATCGCGGTCACGCGACCGTGGAACAGGTTCGATTCGCCGATGAAATCCGCGACGAAGCGATTGCGCGGATGGGCATAGATGTCTTGGGGCGTGCCAAGTTGCTCGAGCCGGCCCTCGTTCATGACTGCGATGCGGTCCGACAGGACCAGCGCCTCTTCCTGATCGTGGGTGACGAACAGTGTGGTGAGGCCGAGGCGGCGCTGCAGGCGCTTGACCTCGAGCTGCATCTGCTCGCGCAGCTTGCGATCAAGCGCGCCGAACGGCTCGTCGAGCAGCAGCAAACCCGGATCGAACACGATGGCGCGGGCGAGCGCCACGCGCTGCTGCTGACCGCCCGACAGCTGGCTCGGCATGCGCCGGTCGTATCCGGTCAAACCAACGGTCTGCAGAGCCCAGGCGACCTTGTCGGCGATCATAGGCGGCGCCATGCGCCGCATCTCCAAGGGAAATGCGATGTTCGCCGCCACGTTCATGTGCGGGAACAGGGCATAGTTCTGGAAGACCATGCCGATGTTGCGCCGCGCCGGCGATGCCACCGTGATGTCGTGGACACCCAGCCGCACGCTGCCCTCGTCCGGCAGCTCGAAGCCGGCCACGACCTTCAGCATCGTCGTCTTGCCCGAACCGCTGGGCCCGAGGATGGTCAGCAGCTCGCCGGCGCGCACGGTGAGATCGACGCCGGCGAGCGCCGTCACGGCGCCGAAGCGCCGCACGACGTTCGACAACTCCAGGCCAGTCACGTTCAGATTTGCCGCGGTCGCGCCGGCGGCCGCGGTGTCAGTCACCAGGCCCGAACCTTCGGCTGGCGATTCCCGCGCCGACCGCTATTTCGCAATGACCCAGCGGCTCCAGCGATCCTGCACGTCCTTGCCGTTCTTGACCCACCAGTTCACGTCCTGCCACCACTGCTTGGACAGGTTGTCCGGATGGGTCGGCAGGTGCGGCGCGATCTTTGGATCGGTGTACTGGGTCGCATCGAGGTTGAGGCCGGGATAGGTCACGATGTTGGCGTAGATCGCCTGCAGCTTGGCGTCGCTCATGACGGCCAGCATCTGCTGTCCCCAGTGGGCATCCTTGGCGCCCTTCGGAATGACGAAGGCGCTTTCCTTGATGCCGCCCTGGTTCCATTCGATCGCGATCGGCGCGCCCTGCTGGATCGCCGCATAGTAACGGCCGTTCCACGCCGTGCCGAGCACGACCTCCTTGTCGATCAGGAGTTGGGCCGACTGCGCGCCCGTGGTCCACCAGACCGCGACGTTCTTCTTGATCTGGTCGAGCTTGCGGAAGGCGCGGTCGACGTCGATGGGGTAGAGCTTGTCGGGCGCCACGCCGTCGGCGATGAGCGCGAATTCGAGATTGTCGATCGGCGAATTCTGCATCGAGCGCGGGCCCGGAAAGGCCTGCACGTTCCAGAAATCGGCGAAGCTCTTCGGCCGCTTGCCCTCGGGGAATGCGTCGGTGCGGTAGCCGATCACGGTCGAGTAGGCGCTGCGCGTGTAGATATGCGTGCGGGTCTGCAGATTGGCCGGGAAGCGCGAACGGTCGACGATCTTGGCGTCGATCGGCTCGAGCAGGCCCATCTCCTGGGCGCGGACAGCGTCCTCCATGTTGAGCTCGGTCACCGCCCATTCGATGTTGCCGGTCGTGACCATCGCGCGCAGCTTGCCGAGATCCGCCGGGCTCGAATCGACGACGCGAACGCCGAAGCGCTTCTCGTATTCCTCGAAGAACGCCTTGCGCAGCGCGGCCGCCTGGGCGCCGCCCGAGGCATTGACCACGATTTGCGCCGGCTTGGCCGGTTGGGTTTGAGCCGAGGCCGGAGCCTGCATGCTCGCCGCCGCGGCCGCAAAGGCCAGACCCGAGACCAAAGCGTTGATCGGTCTCACCATAGTCGCCCCCCCTGTTGGTCTAACTCCGGTGGATTTGATGCGCCATCGTCCCCATAAGCCCTTGCGCCGTCAAGGACTACGGCGCCGCAGGCGGGAGTCCGAGAAAGCGCGCCGCATTGTCATAAAGCCACTTTCGGCGCACCTCGGGCTTGAGCCCCAGGGCATCGATCTCAGCAACCGCGCGGTCGACCGGCTGCATCGGATAGGCCGACCCGAAGATGAACCGGTCCTGCAGGATCGTGTTGCCGTATTGCAGCAGCGGCTCGTAGCCGGAATTGGCGATGGCCAGCACGCGCGGCCGGATCGCGACGATGCCGATCGAGACGTTGGCATGGCGCCAGGCGACGCCGATCAGCTCCTGCACCCAGGGCCAGCCCGGTGGCGAGGCGCAGACGCGCAGCTCGGGGAAATGCACCATCACCTCGTCGAGCAGGCGCGGATGGCCGAATTCCATCAGCGTGTCGGTCGAGAAGTTGATGCTGGCGTGGATGTTGACGGGTATGTCGAGCTCGATGCACTTGGCATAGAGCGGGTACATCTTCTTGTCGTTGATCGCGAGCTTGTGCTCGAAGCATTGCAGGTTGAGTCCGCGCAATCCCAGCACCTTGACCGCATGCTCGAGCTCGCGGATCGCCGTGATGCCCTTGTGCGGGTCGACGCCGGCGAAGCCGAGAAAACGCGGCCCCTGCGCGCGGCAGAAGGCGGCGACATCCTCGTTCAGAATGCGGAAGCCGAAGGTGGTCTCCAGATCGCGCGCCTTGACCACGACGTGACGGGCGCCGATCCGGTCGTACATGGCGAGATACTTGGCAAGCGCCTCGGGGCCGACGCCGAGATAATCGACGTCCTTCTCGCTGGCGCTGTAGACCCGGCGGTAATTGGCCAGGTGCGGCCCGGTCTTCTTGAATTCGGGGATCGGCGGCGTGCTGCCGTAGTCGATGAGCATGGGTGGATTTCAACCAGAATTGACGAACTGACGCACCATATTACCTCGTGGTGAGCCTGTCGAACCACGAGGACGGTGCCGTTTGACAAGCGGCGGAGACACGGCAACGTCCTCACGCTTCGACAAGCTCAGCATGAGGCGATAAATTTGGCAGCGACCCTGCCGAATGGATCCGTTGATGTCACGCCAAGAAATCCTGAAACACGCCGCACCGCCGGTCGCCGAGCGCCGACGCATCATCGAGGCGATGCCCCTGCCCGCCAATATCGGCGCGCTGCTCGATGCGGCCGCGGCGGAGGTGCCCGACCACGCAGCCTGGAATTTCTTCGAGAGCGGCGAGGCGATCAGCTATGCGGCGCTGCGCCGGAGCGTCAATCGGCTGGCCAACGGCCTTGCCGCCCTCGGCATCCGGAAGGGCAGCCATGTCGCGGTCATGCTGCCCAATGTGGCGGCGATGCCGATGACCTGGCTGGCGCTGGCCCGACTCGGCGCCGTCATGGTGCCGATGAACATCGGCTACACCGGCCGCGAGATGAACTACGTGATCGACACGGGCGCGGTCGACTGGGTGGTGATCGACGAGGCCTGCCTGCCGACGCTCGACGCGCTGCCCGCGCGGCCGGAGCGCCTGACCGATGATCGCGTGATCGTGCTGGGCGCCCCGCGCCAGCACCAAAGACGCTGGTTGGACCTGCTGGATGGGCGCGACGACATTGCCGGACTGCCCGCGCCCGCGCTCGACGATCTGATGAACATTCAGTTCACCTCGGGCACGACGGGCTTCCCCAAGGGCTGCATGCTCAGCCACCGCTACTGGCTGACCATCGGCCTCATCAATGCGCGCCGCGATTTCCGGCGCTACGAGCGCATCCTGGCGGCGACGCCTTTCTTCTACATGGACCCGCAATGGATGCTGATGATGACGTTCTACCAGCGCGGCACGCTGTTCGCCGCACGGCGGCAGAGCGCATCCCGCTTCATGGACTGGGTGCGCACGCATCGCATCAATTTCACGCTGTTTCCCGAGGTGGTGATCAAGCAGCCACCCAGCCCTTATGACCGCGACAACGCCATCGTGCGCGTCAACTGCTACGGCCTGTCGAAGGACGCGCATGTGGCGCTCGAGGAGCGCTTCGACTTCATCGCACGCGAGGCCTTCGGCATGACCGAGATCGGGTCGGGCATGTTCGTGCCGATCGAGGCGACAGACATGGTCGGCTCGGGCACCTGCGGCACCGCCGTGCCGTTCCGCGAGGTGCGCGTCGCCGACGAGCAGGGCAACACGGTGCCGTCGGGGAATATCGGCGAGCTGGTCGTGCGCGGCCCCGGCATTCTCCAGGGCTACTACAACAACGAGGCGGCGACCCGCCAGGCCTTCCACGGCGACTGGTTCCGCACCGGCGACCTGTTCCGCCAGGACGAGCGCGGCTTCTTCTACATCGTCGGCCGGGTCAAGGACATGATAAGGCGCGCCGGCGAGAACATCGCGGCGCGCGAGGTCGAGGCTGTGCTGCGCGGTCTGCCGGAAATCGCCGAGGCCGCCGCCGTGCCCGTGCCCGATCCGCAACGCGGCCAGGAGGTAAAGGTCTATCTCGTGCTGCAGCCGGGTCTCGACAAGGACGCGCTGCCCTTCGAGCGCGTCATCGCCCATTGCGAGGCGAACCTCGCGCGCTTCAAGGTGCCGCGCTATCTTGCCTACATCGACAAGCTGCCCAAGACGCCATCCGAGAAGATCGCCAAGCAGGTGCTGATCCAGGGCGCTGCCGATCTGCGCGCCGATGCCTTCGACCGCGTCGACGGCGTCTGGCGGTAACGGATCGTAATACGAGGTTCGCGGCCCCGGTCGCGTTGCACGGCGATTTTGCCGGTGCCACACTGACCCCGGTCTGGCGCGCGGTTTGCCGTCGCATCGGCGCAGCGCCGACCTCAGGTGAAGAGGGAGACAAGACATGTTCAGTCGCCGCGACGTCCTCAATGGAATGATGGTGACCGGTGCCGGCCTGCTGGCCAACCCGATGTTCGAACTGGCAAGCCCGGGCCAGGCTCTCGCTCAAGCAGCAGCGACCTTGACCTACGGCGCGCATCCCGACGTGTCGCCGATGGTGCTCGCGGGGCGCGACTGGACGTCGAAATATGGCCTCAACATCAAGTGGGAATGGTTCCCGTCGGCCGGGCCGGCCGATAAGGCGCTGGTCGAAGGCAGCATCGATTTCGACGCGCCAGGCGGCGGTCGTGCCGTGTCGCTGCAGGCCGCGACCAAGCCGGGAGAGTTCCCGATGTTCATGGGCTGGGCCTATGGCGACTACGCCGCGACGCTGGCGCGCCATGACTCGCCGGCGAAGTCGATCCAGGATCTCAAGGGCAAGAAGATCGGCACCGTGGTCGGCAGCGGCTCCTACATGGCCTGGCTGATCTGGCTCGATTCCCAGGGCATGTCAGTCAACGATTTCCAGGTCGTCAACATGCAGGGCGGCGAGGTCGCAGGCGCGCTCGCGAGCGGCGCGATCGACGGCGCAACCATCTGGGAGCCCTACCCCGCGCTGATGGAGCACCGCAAGATCGGCAAGATCGTCGCGCTGTTCGCCAACGTGGTCTACGACGCGGTCGTCATCCAGACGCGCCGCGAAGTGATCGAGAAGAAGCGCGATGCGCTGGTGCGCTTCGCCGCGGCGGCGATGGACGTCCAGGAATGGATCAAGGCCAACCCGACCGAGACGGCGAAGCTGGTCGCCAAGGGCATGACCGAGCGCGGCGCCGGCGACACGCCGTGGGAGGCCTTCGACGCGATGATCAGGCGGCTGATCTTCGCCCCGGATCTCGATCCGGTCCTGCCAAGCCTGAACAAGATCGCCGACGTGTCGGTCAAGCTAGGCGTGATCCGGAACCGGCCGGACCTGGTCGTCAATCGCGACATCCTGGCCGATGCCAAGAAGCTCCGCACCAAAGCATAGCGACGATCTGCCAGCTGAAAGCGGCAAGAAGGCAGGCAAGAAGGACACGGCCGAGCGCCTCGCGCCTTACGTAGTTTTTGCGGCGCTGTTGGCGGCATGGGAAGCGGCGAGCCGTGGTGGCTTGGTCTCGCCGCTGATCCTGCCGCCGCCGTCGCTCGTGCTGGAAACCTGCCTGCTCGGCCTCGTCGGCAAGGCGGGCCTCGCCTATCACATCGGCATGCACGCGATGCACAGCCTGGTGCTGCTGTTCGCTGGCTTCATCGCGGGCTCGGTGCTGGGCATCGTCGGCGGCATCGCGCTGGGCCTCAGCCCCACCCTCTATCGCGCGATCAATCCGCTGCTCGGCTTCCTGATGCCGATTCCGGCGATTGCTTGGGCACCGGTGGCGATGATCTGGATCGGACTCGGCTGGCCTGCCGTTCTCGCCATTGTCACTTATGCCTGCGTCGCCGAGATGATCTTCAACATCACCGCAGGCATCCGCGCCGTGCCGCAGCGCATGGTCTGGCAGGTGCAGACCTTCGGCGCCGATCGCGCCTTCATCATCTGGCGCGTCATCCTGCCGGCGGCCTTTCCTTACATCTTCTCCGGCCTGAAGCTCGGTCTGGCGGCGAGCTGGCGCGCGCTGATCGGCGCGGAGATGTTCGCCGGCGTCGCGCGCGGCCTCGGCGTCATGCTCTTCCAGGCCCAGGATTTCTACGCGACTGACGTGGTGTTCTCGGCGCTGCTGATCATCGCCGTAGTCAGTCTCGCCCTTGAGCAGATTGGCTTTGCCGCCATCGAGAAGCGCACGCTCGAGCGCTGGGGCCTCGCACGCACGGCCGAGGTCTGAGCGGTGACCTGGCAACGCTTCGCGCTTCCGACGGCCGCGCTGGTCCTGCTGTTCGCGGCATGGGAAGCGCTGTTTCGTGCGTCCGGCTTCAATCTCGAACTGTTCCCACCGCCCTCTCGGATTGTCGCGACTATTTTCCGATTGCTTGAGCCGACCGAGGCGCGGCCGGTTCCGATCCTGCTGATCCACATCGGTGTCAGTGTCGGACGCCTCCTCGCGGCGATGCTCATTGCCCTCGTGGTCGGCGTCGGCATCGGCCTGCTCATGGGTATGAACCGCTATGTCTATGCCGCATTCCAGCCTCTGGTGAACGCGCTGATCCCCATTCCCGCCTATGCCTACATCCCCATCCTGCTGCTGTGGGCCGGTCGCGGCGATCTCAGCATCGTGATCGTCACGGCGATCTCCGCCTGCCTGCCGCTGATTTACAACACCACGGCCGGCGTGCGCGGTGTCGAGCGCGGCCAGATCCGCGCGCTGCGCACATTCGGGGCCAGCAGGATCGACGTCATGCGCCTCGTGCTGCTACCGGCGACACTGACCTCTATCGTTGCCGGGCTGCGCCTTGCCTTCGGCCAGGCTTGGCGCACCCTGGTCGGCGCCGAGTTCATCGCCACGCCCAAGGCCGGGCTCGGTTATATGATATTCAATGCCCGCAACCTGCTGCAGGTCGAAGTCATGTTTGTCGGGCTGTTCGCCTTGGGTGTGTTTGGTTTTCTCTTCATCTACGTCCTGGTCGGTCGCCTCGAGGATAGGACGGTCGTGCGCTGGGGAATGTTGTCGCGCCAATGACGCCAAAGATCCGCATCGCCAATCTGCGCAAGACGTTCACCGATCCCGAGGGCGGCGCCGAGGTCGAGGCGATCCGCGAGGTCATGTTCGACATCGAGCCGGGGCGCTTCGTCATCCTGTTCGGGCCGAGCGGATGCGGCAAGTCGACGCTGCTCAACATCATCGCCGGCTTCGAGGCGCCGAGCGCCGGCGAGGTGCTGCTCGAGGGAAAGCCGATCACCGGCCCGGGGCCGGAACGCGGCTTCGTGTTCCAGGAATTCGTCATGTATCCCTGGCGCACCGTCCTGGGCAATGTCGCGATCGGGCTCGACGTGCAGAAGAAACTCGACAAGCCGGCGCGCGATGCGCGCGCGCGCGAGCTGGTCAAACTCGTCGGCCTCGCTGGCTTCGAAGACCGCTACACCCATGTGCTGTCCGGCGGCATGAAGCAGCGGGTCGCCATCGCCCGCGCGCTCGCAACCGATCCCGAGATCCTGCTGATGGATGAGCCGTTCGGCGCGCTCGACGCCCAGACAAGGCGCTCGCTGCAGGACGACCTGCTGCGCATCTGGCAGCAGATGTCCAAGACCATCGTGTTCGTCACCCATTCCGTGCAGGAGGCCGTGCTGCTCGGCGATCGGGTGATCTCGCTGAGTCCCCGCCCGTCGACCATCAACGGCGTTTTCGACATCGACCTGAAGCGACCACGCGACACGACCAGCCGGGACTTCGCGGAGATCGAGCGAAAGCTCATGGCGCTGCTCGCTGGAACCGGCGGGCAGCGCGCCACTCTCGTTCACGACTGATGCCGATGAATCTCGCCTTTTCCTTCCCACCTGCCATCGATCCGCGCCGCTTTGCCGAGGTCATCGCGCGCGCCGAGGGCTGGGGCTTCGACATGGCCTATACGCCGGATCAGGGGTTCTTCCGCGACCCCTTCGTGGCACTGACCTATGCCGCCGCGCGCACCAGTCGAATCGCGCTCGGCCTCGGCGTCGTCAATCCCTATACGCGCCACCCCGTGCAGATCGCGCGCGCCGCGGCAACATTGTCCGAGGCGTGTGACGGGCGGTTCGTGCTCGGTCTTGGCGCCGGAGAGCGCGCCAACCTGCGCGACAAGCTGGGCGCACCGCAGGGTCCCTTCCTCGCGGCCCTGCGCGACACCATCACAGTCATCCGCGACCTCTTCGCCGGCAAGGAGATCTCGCTCGAAACGCCGGTCTTCTCGCTCAAGGGCGTGAAGCTGGATTTCCCGGTGGCTCGGCCCATGCCGCTCTACATCGCGACAACCGACCCGCAGGGCTATCGGCTCGTTGGCGAGCTGGCTGACGGCATCATCCTCGGCGACATGGGCGACCCGCAGGCCGTGCGCTGGGCGCTCGGCCTGGTGGCTGAAGGGGCACGCGCGGCGGGACGAAAGCCCGAGGATATCGCCGTGGTCGGCTGGATCACCACGATTGTCACCGAGAATATGGTGCCCGTGAAGGACAAGCTGCGCCGGATCATCGCGATGGCCGCGCGCGGCATGCACAAGGAGACGCGGCGCGCGCTCGCGATCGACGAGGCGACGGTCGCCAAGATCCGCCTGCTGCTCGATGGCGGCGCCACAGTCGGCAGCGATGTGCTGGCCGATGCCATGCTCGACCGCATGGCGATCGTCGGCCCCCCCGGCCTGTGCCTGGAGCGCATCCATGTCCTGCGCGAGGCCGGCGTCACCCAACTCGGCGTGCGCATGCCGGCGGCAGTGGCGGCAAACATGGACTTCGAAGGAAATCTCCGCGCGCTCGCGACGGAGATCCTACCCAAGCTCAAGGCCTGATCGGCCCGGAGCGCATCGTGCCAAGGAGAGAATGATGGCCAGACCCAATCCCCTCAAGCCCGGCGAGCGAATGGTTCACAGCGTCCGCGGCGCCAAATGGCAGCCCTATCTCAAGGACGGCAAGCCGTTCCCGAAGTTCTTCTGGGCGCCGTTCAGCGAGAACTCCGAGCTGCGCCGCGGCGGTCGCTACCTGCTCAAGCTCGAGCCCGGCGCGGTCGGCCCGTTGCACAGCCATGGCGGCGGTGACGAGTTCTTCGTCATCGAGGGCAGCATTCATGACAGCGACGGCACCGTGCTCAAGGCCGGCGACTATGCGATCTACAAGAAGGGATCGACGCATTGGACGGATGCGCCCGACGGCTGCGTGCTGCTCGTGACGTTCGTCGAGAACAGCATCCTGCTCGACGAAAAATAGGCGCGGACGCTACAACATCTCCGGCTTGAAGCGCCGGCGGTAGCGATGGGTGTTCTCACCTGAGATCATGAACACGCCGTCACCGCGGTAATGGATAATGCGTGGATATATCGGCGATCGCGCGACATGGCCTTTGACGACCTCGAAAACGAAGAGGCTGTATTTCCGGATCAGGCCTGAATCGACCAGCTTGCATTCGAAGTTGGCGAAGCACTCGCCGATGAGCGGGGCCTTCACCTTCACACCCGGCACCGCGGTCAACCCATAGGTGGCGAACTTGTCGATGTCGCGCCCCGAGCTGTTGCCGATGTCGACGACCTTGGCAGCGAGGTCGACGGTCGGGATGTTGACGACGCATTCCCGGCTGCAGCGAATCAGGCCGAAGCTGTGATTCTCCGTCCACACGTAACAGCCGACCAGCGACGGCGCGAATTCGAGGATCATGTGCCAGCCCATGATCATGATGTTGGTTTGGCCCTGCCAGGCCGAGCCTCTCAAGCGTGCCAGGCTCGAGAAAGCGGCGCACCTCGCTGACAGGAAGGCCGCGTTTCGCTTGTCCATTCATGGGGCTCATCCCTTGTTGCCAGCCTGTGCCGCCCGGCCGGTCAAGCCCGCCGTCGGACCCGCATTTGGCTCGTTTGCGATCCTGACGTCAGCCTGCTAGACCGTTGCCGCATGTCAATGAAGGACACAGGGACAAGCTCCCGTACCGCATCGTGCGCGTGGCCGCAGGTCGAGAATTCGCGGATGCTCATGTTCCTGCGGCATTGGGCGGAGGCGCGGCGCGGCGCGATCGTGCCCGCGCGCAGCGCGATCGATCCGGCCGCGATCGCGCCATGCCTGTCGAACGTGTTCATCTACCGCTACCTGGCGGAGACCTGCGACTTCGCCTTGTCGCTTGCCGGCGAGGAGATCAAGTCGTTCTGGCGCGTGCCGCTCGAAGGGCGCTCCATGCGCGAGATCCTCGGCGGCGAGGAGGGCGAGCTGGCGATCGCGCGCGGCCTGACGGTCGTCGATACGCCCGCACTGATCTAAGCGCGGTCGAGTCGGATTACGCGGCCAGACGCCACCTTCGCGGTCTCCCGGTTGACGGCGCCGCTGCTCAAGGATGACGGCGCGATCTTCGGGACGATCGGTATCACGATCTACACGCCGGTGCCGGCGGGTGGCGATCCGACCGGACGCACGGGCGAGACCATATCGGTGCACGACTGTCGAACGTTGCCAAGTACGCTGCCCTAGCTGCCTATCTTCGAGGCCGCGCGTGCCGACATGCGCGGCAATGTGCCCAGACAATTGTCTGCGTTTCCCGCATTGGTGGCTTGCAACATTGGCCCGGGAATTCCGGCCATACCTCCCTATATCGAGTCCCAACATCACCGAGATTCAGGGAGGGCGCCAAACCATCGGGCTCGGAAAAGGAGCTTGTCATGCGGCATCGCCACGAACGGATTCAGGCATTGATCCGCGACATCGCCGAGGGCACCGGCGCGACGCGCGACGTTGCGGCAGCCGAGCTCGAACGCCTGGCACGCGCTGAACGCGCTTATGTCATGGCCGAGTTTCTTGCCGACGGCATTCTCTGGCTGGCGCGCCTGCCCCACCGCATTTTCGAATGGTTGCTGGCGCATCCGACCAGGCGACGGAGCCGGCACCTGTAGCGGCGCAGCATTCGGGCGCGATTTCGCGCCCTGCCGACAGGTCGAGCTCCGCTCGGCCGAAGGGTGGGCATTCGCGCACGCGTCCCTATGCGCTCCTGAGCGAATCGAGCTCCGCGAAATGACAGGCCGCGTGCTGAGCGCCGATCAGGCGCAGTTCCGGCTCGGTCTCCGCGCAGAGCGCTTCGGCGCGCGGGCAGCGCGTACGGAAGCGGCAGCCCGACGGCAGCTTGCCCGGATCGGGTGGTTCGCCCTTGAGCCAGAAGTCGCGCGTGATGCGCTTGCCGCCGATCTGCGGAATGGCCGCCAGAAGCGACTGCGTGTAGGGGTGGCGCGGCCGCTCGAAGATGTCCGCGGTCGGGCCGATCTCGACGATCTTCCCCAGATACATGACGGCGACGCGCTGGCACATCATGCGCACGACGGCGAGGTCGTGGCTGATCAGCATATAGGTGAGATTGAAGGCAGCGCGAAGCTCGCGGAACAACGTCAGCACGGTTGCCTGCACCGAGACGTCGAGACCCGAGGTCGGCTCGTCGAGAATGACGACGCGCGGCTGCAGCGTGAGGATGCGTGCGAGGCCGACGCGGCGCTGCTGGCCGCCGCTGATCTCGTGCGGATAGAGGTCCAGATGGCCCTCGGGCAGACCGACCGCGCGCAGGATCTCGCGCACCCGCACCTCGCGCTCGGCCGTCGACAGGTTGGTATGGATGATCAGCGGCTCATGCAGCGATCGGCCGATCTTCCAGCGCGGATCGAGCGAGGCACCGGGGTCCTGATAGGCGTATTGCAGATGGCGGCGCACCGAGCGATGGGCGCGCGGCTCCAGCCCCGCGATGTTGATTCCCTCGAAGTGGATCGCGCCGGCATCGGGTCGGTGAATGCCCATGATCGTCTTGCCGAGCGTCGACTTGCCGCAGCCGCTCTC
Source organism: Alphaproteobacteria bacterium (assembly GCA_016869645.1). Taxonomy (GTDB): domain Bacteria; phylum Pseudomonadota; class Alphaproteobacteria; order SHVW01; family SHVW01; genus SHVW01. The sequence goes on from VGDO01000001.1 coordinate 53,894, forward strand.
GCCGACCAAGCCGAGGATCTCGCCCTGAATCAGGTCGAAGGACACGCCGTCGAGCGCGCGGATCCAGCCGAGCTGGCGATTGAACGCACCGCGGATCGGAAAATGGCGCTGCAGGTCGCGAACCTGGAGGATCGCGTTCATGCCGCCGCTCGCACCCGGGGATGAAAGCAGCGGACACGATGCCCGGCCCCGGAAGCAGTCTCGGGCGGCCGCGCGGCGCGACAGTCGGCGGCGGCGGAATCGCAGCGCGGATGAAACCTACAGCCGGGCGGCGGTGTCACCAGGCTCGGCACCTCACCCGGTATGCCCGCGACCTTGCCGTCCGGCCGCGGCAGGCTGGCGAGCAGGCGGTCCGTATAGGGATGGACGCAGCGGGTGAAGAAGACGTCGGTCGGCGCCGACTCGACGTCCTGTCCCGCATACATCACGGTCACCGCGTCGCAGATCTCGTATGCCGTGCCGAGATCGTGAGTCGTGAACAGCACGGCGACGCCACGCTCGGTCGCCAGGCGCCGGATCAATCCGAGGATCTGCGCCTGGATCGTCACGTCGAGCGCGGTCGTCGGCTCGTCGGCGATCACCAGGTCCGGCTCCGGCAACAGCGCCATGGCGATCATCAGGCGCTGGCGCTGACCGCCGGAGAGCTCGTGCGGGTACTTGCGCAGGATCTGCTCTGGCTGCGGCAGCTGCACGGCATCGAGCAGCTTGAGGACAGCGTCGCGGTCGGCACGGCGGCGCTCGGCGGGATAGGTCTGCAGCAGCGCCGGCATGCCCGCCTGCCAGCCAATCGCCTCGCGGCGCGGCGACTTCCACTTCATGATCTCCATGATCTGCGTGCCGACCGTGAAGACCGGGTTGAACGAACCGTAGGGGTCCTGCGGGATGAAGGTGATGGCGCGGCCGCACACCTCGCGGCTCAGCACGTCGGGCGCGAGCGCCAGCAGGTCGCGCCCTTTGAAGCGGATCGAGCCGCCACTGATGTCGGTCACGTGGCGCGGCAGCACGCCCAGCACGGCACGCGCCAAGGTCGTCTTGCCGCAACCGCTCTCGCCGACCAGGCCCATGACCTGGCCGCGGTCAATGGTGAGGTTCACGCCGTCGAGGACGCGCGCCAGTCCGGCGTCGGTGTGGAAGCCAAGGGTCAGGTCGCGGACGGCAAGCAGCTCAGCCATCGCCGCCATCACTCCTCACGGCTCGCCGCGCGGCGGATGCGCGGATCGAGGATGTCGCGCAGCCCGTCGCCCAGTAGGTTGAAGCCCATGACGACGAGGAAGATGGCGAGACCCGGCGCCGTCGCGTACCACCAGGCTTCGGGCAGGAATTCGCGGGACTCCGCGATCATACGGCCCCATTCGGGCGCCGGCGGCGGCGCGCCGAGCCCGAGAAAGCCTAGAATGGCCGCCGTCAGGATCGTGTTGCCCATGCCGATCGAGGTGCGCACGATGATGGCGGACGCGATGTTCGGCAGTACGTGCAGAAGCATGACGCGCCAGGGCGGCGCGCCCAACGCGATCGCCGATTCGATGAAGATCTCGTTCTTGACCGAGCGTGTCTCGGCATAGACCAGGCGCGCCCAGAACGGCCAGTAAGTGGCGCTGAGCGCCAGGATCACGTTTTCGATCGAAGGGCCGAGCGTCTGTGCGATCGCGATCGCCAGCACGACCTGAGGAATAGCGAGGAAAATGTCGGAGACGCGCATCAGCGCATCGCTCGGCCATTTGCCGTAATAGCCGGCGATCAGGCCGATCGGCACACCGATCGCAACCGTGATGCTGATGGCGATCACGGCGATCATGATGGTGATGCGTGCGCCGAACAGGATGCGGCTCAGCACGTCGCTGCCCATTCGGTCCGTGCCGAAATAATGCACCCCGTCGGGCGCGCGCAATCGATTGGACGTGTGGAACTCGTAGACGTCGTCCGGGAAGGGCGCCAGGTAGGGCGCGAAGATCGCGCAGAGGATGAGGCCCAGAATGATCACCGAGCCGATCAGCGCCGCGCGGTCGCGTACGAATTTGCTGAGCGCCTGGCGCCAGCCGGTCTTCACTGGCTGCTCCGCGGATCGATCAGCGTGTGCGCAATGTCGGTGATCAGATTGACGATCAAGAAGATGGCGCCGGTCCAGATCGTGAAGCCCATGATGGCCTTGTAGTCGGACTGCAGGATCGAATTGACCGCATAGGCGCCGATGCCCGGCCAATCGAACACGGTCTCGACCACCACGGCGCCGGACAGGAACACGCCGAAGATCAGGCCGATCTGGGTCACCGTCGAGATCAGCGCGTTGCGCAGCACGTACTTCCACACGATCAGCGGCCAGGGAATGCCCATGGCGCGCTCGTAGAGCACGAAGTTGCTGTTGATCACCTCGAGCACGCCCGCGCGCGTGAAGCGCACGATGGTGGCGGCCGCCGGCAGCGCCAGCGTGATCGCCGGCAGAATCATGTGGGAGAGCGCGCTGCGCAGGGATTCCATGTCCCAGATCAGCAGGGAGTCGATAACGAAGAAACCGGTGATCGGGTCCGGCCCGAAGCCGGAAATCCGGCCGTTGAGCGGTGCCACGGCCAGGTTCATCGAGAACAGGAACTGCAACTCCATGGCGAGCCAAAAGCTGGCGACCGCAAGGCCCGACACGGTGATGACGCGCAACACGTGATCGAACAGACTGTTGCGCTTGAGCGCGGACAGCACGCCCAAAGGAATGCCGAACAGGACCGAGAGGAACACCGCGGCGAAGGTCAGCTCCAGCGTCGCCGGCAAGCGGTGCCACATGGTCTCGGAGATCGGCCGCTTGGTGAAAATGCTGATCCCGAGGTTGCCGGTCGCGACGTCCTTCAGATAGTTGATGAACTGGATCGGCAGCGGCTTGTCGTAGCCGTATTCCTTGCGTAGCGCGTCCAGCTGCTCCTGTGTCGCGTTGTCGCCCGCCAGCACCCGCACCGGATCGGTCGGGATGATGTGCGAGATCGTGAAGATGATGATCAGCAGCCCGACAATGGTCGGCACGAACCAGGCAAGCCGGGAGACGATGATTTCGAGGCGGCGCATCAAGAATGCTCAAGCGTCTTTCCCTCCCCCGCGCGCAGCGTGGGGGAGGGTTGGGGTGGGGGCCCGAAGGGTTGAGTGCCTCCGCTGAAGGGCCCCCACCCTAACCCTCCCCCGCCTGCGGCAGGGGAGGGAAGTCTCGACGCTACTTGAAATACGCCCAGCGCATGTCCTGGGCATTGCCGATCGGGCAGAAGCGGATGCCGCCGATGTTGGCGGCATAGGGCCCGAACCACTTGGTGTTGTAGACAAAGATGCCTGCGGCATCGTCGACCACGATGCGTCCCGCCTCCTGGTAGAGCCGGTCGCGCGTCGACTGGTCGGTGACCTTGAGTGCCTGCTCCAGGCGCTTGTCGACCTCGGGGTTGCGGTAATAGGAGTTGTTGCGCAGCGGCAGATAGCGCATGCCGTACATCTCGCCGATCCAGTTGTTGGGATCGACGTAGTACGTGCTCTTCCACAGGGGGACCATGTCGTACATCTGGTCCTCCTTCTGCATGCGGCTCTGCACGACCGGCCAGGGCGCCGATTCGACCTTGATCTCGATGCCGATCTTGCGCGCAGCGTTCTGCAGCAGGGTCGCCGCCTGCTCGGTCTCGCTGAAGCCCGCGAGCGTGCCGATCACGATCGGACGCATAGGCTCCTTGACCTTGGCGAGCTCGGCCTTGGCCTTTTCCAGGTCGTAGGTATAGCCCTTGACGTCCTTAGGCACGCCCCAGAGGTTGTTGGGCACCGGGCCGGCATTTCGCGACACCGCGCCCTTGAGCAGGTCATTGTTGAAACCGTCATAGTCGAAGGCGTAGCTCAGCGCGCGACGGAGATGCACGTCGTTGAGCGGTGGCCGACTGTTGTGGACGGCGAAGTAGAACACGCGCATCGATTCCTGCTCGATGATCTGCACGTTCGACGCCTGGCGCAGCCGGGCGATCTGGTCCTGCGGCAGATAGCCATCGGTTCCATGGATGTCGCCCTTGAGCAGGCCGAGCACGCGCGTGTTGGTCTCGAGCACGGTGCGGAACTCGATCTCGTCGAACGATTTCGCGCCCCAGCCGGCGAAGTGATCCTTGAAGCGCGCGCCGACGAAGCCGACCGCGGGATCGTACCGGCGCAGCGTGTAGGAGCCAGTGCTCGCCACGTTCTTCGACAGCCAGGCCTGGCCCCAGTCACCGTCCTTTTCGTTCTGCTTCACGAGCTTGGAATTGACGATCAGGATCTCCGGCACGGTCGAATGGAAGACCGCCGAGGGCTCCTTGAGGTTGAAGACGACGGTGTGCCTGTCCTTGGCCTTGGTCGTGCCCGGATCGATGATCGCCATGAACAGCGTCGCCGGACCCTTCTTCATGGCCAGCATGCGCTCCATGCTGTAGACCACGTCGTCCGCCGTCATCTCCGTGCCGTCGTGGAACTTGACGCCCTGGCGCAGCTTGAAGGTCCAGCTCAGCCCATCCTCGGTCACCGTGTGGCTCTCGGCGAGCCAGGGGATCATCTTCGGCGGGTTGTCGACCCAGCGGTAGAGCCCGTCATAGAAGTTGATGCGCGAGGCGGCGCGGCCGACGTCGAACACGGCGTGCGGGTCGAGATTGTCGTAGCCGCTGTTGTTGGCGTGAACGTACTTGCCCTGCGCGAGCGCGGCGCCGGACAAGCCGAGCGCTGCCACGGCTGCCAAGGCGATCAGGCGGAACGGATGCTTTGTCATGGGCGACCCCTCCCCGATGCGGGATATTGCGATGTACCGGCCTGTGGGCGACCGAGTGGGATAGCCTAGGCCAGGGCGATGGCGGGCGGCAAGCCGGCTGGACCGGCTGGACCGCGCCCAAAGGACCGGTTGATTGACGGCCCGCTTGGCACTCTTCGATAATCGCGCTCCCGCCGCCGGGCCCGGATGTGCCCGATGCGCCCCCACTCCGGAGAACCGTCATGGCCGAGCCTGCCCGCCCCAAACCTGCCCGCAAGGTTGCGATCGTCACCGGCGGCGCGCGCGGCATTGGCCGCGGCTGCGCCCTGGCGCTCGCCGACAAAGGCTTCGACGTGGCGCTCGTCGACCTGCTGGCGCCCGAGATGGAGCGCACGGCGGGCGAACTGCGCGCCAAGGGTCGTCAGGCCCTGATCTTCGAGGCGGACGTCGCCGGCCATCTGCGCGCGCGCGAGATCGTGACCGCGGTCAAAGCGGAATGGGGCCGCATCGATTTCCTGCTCAACAATGCCGGCAAGTCGATGCCCAAGGGCATTCTCGAATGCTCCGAGGAGGAGTTCGACCGCACGATCGATATCAACCTGAAAAGCTGCTTCAACTACATCCAGGCCGTGGCACCGATCATGCTGGCGCAGGGCTCGGAGCCCGGCACGGGTGGGCGGATCGCCAGCATGTCCTCGCTCAACGCTTTCACCGGTGGCGTGACCAGCGCGGTCAGCAAGTTTGCCTATGCCGCGGCCAAGGCCGGCATCCTCGGCCTGACGCGCGCGCTCGCCAAGGAGCTCGGACCCTCCATCGCCATCAACGCGATCTGCCCCGGCGTGATCAAGACCGAGCTCGGCAATGCGCTGACGCGCGCGCGCGAGCCGGAGCTGATCAAGGGCATCGCGCTCGGCCGGCTCGGCAGCCCGGCCGATGTCGGCCAGCTCGTCGCCTTCCTTGCGACGGTCGAGCCCAACTTCATCACCGGCCAGGCCTTCCAGATCGACGGCTTCCAGTGGGTGATCTGAACGGCGCTGCGCCTGGCCCTCGGCCATGAGCATCACCACGCGCCATCCCTGGTTCTGGCCGCTGGTCGTCACCGCGTTGATGCAGACGGAGTCGGCCTATCTGTCGCGCGCCATTCCCGTGGTCGGCCCGGTCATTACCGAGGCTGCCGGCGTCGGCCCGGAATACATCGGCTACCTCACCTCGATGATCTCGCTCGGCACCATGTGGTTCCTGATGGCGGGCGGGCCGATGCTGCGCCGCCTGGGTCCGACGCGCCTGCTGCAATGCGGCGCCATCACCGGTGCCCTCGCCACCCTCGCCATCACCACGGGCAACATGCCCATGCTGCTGCTGGGTGCCCTTTTCATCGGCGTCGGCTACGGCCCCTCGCCGCCGGCCGGCAGCGATATCCTGTCGCGCAACTCGCCGCCCGGCGCGCGCAGCCTGATCTTCTCGATCAAGCAATCGGCCGTGCCGCTCGGCGGCGCGCTTGCCGGCCTCATCGTGCCGACGCTGACCATCGCCTATGACTGGCGCATCGCCATGGTCGTGTCGGCGCTGCTTGCCTTCGCCTGCGCGCTGGCCGTGCAGCCGCTGCGCGCCGGTATCGACGTCACGCGCAATTCCGAGGGCTCGCTCGGCCTCGCCGGCTTTCTGTCGCCGCGCAGCCTGGCCGCTCCTTTCCGTGCCATGCGCCTCTCGCCACTGCTCTGGCCGCTGAGCTATGTCGGCAGTTGCTTCGCCGTGGTGCAGGGCTGCCTGTTCGCCTTCCACGTCACCTATCTCACGACCGAGCTCGGTTTCAGCCTTGCCGTCGCGGGCTTCGTGTTCGCGACCATGCAGATCATCGGCGTCTTCGCCCGTGTCATCATGGGCTGGGTCGCCGACCGTCTCGGCTCGGCCCTGCGCGCGCTGCTGCTGCTGTCGGGTGCATCGGCGACGATGGCGCTAGCGACCGCCGCCATCGGATCCGCCTGGCCGGTCTGGCTGGTGACGGCGGTCGCGGCCGTCACCGGCTTCGCTGCGGCGAGCTGGAACGGCGTCTATCTCTCCGAGGTGGCGCACGTGGTCGGCTCCGAGCATGTCGGCGACGCCACCTCGGGGTCGACCTTCTTCACCTTCATCGGCTACGTGGTCGGCACTTCGGCCTTCGCCACCGCCGTTGCAGTCAACGGCAGCTATGCGCTGACCTTTGCGATCATCGCGGCCATGCCGGTCAGTGCTGGCTTCGTCCTGCTGCGCCTCGTGCGGCGCTAGCGCGAATGCGCACCCAATCCACAACTATGCATCAACTCAGGAGCTTGACGTCATCATGAAGATCACTGAACAGCAAACACGCGCCATCATCGACGCCGCCACCGCCGAGGCCCGTCGCATGGGCAAGTCGATCAGCGTCGCCGTGGTCGACGCCGGCGGCTACATGCTCGGCCTGCTTCGCATGGAGGGATGCGGCTTCCTGTCGCCGCAAATCGCCGAGGCGAAAGCGTTCAGCGCCGCGGCCATGCGCCGTTCCATCGCCGACATCGCCGAGCGCGCGCGCCAGCGTCCGGAAACCTGGAATGCATTCACGAATATCGGCCGGACCAAGCTGATCCCCGGCCTGGGCGGCCTGCCGATCCGGGTCAACGACGAAGTGGTCGGCGCGGTCGGTGTCAGCGGTGCCACCGCCGAGGAGGACGAGGCGATCTGCCAGGCCGCGATCGTCACCGTGACGAAGAGCTGAGCGCTGCTCAATAGGTCGCCTTGATCGTCGCCTTGGTCTTGGGCTCCTGACGCACCACGCCGACCGCCGCGCGCAGGTCGGCGAGATAGGCTTCGCGCCCGACCTCGTGGAACATCGACATCATTTGGTGCATGGCTGGCGGCTTGCGCACCAGGCCGGGAACCCAGCCCTTGCCGGACATCACCTCGGCGACGCGGAAGATATCAACCTCCTCCGAGCCGAAGGTGAGGATCGAGACATGCGGCTTGCCCCAGACGTGCAGACCCTCGATCTCGTTGATGCCTTTGACATAGTTGTCGCGCATCGTCATCAAGTTGCGCGCGATCTCGCAGTAACCGGAGACGCCGAGGAACTGCATGGTCGCCCAGGCGGCCGCGACGGCGCCGCCCGGCCGCGTGCCGGTCAAGGTCGGCGTCGAGAACAGCCCGTTCGGCCAATCATCGATGTTGAAGACCTGGTACTTCGCCTGCTCGGGATCGCGGTAGAACACGGTCGAGGCCGGCTTCGGGCAGAACCCGAACTTGTGCAGATCGGCCGAGATCGAGCTGACGCCGGGCACCACGAAGTCGAAGTCCGGCACGGGGTAACCGATCATGCGCACGAAGGGTGCCACATAGCCGCCGACGCAGGCGTCGACGTGGAGCCAGATGCCCAGGCGCTGCGCGATCTCGCCGATCTCCGCAATGGGATCGATCACGCCATGGGGAAAGCAGGGAGCCGAGCCGACCAGCAGGATGGTGTCGTCATCGACGGCCGCCGCCATGGCCGCCGGGTCGGCACGCAGATCGGCCGCCAGCGGGATACGCCGGACCTCGATGTCCATCGTCCGGGCCGCCTTGGTGAACGCCGGATGCGCCGAGAATGGAATCACCATGTTGCCGGTGTGGCGCGCGCTTTTGCGCCGCGCGCGATTCCACTCGCGGCAGGCGCGCACGGCCATGAAGATGCTTTCCGAGCCGCCGGTCGTCATGTTGCCGACCGCGCCTTCGGGTCCGTGGAACAGGTCGAGCGCCATGGCGACAACCTCGTCCTCCATGCGCTTCAGGCTGCCGAAGGCGCGCTTGGCGCCGAGCGCATTCTCCGCGAAAAACTCGAAGAACGCGTCGCGCCCGACCGCGGTCACATCGTCATTGGCCTTGAACACATAAAGCGGCACCCGGCCGTGACGCCAGTCGGCATCGCTCTTGGCCATGTCGCGCATCTGATCGAACACGGCCTGACGGCCTCGGCCCTGCTCCGGCAGCTTGGTGCGCATGCGCGACTCTCCCTTGCCTCGTATCGCTTCGTGACAAACGCTATCCTAACCAGCCCGGCTTGACGACGCAAATGGCGCCTGCCTATGGTTTGTGCATGCGAAGAACGGCGTTCTCCAGAGGCGAACGGGGATTGAGCGGCCTCGGCCACGGTCTCGACGCCCTGGAATTGCTGGCCACGCGCCGCGGCGACATGCCGCTCGGCGACATCGCCCGGGCGTTGCGCATGTCCAAGCCCGGGACCCATCGCGTGCTGGCGACGCTTCGGCAGCGCGGCTATGTCGAGCATGAAGAGGGCGGCATCTACCGTCTCGGCCTCAAGGCGTGGGAAGTCGGTTGCGCCGTGCCGGCGCTGGGCCTCGTCCAGACCGCGACGCCGGTCATGGAGCGGCTCACCCGAACCATCGAGGAAGGCACGATCCTCGGCGCGCTCGACGGCTTCGAAGTCGTCTATCTCCATCGCGTCGACGGCCCGGGCGCCATCCGCGTCCATGCCGAGATCGGCGCGCGCATCGCCGCGCACTGTACCTCCACGGGCCTGGCGCTGCTGGCGCACCTGCCGCCCGAGCGCCTCGAAGCGATCCTGCCGGAGCAGCTGCCGGCCATCAGCGAGCAGACGATCACCTCGACCGAGACGCTCAAGCGCGAGCTGGTGCGCACACGGGCGCGCGGCTATGGCGTCAACCAGGGTGGCTGGCGCGCCGATGTCGGCGGCGTTGCCGCGCCGATCTTCGGCACCGATGGTGTGGCCTTCGCCGCACTCTGCGTCGCTGCACCCCGCTTCCGCATGAACCGCGCGTGGTTCCGCCGCGTGCCGCCGGCGGTCGTCGCCGCAGCCGACCAGATCACGGCGCTGATCATGCGGGGTTCCTCCACCGCGCCGCGCCGCCGACGCAACGGAACCGACCGTGCCTGACGCCGGCAGTCCCGCATCGTCGGGCGCGCGGGCCGCGAGCGGCTGGCGCATCGGCGTCGATATCGGCGGCACCTTCACCGATCTGGTTGCCGTCGATCCCTACGGCACGATTCACGTCTTCAAGGTGCCGTCCGTTCCCGCCGACCCGGCCGAAGGCGTGCTCGATGCGCTGGCGCGCGCCGCGCCTGCCGTCGGTCTCGGCGTGTCCGACCTGCTGCGCTCCTCGGCACTGGTCGCCCACGGCTCGACCATCGCCACCAACACGCTGCTGGAAAAGAAGGGTGCGCGGGTCGGCTGCCTGACCACCGACGGCTTCCGCGATAGTCTGGAGATTCGGCGCGGCATCCGCGAGAATCCGTGGGAGCATCGCGTTCCCTATCCCCCGGTCCTGGTGCCGCGCTATCTGCGCCGGCCGGTCGCGGGCCGCATCGATGCCGATGGCAGTGAGCTGGCGCCGCTGGCACTCGGCGATGTCGCCGACGCCGCCCGCCGCTTTCGCGACGAAGGCGTCGAGGCCGTCGCCATCTGCCTCTTCAACAGCTTCCTCGACCCCGAGCACGAGCAAAAGGCCGCCGACGAACTCGCCCGCCTGTGGGGCGGCGAGTGGATCACGCTGTCGAGCCGGCTGGCGCCGATCATGGGCGAGTACGAGCGCAGCTCGACGGCGGTGATGAACGCCTATGTCGCGCCACGCACGGTCGGCTATTTGCGCGGGCTGAACGAGCGGCTGGCGGCGCTTGGTCTCAAGCGGCCGATCCTGCTGATCCAGAACAATGGCGGTGCCGTTTCGGTCGAGCAGGTCGCCGAGCGGCCGGTGACGCTGCTGCTGTCGGGACCTGCGGCCGGCGTCGGGGCGCTCGGCTACTACGCGCGCGCCATTGGCTCCGAGGATCTGATCTCCATGGAGATCGGCGGCACGAGCTGCGATGTCATCCTGATGGCCGGCGGCAAGGTCGCGTTTACCGACCAGCTCGAGATCGACCGCTATCATGTCGTCATCCCCTCGGTTGAGGTGCACACGATCGGCGCGGGCGGCGGCACGATCGCCGGCGTCGACGCGGCGGGGCTGCTGTTCGTCGGCCCGGGCGGCGCCGGCGCCGTGCCGGGACCGGCCTGCTATGGACGCGGCGGGTCAGCACCGACCATCACCGACGCTCAGCTCGTGCTCGGCCGGCTCAAGCCCGAGACCTATGCCGGCGGCGCGATCAGGATCGATGCGGCGCTGGCCGAGCGCGCCGTCGACGAGGTCGTGGCAAAGCCGCTGAAGCTCAGCCGCGAAGCCGCCGCCGCGGGCATGATCCGCCTGATGGAGCAGAAGCTGCTCCATGCCGTGCAGCGCATCAGCATCGAGCGCGGCCATGACCCGCGGCGCTTCACGCTGGTCGCCTGCGGCGGCGCCGGCCCGCTCCACGGCGCCGAGGTCGGCCGCCGCCTCGGCTGCCGGCGCGTCTACGTGCCACGGCTCTCCGGTGCCTTCTGCGCGCTCGGCATGCTGCACGCCGATGTGCGCCACGACTATGTCCGGGTCTGGCTCGACCGGCTCGACGGCGCCGATGTCGCGGGCATGTCGACGATCTTCGCCGAACTCAAGCAGCAGGCTACCGCGACGCTCGCGCGCGAAGGCTTCACGGGGGCCGAAACCCGCCTGACGCGCGCGCTCGACCTGCGCTACATCGGCCAGCAATGGGACATCACGGTTCCGATCGCCGCCGATAGTCATGATCCGCGCGCCATCCGCCGCGCCTTCGAGGCCGAGCATGACCGGCTGTTCGGCCACACGCAGCCCGACGGCACCATCGAGATCACCAAGCTGCGCGTGACCGGCATCGGCGCGCTGGCGCCCCTCGGCCTGCCGAAACCGGCGCGCGCGACCGGGGCACCGCAGCCGATCGAGCGTCGGCGCGTCTGGCTCGACGACCGCACGGGCTGGGCCGAGACGCCCGTCTATGACGGCGCGCGCCTGGCTCCCGACCACGCCATCGATGGCCCCGCCGTCATCAACGAGGCGACCATGACCGTGCTGATCGGCACGGGCGACCGCCTCGACGTCGACGCGGCCGGCAATTTCATGATCACTCTGCGCCCGGAGCGTCCTCTATGAGTCTCGACCCGGTCACTCTGGCGCTCGTGCAGAACCGCCTCGATCACGTGGCGCGCCAGATGGGCTGGGTGATGATCCGCACCTCGCGCAGCCCGATCTTCAATCAAAGCCACGACTTCTCCTGCTTCGTCACCGACGCCAACGGAACGCTGGTCTCCCAGGCTGACGGCATTCCGATCCACACCGGAGGCGGCGGCTTCGCCGTGCGCGCGCTGCTCAAGGCCTTCGCCGGCCGCATCGGTCGCGACGATGCCTTCCTGCTCAACGACCCCTACGTCGCCGGCGGCAACCACCTGCCCGACTGGGTGATCGCGCGACCGGTTTTCGCGCGCGGAAGCCTGTTCGGCTTTTGCTGCAATCGCGCGCATCAGTCCGACATCGGCGGCGGCGCTGCCGGCACCTACAACCCGACGGCGACCGAGATCTTCCACGAGGGGATTCGCCTGCCGCCGCTCAAGCTGGTCGAGGGCGGTACGACGCGCGACGATCTCTGGCAGCTTCTGATGATCAACACGCGCTGCCCCGATCTGCTCGACGGCGATCTTCGCGCCATGCTCGGCTCGACCCGCATCGGCGCCGAGCAGGTCGCCGAGCTGGTCGAGGATCTCGGCCCCGAGCAGGCGAGCCGCTATTTCGAGGGCATTCTCGATCATGGCGACCGGCGCCTGCGCGCGATCCTCGCCGACCTGCCCGACGGCACGTACCGCGCCGAAGAGAAGTTCGACAATGACTGCTTCGACCCGGCAGACATTCGCATCAAGGTGATGCTGACCATTGCAGGCGATCGCCTGAAGGTCGACTTCACCGGCACGGGCGGGCAGATCAAGGGCTTCAAGAACAGCTCGCTCGCCAACACCTATTCGGCGGTCTACGCGGCGATCGCATCGTTCTTCGACACGGATGTGCCGCGCAACGAAGGCACGTTCCGTGCGGTCGAGATCGTGGCGCCCGAAGGGTCGCTGGTCAACGCGAAGCCGCCGGCGCCGCTCACCATGTGCACGGTCTTCCCTGCGCACGAAATCATGCATTGCTGCTGGTGGGCGCTCGGGCAGGCCAACCCGCGGCGCAATTGCGCGGGCTGGGGCAAGAACACCTTCCCGGTCACAGCCGGCACGGCGCCCGACGGGCGCACCTGGGTCATGTACAACTGGGGCGGAAATTCGGGCGCCGGCGCAGTCCACGGGCGCGACGGTTTCAACCAGATGGGCCCGATGATCACATTGGGCGGTCTGGTCATCCCCAATGCCGAGACCTATGAGCAGCTCTATCCCGTGCGCGTCCATCGTCACGAGTTGCGCGGCGACGCGGCCGGTGCCGGCAAGTGGCGCGGGGGCACCGGCGTCGATTATGACGTGGAGGTCAAGTCGCCGGCCGAGCATTCCTTCCGCGGCGAAGGCATGAGCCGGCCGACCGGCATCGGTGTCGAGGGCGGCAGCGACGGCCTCGCCGCCACGGTCACGGTCGCCACCCAGGGCGGCGAGTCGCGTACGCCGCCGCCCTACGGTATCTGGCGCATCGGACCGTCGCGCCTGCGCATCTCCTCCCCTGCCGGCGGCGGCTACGGCGATCCGCTGGAACGCGCCCCTGAGCAGGTGCTGCGCGACGTGCGTGACGAGCTGGTCAGCGCCCATCTCGCCCGCGAGATCTACGGTGTGGTTGTCGCCGCGGATGGCCGCAGCATCGACGCTGCCGCGACCGAGGCGGCGCGTCGCGCCCTGCGCCAGTCCCGCGAGCAATCGGCGCGGACGGCACCGGCGGGCGCGCGCGTTCCTGCGGGCGTACCGGCATGAGCGCAAACGGCAGCACGAGCCGGGCCGCGCGCTTGGGCGAGATCGGCTGGCGTCTGCTGGTACCGGCCGGCCTGATTGCGCTGTGGTACGTCTTCACCGAGATCGTGCCGCTCTTCCATCACGTCATGCTGCCTTCGCCGCTGGCCGTCATCCGCATGCTTCAGCGCCTGGTTTCGAACGGTGAGCTGGCGCGGCACATCGTTGCCAGCCTGGAGCGCATCCTCTACGCCAATCTCGGCGCGTTGGCGCTGGGCGTGCCGTTGGGCCTCGCGATGGGCCTCTATCGGCCGATCGACCGGCTGCTCGACGGCATCATCAGCATGTTCCGGCCGATCCCGCCGCTCGCCTGGGTGCCGCTGTCGATCCTCTGGCTCGGCATCGGCACGCTGTCCGTCGTGTTCATCACCTTCCTTGCCGCCTTCTTCGCGGTCCTGATCAACACGATCGCGGGCGCGCGCTCGGTCGAACGCCTGCATGTCCGTGCGGCGCTGTCCTTGGGCGTCAGCCGTAGGCGCATGATGACCCATGTCGTCATGCCCTCGGTCGCGCCTTACATCTTCACCGGCTTCCGCATCGCCATCGGCGTGTCGTGGATGAGCATCGTGGCAGCCGAGCTGATCGCGGCCTCGAGCGGACTCGGTTACATGATCACCTACTATCGCGAGGTGCTGCGCACCGACGCGATCATCGTGGGCATGCTGACGATCGGCATCATCGGGCTGCTCATGGACATTCTGACGCGCCGCATCGAGCAATGGCTGATGCCGTGGCGCCAGGGTCTGCATCTGTCATGAGCGCGCAGCTCAAGCTTGCCGAGCCGAAGATCACGATGCGCAGCGTCACCAAGCGTTATGAGTCCGCACGCGGCGAGAGTGTCGAGGCGCTGGCCGGCATCGATCTCGACGTCGCGGCCGGCGAGTTCCTCACCCTGGTCGGCCCGAGCGGCTGCGGTAAGTCGACCCTGCTCAACATCGTCGCCGGCTTCGAGCAGGCCAGCGGCGGCGAGGTCGTCATGGACGGCCGCCCGATTGCCGAGCCCGGTCCCGAGCGCGGCGTCGTGTTCCAGGAATACGCGCTGTTCCCCTGGCTCTCGGTCGCGGGGAACATCGGCTTCGGCCCGGCGAGCCGCGGTCTCGGCGATGCCGAGGTCAGCCGTCGCGTCGAACGCTGCGTCGCCATGGTCAAGCTCGACGGCTTCGAGCACAAGTATCCGCACGAGCTTTCCGGCGGCATGCGCCAGCGCTGCGCGCTCGCGCGCTGCATTGCCAACGACCCCGACGTCATGCTGATGGACGAGCCGCTCGCCGCCCTCGACGCGCTGACCCGCCTCGGGCTTCAGGACGAGTTGCTGCGCATCTGGTCCGAGGCGTCGCGCGAGCGCGCTCGCACCGTGCTCTACATCACTCACGCGATCGACGAGGCGCTCTACCTTTCCGACCGCATCCTCGTGATGAGCCACCGCCCCGCGCGCATCCGCCGCGAGATCCGCGTGCCGTTCAGCCGGCCGCGCGACCCCGAAGTGCGCACCCACGAGACCTTTCACCGGCTTTCCGACGAGATCTGGCAGTTACTTAGACGCGAAATCTGACAAAAAGGAGGGACAGGTCATGAGGCTCAGGTCATTCCTCGCATCCGCCGCAGCGATGGCGGTTCTGGCCATCGCCAGCGGCGCGGCCGCCCAGAAGAGCGCCACCGTGCGCATCGGCTGGAACCCGCTGGCCGGCAGCACGCCGATCACCGGCACGATGATCCAGCAGAAACTGTTCGAGGCCGAAGCCAAGAAATACGGCTACGACGTCACGGTCGAGTGGATCCAGTTCCTCGCCGGCGCGCCGCCGGCCAATGCCGCCATGCTGGCCGGACGGCTCGACATGGACGTCGACTACGCGGTCGGCGCCATCGTGCCGCGCATCAAGAACAAGATCCCCATCGTCATCTTCGGCATCCACGCCAGTCATCTGTCGAATGCGGTGGTGGTCCGCCCGGGCAGCGACATCAACGAGGTCGCCAAGCTCGCGGGCAAGACGGTCGGTCTGCCGGTCGCGACCAGCGCGCACTACACGCTCGCCACCGTCGTCAAGGAACAGACCGGCAAGACGTTGCAGGAGCTGGGCATCAAGCTGGTCAACATGGTGCCGTCGGAGGGCATCAAGATGCCGCAGGGCATCGACGCGGCCGGCGTGTGGGTGCCGCTGCGCTTCATGGGCAAGCCGCTCGGCACGGCCGAGCTGCTCGTCGATTCGAGCGGCTTCAACGGCGCCGCCAACCGCATTGCCAACCAGCGCACGCCTGGTGTCGAGAAGGCCTGGGGCTATCCCGAGGGCTACCTCGTCGACCGGCTCTACCTGTGCGCCCGCGACGCCTTCGCCAAGGAGCATCCCAATCTGCTCGTCGCCTTCCTGCGTGCACGCATCGAGGCGCAGCGGCTCGCGGTTGCCGACCAGGCCAAGGCGCTGGCCGTCGCCAACGAATGGTGGAAGCTCGACCTGCCGATCGCCGCGCAGGCGCGCGACACCTATCCCGAGAACACCAACATCCGCAACGCGCCCTATGTGCTCGAATATGACGCGCTCGCCATCATCAAGGGCTCAGAGTTCTTCGCCTCGATCGAGACGATCGACAAGGCCGTGACCTGGGACGAGGTCAAGGCGATCATCGCCCCGGCAGCGGAGATGCAGAAGAAGGCCTGGGAAGACGGCGGCATGAAGCCGACCACGGCCGAGATGGAAGCCCACTTCAAGGGTGCCAACCCGACCTGGCCCCAGCTCACCATCGCCGGCGGCGCGCCGGTCTGGATGATGAGCCAGACGCCGAACTGGGGTCAGCGCCACTACAAGCCCGGACCGTTCACGAAGTAACCGACAGTATTGTGGTAGGGGCACGGCATGCCGTGCCCCTACACGGGCATCATGAACGACCTCACCAACACCGACCATGTCTTCCACCGCGAGGTCGGCCGCGACTATCCGGTCGCGGCGCGGGCAAGCGGTGTCTACATCTACGATACCGCCGGCCGCCGTTATCTCGACGGCGCCGGCGGCTATTTCGTCGTCAATATCGGCCATGGCGTGACCGAGATCGGCGCCGCCATCGCCGACCAGCTCGCACGCTTCGCCAACGCGCACACGAGCCACTTCACCAGCGAGGCCGAGCAGAAGTTCGCCGACCGGCTGATCGCGCTGGCGCCCAAGGGCTTCGCCAAGGTGTGGATGAGCACCTCGGGTTCGGCTGCCAACGAGACCGCGCTCAAGCTCGTGCGCCACTATCACCTGGTCAATGGCGAGCCCCAGCGCACGCGCATCATCGCGCGCTGGAACGCCTATCACGGCGGCACGATCGGATCCTTGTCGATGACCGGCCAGCCGCGTCGGCGCGATCCGTTCGAGCCTTACCTGCTCGACTTTCCGCACATCGAGCCGCCCTACTGCTACCGCTGCCCGTTCAATCTCACTAATCCCGGCTGCGGCATCGCTTGCGCCGATGCGCTCGAGCGCGAGATTCGGCGGGTCGGACCACAGTATGTCGCCGCTTTCATCGTTGAGCCGGTCTCGGGCGGACCGTTGGGCGCGCTCGTGCCGCCGGCCGAATACCTGCCGCGCATCCGCGAGATTTGCGACCGGCACGGCATACTCATGATCGTCGACGAGATCATCACGGCGGCCGGCCGTACCGGGCGCAATTTCGGCGTCGATCATTGGGGGGTCGTGCCCGACATCATCACGGCCGCCAAGGGCATCGGCGGCGGCTACCTGCCGATCGGCGCGGTCATCGTGCATCACCGCGTCTACGACGCCTTCGAGCGCAAGGGCCAGTCCTTCCGCCATGGCGAAACCTTCGCCGGCCATTCCGTGGTCGCGGCCGCCGGCCTGGCGACGCTCGAATACCTGGAACGGCACGATCTGATCCGCCGCGCGGCCGAGATGGGCGCCGTGCTCGGCGCACGCCTCAAGACGCTCGCCGCACTGCCGCTGGTCGGCGATGTGCGCGGCCTCGGCCTGCTGTGGGGCCTGGAGCTCGTGCGCGACAAAGCGACCAAGGCGCCGTTCCCGCGCGCGCTCAATGTCAGCGACATGGTCGCGCGCGAATGCGCCAATCGCGGCCTGCTGGTGGTACCCGGCGTCGGTGCGGTCGACGGTATCGATGGCGACACGGTGTCGCTGGCGCCGCCCTATATCATCACGCGCGCGGAAATCGCCGAGCTGGTGACGATCCTCGGCCAGGCGATCGAGGCGGTCGCGCAGAAGCTCGGCGCCTGATGGCCACCGTGCCATTGCGAACCCCGGGACGTATCGCCTAAGCTCATTGCCAATTCATCCACGAACAGAGGGACAGCCTATGACCAAGATGACCCGCCGCGATTTCAGCGCACTCGCCTCCAACATGGCGCTCGCCACCTTTGCCGCCAGCGCCGGGCTTGCGCCCAAGGTTGCTATCGCCCAGGAGGTCAAGGCGGTGCTCGGCCACTTCTCGTCGGCCAATCCGCAGACCTATTCCAAGGCGATCAACTCCATGCAGACCGCCTTCGGCAACAAGGCCAAGGTCGAATACGTCTCGGTCTCGGCCGGCCCGCAGATCGTCGCCGCCATGGCCGGCAACAGCATGGACATCTGCAACATCGGCTCGTCACCGATGATCGTTGCCATGGCCAACAAGGTGAAGCTGTCCATGGTCTACGTGCAGAAGATCGTTACCGACAGCGAGTGCCTGGTCATCCGTACCGAGACCGGCATCGGCGATCTCAAGGGCCTCGCCAAGAAGAAGATCGGCCTGCCGTTCAACACCTCGGTCCACTTCGCCATGCTGTCGGCGCTCAAGACGGTCGGCATTACGGCAAAGGACGTCGAACTGGTCAACATGCCGCCGCCCTCCCTCGTCGCCGCCTGGAAGCGCAAGGACATCGACGCGGCCTTCATCTGGTATCCCTTCCTTGGCGACCTGGTCGATGCCGGTGGCAAGATCATCCTGACCACGGGCGACCTCAAGAAGCACGGCGTGCTCGGCTTCG
Organism: Alphaproteobacteria bacterium; assembly: GCA_016869645.1. Classification (GTDB taxonomy): domain Bacteria; phylum Pseudomonadota; class Alphaproteobacteria; order SHVW01; family SHVW01; genus SHVW01. The sequence goes on from VGDO01000001.1 coordinate 72,410, forward strand.
ACGGCATCATCGTGCGCGACGAGTTCAAGCAGAAGCATCCGGACCTGGTGCTCGCCTATCTGAAGGAATACGATCGCCTGTGCGGCATGTACAAGAACCAGCCGCAGGAGGTTATCAAGGTGATCGCCCCCTTCGTCGGCCTGACGCCGGAAAAGGCCAAGGAGTACGTCGACACCTTCCACACCATCTCACCCAAGGAGATGGCGACCAAGGATTGGATGGGGCTGCCGGGCGACGCCGACACCGGTATCCTCAAGACGCTGAGGGACCAGGCGCAGTTTCTCAAGGACGCAGACCAGCTCAAGGAGATCCCGCCGACCTTCGCGCCCCATGTCGATCAATCGTTCCTGAAGCTGATGATCTAGCGGGATGCTGGCGCCGGAGTCTTCCGACGCCGGCGCCGGTCGATCATGTCGATCCAGCCTATCGATCTGTTTTCGGCGGAGCGCCGGCGCAGCGCACGCGTCATCGTCCGCGGGCTGGAAAAGGAGTTCGGTTTCGGCGTCGCAGCGGTGCGCGCGATCGATACGCTCGATCTGGCACTCGGCGCCAACGATTTCCTCTGTGTGGTCGGCCCGAGCGGCTGCGGCAAGACTACGCTGCTCAATGTGCTTGCTGGCTTTGAGGCGCCGAGTGCGGGCGAGGTGTCGCTCGACGGCAGGCAGATCCTTGCGCCCGGCGCGGAGCGCGGCGTTGTCTTTCAGCAGGGCGCCCTCTTTTCCTGGTACAGCGTGCGCGACAACATCGCCTTTGGCCCCGAATGCGCGGGCAAGCCCCGCGCCGAGGCGCGCGACATCGCCGACGGCTATATCGAGATGGTCGGCCTCGAGGGCTTCGGCGACCGCTACCCCTATGAACTCAGCGGCGGCATGCAGCAGCGCGTCGGCATTGCCCGCGCGCTGGCCGCCGATCCCGACATCCTGCTGATGGACGAGCCTTTCGCCGCACTCGACCAGCAGACGCGCGAGCTCCTGCAGGAAGAGATCAAGCGCATCTGGCAGGAGACCGGCAAGACCATCCTTTGGATCACCCACTCGATCGAGGAGGCGCTCTTCCTCGCAACCCACGTGCTGGTCATGACCGCGCGGCCCGGCCGCATCAAGGCGAGCTTCACCGCCGGCTTCGCCGGCGAGACGAGCCATCTCGTCACCACCAGCGAGGCCTTCACGGCAGCCAAGCGCACGGTGCTCGGCCTGCTGCGCGAGGAATCGATCAAGGCGCAGCGCCAGGAGGAAGTGGCATGAGCAGCGCCGCCTTCGATGCCGAGGCTCCGCCCGGCACGACCAAACTCGCCGAGCGGCCGGAGGTAACGAGCGCACGGCGCCGACGACGACTCAACCTGCTGTCGTTCGCCATCATGCTTCTGGTGTGGATCGCTGCAACGGGCGGCGCCGGATTCTGGACGCCCGTGGTCGATCCGGTGTTCTTCCCCTCGCCCCTTGCCGTGTTCGAGGCATTCCTGCGCCTGATCGAGAACGGCTATCAAGGCCGTTCGCTTGGCCATCACCTCATGATGAGCCTGATGCGATTCGGCATTGCCTTCGGCTTCTGCGTCACGGTCGGCATCACGGTCGGCCTGCTGATGGGCATGAACGAGACGGTGCAGGGACTGCTCGATCCGCCGATCGAGATCACGCGACCGATCCCGAAGCTGGCCCTGCTGCCGCTGCTCATCATCTGGTTCGGCATCGGCGAGCTGTCCAAGGTCATCGTCATCATCATGGCATTGTTCCCGCTCATGTCGATCAGCGCCATGCAGGCCGTGCGTGGAGTCAGCCGACGAAAGATCCAGGCCGCCTACTCGCTGGGCGCCACCCGATGGATCGTGTTCTGGAGGGTCGTTCTGCCGGCGAGTCTGCCCGGCATCTTCACGGCGATCCGGCTCAGCCTCGGCGTCGGCGTGACCATGCTGGTCGGCGCCGAAATGATCGCCACCAGCAATGGTATTGCCTGGATGGCGCTCAGCGCCGCCGACTTCCTGCTGACCGACGTAGTGCTGGTCGGCGTGCTGATGATGGCTGGTCTCGGATACAGCCTCGACCAGCTTGCGCGAGTCATCGAGCGTCGGGTCGTGCACTGGAGCGGCAAGGACAGTTGAGCCTGATGCCCCGGTGGCGGACGATGGCTTGTCTATCACTGATCGCGTTGGCGCTATCGGTGGATGTCACCAGCGGAGCGACCGATCGAGCAGAGCCGTCCGACGAAGAGATCGGCGCTTTCGCGCCGCGCCGTGCCTCGATCAAGGCCATGGTCGCCCGTGGCTTCCGGCCGACCGGTTTGGAACCCATCTATCCGGCGCAGGCGAAATGTCCGGCGATCAGCTCCCCCTTTGCCGTCATGACGCGCGGCGATGGCAGTCGGCGCGCAGCCCAGTTCTTCGCCGGCTATCACGGCGGCATCGACATTCCCGTTCCGGAGGGTACGCCCGTCCTGGCAATGGCCGACGGTGTCGTCATCTACAAGGGCGAAGGCGGGTCGATCGGCGGCATCGGCCTGATTCTGCAGCACACCCCAGCCGATACCGGCCTGTCCGCCTGGACCTACACCGAATACAAACATCTGATGAAGGTGCCAGATCTCGAGATCGGCCAGCGCGTCCGCATGGGCGATACGATCGCATTGTCGGGCAAGACCGGAACCGAAGGCCGTCACTATGGACCGGCCGGCCACCCGCACCTCCATCTCAGCGCTTTCTACAGCGAGCAGAGTGGCTACGTGTCCCAGCGGTTCTTCGTGCCCACAGCCGGACGCTGGATGGATCCGCTCGCGCTCTGGCTCGGCACACTCGACTCCGACGCCCTGGCCGCCCTGCCCACCGACCGCAAGCGGGTCCTCATTGCCTATGTCGGCGCCGACGGCCGGGTCAATCCAGCCGGAAGCAAAATCGTCTGGCCGTTGCGCTGCGCATCGCGCTGAGAGCAGTTCACACGGCCTTGCGCGGTACCCTCATCGTCGTGTCGCGCGCGAATATCTGCTTGTCGCCTTCGCGCGCCTCGAGCCGCGTCTCGACCGTGAACGCGCCGCCGTGCCCTTTCACGCGCGTGCGCGCCGTGCCGCCGACACGCCAGCTCCCGCGCGACAACTGCCAGCGCGTGTCGACCTCGACCTCGGCGGTGGCGGGATCGGCGGGCAGCATTCGCGTGCGTTTGATCGAGACTTCGTCGGCCTCGATATCGACGTCGCCGTAGTGGGTGGCGCCGAAATCCTCCTCCACTTCGTGGGTTCGGCGATCGGCCTCGTCGAAGCCGTCCCGCCGCTCGTAACGCATCGAGCGGCGCACCGTCATCGCCACGGACGGCGCGGTTTGCGGCTCCATATCGACGGTCGTCGCCAGTCCGCGATCGGACAGCACGGGCAGGCTCAGTTTGCTCGCGCCAGTGATCACCGTGACGCGCGCCGCAGTCGGCGCCGGCCAGATCATCGGCCAATACGAGTTCGACAGCGCGATGCGCAGCCGATGGCCGGCTGGCACCGCGTAGCCGGTCTCGTAGAGCGGCAGCCGCACACGATAGCGCTTGCCCGGTTCTAGAGGCGCCGGATTGTCGACACCGTCGCGGTGCATGAGATTGAGCGCGCCGAAGGTGATGCGCCGCGACATGCCGTTGGGCGCCACATCGCACAGCCGCGCGACGATCTGCGCGCAGGGCTGGTCGGTCGAGACGTCGAGATCGAGCACGGGCGCACCCATGAGCTCGAGCCGGCCGGCGAGCGGCTCCGAATTGAAGCAGAGCGAGGCGGCATCATCGCCGCGCTGATCGTTGGCCATTTCGGGATTGGCGCCGGTCGTGAAGATCGGCATCCATTCGCCGCCGGCGGCACCCACGGCACCGCGCCAGGCGATGGTCAGCGGCACTTCCTGGCCGGCGGTCGCTTCGAGGCGCGCAGGATTGAGCACCAGCTCCTGCGTCGTCACCGCGGCGTCGGGCCAGGCCGCGAGTCCGACCCAACGCCCGGTCTGGACCGTTGGACGCGGATCGGCAGGTGCCGCCTCGGCGAGCCAAAGGCGGATCGCCGGACCTTCCATGACGCCGGTCTTCTTGCTCTTCAGCCAGTGGTCGAGCCAGCGCAGCACTTCCTGCAGATAACCGATCGCCGGCCCCGGCAGGCCGACATGGGGATAGCGATGCGACCATGGACCGATCAGGCCGCGCTTCGGCGCCTTCGCGGTCGCCAGCACGCGCAGCATGGCGGTCGCGAAGCCGGGATCGGCCCAGCCCGAGATCGCGAAGACGGGGCAGCTGATCCGATCGATGCGGTCGCGCACGCTGGCGATCTGCCAGAACTCGTCACGCCCCTGATGAGTCAGCCAGCTCTCGCCGGTAAAAGTGCAACCGTTCAGCCGCTCGAGCCAGAGCTCGCGCCAGCGCTCACCGACAATCGCCGGATCGGGCGGCCGCACGGCATAGAGGATCCAGGCGGGTATGTTGGCGGGGTTCGTCGTCAGCATCGCGCCGCCAACGAACTTGGTGGCATAGCGATCGTCGACGCCGGCGGCGCAGACGATGGTCTTGAGCGCGGGCGGCTGGAGCGCGGCGGTCTGCAGCGAGATGCCCGCACCCCAGGACAGGCCGAACATGGCGACCGACCCGTTGCACCAGGGCTGGGATGCGATCCACTGGATCGCCTCGGCGGCGTCCTCGGCGTAGCGCATGGAGAACTGCTCGCCGAACAGCCCTTCCGAATCCCCGGTGCCGCGCACGTCGAGCCGGATCGAGGCATAGCCGTGCCCGGCGAGGTAGCCGTGGTTGGCCCAGTCGCGCCCGGCCGTCATGTCGCGCTTGCGGTAGGGGATGTATTCGAGGATGGCCGGCACGGGTGCCTTCTCGGCACCCTCAGGCAGCCACAGGCGCGCCGCCAGCCGCGTGCCGTCCTTCAGCGCAATCCACTGATGGTCGACGACGCGGACCTTGTATGGCAGGTCGGTGACGATGCGCATGAGCGAGCCCTGCCCGGCCGGCTCAGCTCGCGTAATCGGGCTCGTGCTTGTCGAGTTGGCGACGCAAGGCGGCAAAACCCAGCGCCGCGTCCGTGCGCGCGCCGTAGGGGCCGTTGTAGCGATAGCGCAGCTGCTCCGGCAGCTTGCGCATCGGACCGAAGCCCGAACGCGCGATCCATTGCCACTCGGCGACCCGCTCGACATTGGCCATTTCGCTATAGGCCTCGGCGATCGTGGGTCCGACCACGGTCAGACCGTGCGCCGCCATGATCATGATCGTCTTGTCGCCGAGCAGCTTCGCGATGCGGTCGCCCTCGTCATTGTCGAGCACAGGACCGTTGGTCTCGTCGTCATAGACGATGCGGTCGTTGAGCATGAGGTTGTTGGTATGCGACAGCTCGAGCCGACCGCCCTCGACCATCGACAGCGCGGTCGTGTAGGGCGGATGGACGTGCAGGATCACTGTGGCGCCGGGATTGAGCTTATGGATGCGCGCGTGAATATGATAGGCGACCTTGCGCAGCTCGCCCTTGCCGCGCACGACGTTGCCGTCGAGATCGGCAACGATCAGGTCGCTGGCGCGGATCTCGTCGAACAGCAGACCGCGCGGGTTGACCAGGAAATGGTCAGTGCCCGGAATCATCACGCTGTTGTGGTTGCCGATGCCCTCGTTCCACTTGTTGCGCGCGCACAGGCGGAAAGTCGCCGCCAGTTCGCAGCGCAGCTGCCATTCCACGGCTTCGGTGTTCTTCACTTCCTTCAATTGCGGCATGATCATCTCCAAACAGCCGCCCCGTGGACAAGGGGCGCGCGGGCGGGGCAGAATGCTACGCCAAGTTTCGTACCCATGAAAGACCTCCGGGGAGACCTTCCGATGACCACGACCTTCGCATTGCTCGGACGGCGCGGGCCTGCGCTGTCTGCGCTCACGCTCGGCTTAGCGGCGCTGGCGCTCGCCAGCGCCCCCGTCCACGCCCAGAAACGGGGCGGCGACATCGTCATGGCCCAGCAGGCCCAGCCGCCCTCGATCGACGGAATGACCACGACCGCCCAGGCCGCGCGCAACATTAGCCTGCACATCTGGGAGATGATCGTGACGCGCGACGAGAACGCCAATGTGATCGGCGATCTCGCGACCAAATGGGACATATCGCCTGACGGGCTGACCTACACCTTTACGCTGCGCGAGGGCGTCAAGTTCCACAACGGCAAGACCATGACCTCGGCCGACGCCAAGGCCTCGCTTGAGCGCTATGCCAAGGTCGGCGCCAGCCCGTTCATGAAAGCGGTCGACTCGATGGCAACGCCGGACGCCAAGACACTGGTCATCAAGCTCAAGAATCCGGTCCCCGGTTTCCTCGAGCAGATGTCATCACCGCGTGCTCCGGCGGTCGTCATTCCCGCCGAGGAGGCAGGCAAAGAAGCCAACAAGATCGAGATCATCGGCACCGGGCCGTTCCAGTTCGTCGAATACCGGCCCGACAGCCACGTCAGGCTCAAGCGCTTCGACGGCTACGTCGCCAACACGAATTTCCAGAAACCCGATGGCTTCAGTGGCAAGAAGACCGCCTATGTCGACACGATCACCATCCGCTTCGTGCCCGAGGGCGGGGCGCGCACGGCCGGATTGCAGTCCGGTGACTTCCACGTGCTCGAGCACATGCCGACGCCGACCGCCAAGCGGCTGGCCAACGACAAGTCGGTCAAGGTGTTCGAGGCCATGCCGTGGGCCTATCAAACCTTCATCTTCAATGCCTCGTTGCCGCCGACCAACAATGCCAAGCTGCGCCAGGCGATCATGGCGGCGATCGACGCTGAGGAAGCCATGGCGATCTCGACCGATGGGTCGTACCGCATGACCCATGGCTGGCAGCACCCAGGCACGCCCTATTTCCAAGGCGATCTGCGCAAGGAGCTCTACAATCAGAAGAACACGGACAAGGCCAAGAAGCTGCTCCAGGAATCCGGCTACAAGGGCGAGGAGCTGCTGATCCTGACCGACAGCGCCTTCAAGAACCACAATGACACCGCCGTGACCATCGGCGAGCAGCTCAAGAAGATCGGCATCAAGGTCAACATCAAGGTCACGGACTGGCCGACCGCGACGACGACCAGCACCAAGAAGGAAGGCTGGAACGCATGGACGCTGATGATGGGCATCGAGCCCTATGAGGGCCCCTACAATGTCGTCAGCTTCTTCGCCGGCCCTGGCGCCCGCATGCAGGTGCAGGACCCGGTGATCGACGCCGCGTTCGACAAGCTCAACAACTCGCTCAAGCTGGAAGATCGCCAGGCGGCGTTCGGCGAGTTCCAGAAGCGCGTCTATGACGAGGCCTACGTCGTCAAGGTCGGCGACGTCGGCATCTACCAGGCGACGCGCGGCAACATCCAGGGCTATCGCCCCTACCGCATCCCGCGCATGTGGGACATCTGGATCGAGTAGCGCAACTCCTGGCCTCACCCCGCACCCTCATCCTCCCTCGCAAGGGGGGAGAGGATTTGCGGCAAAATTTGGTCCCTTCCCCCTTGCGGGGAAGGGCGGGGTGGGGGGTCATGCCAACCGCTCGGGATATCGCCTAGCATGCTGCGCTTCCTGGTCCATCGCCTGTTCAGCGCGGTTCCCGTCCTCTTCATCGTCTCGCTCGTCTCGTTCTTGCTGATCTGGCTGGTGCCCGGCGACGTCGCATCGACGATTGCCGATCCCGGTGCGTCTGCGGAGGAACTCCAGCGCATCCGCATGCGGCTCAACCTGGACAAGCCCTGGCACCTGCAGATGCTGCACTGGTACGGCAATCTTGTGCAGGGCGACCTCGGCCAGTCCTTCCTGCTCAACCGTGGCGTCGGCCAGGCGATCGTCGAGCGCCTGCCCGTGACTCTGTCGCTGACCGCCATTGCGCTCACGCTATCGCTTCTCCTCGGCGTGCTCAGCGGCGTGATCGCCTCGGTCCGGCATGGCACTTGGCTCGACCAGTCGTTCATGACACTCGCCCTGCTCGGCCTTTCGATCCCTGATTTCTGGCTCGGCCTAGTCGGCATCTACGTCTTTGCGGTGGCATTGGGCTGGCTGCCATCGAGCGGTTTCGTGCCGATCGACCAGAGTTTCGTCGGCTGGGCGCGCTCCATGGCGCTTCCGGCGCTGACGCTCGCGACCACGCAAATGGGCCTGCTGGCGCGCATCACGCGGTCCAGCATGCTCGAAGTGCTGCGCCAGGATTTCGTGCGCACTGCGCGTGCCAAGGGTCTGCCCGGCTTCAAGGTCGTGGGCAAGCACGCGCTGACCAATGCGCTCATCCCCGTCATCACGGTCGCCGGCGTGGTCGTCGGCATATTGCTCGGTGGCGCCGTCGTCATCGAGCAGGTCTTCGCGTTGCCCGGCGTCGGACGCCTGATCATCGGCGCCGTGCTGCGGCGCGACTATCCCGTCATCCAGGGCGGGCTCCTGCTGCTCGCCTCGATCTACGTCTTCGTCAACATTGCGGTCGACCTGCTCTACGCCTATGTCGACCCTCGCGTGCGCTATGACGACCGCTGATCTCACCGACGACGACCGCGGCATGCTCGGGCGCATCGTCGATCCGGCGCTGCTGCGCCGGCTGTTTCGCAACCGCTCCTTCGCCATCGGCTTCACGATGTTCGTCGTGGTGGTCTTGATCGCATTCTTCGCCGACCTGCTCGCGCCGCACGATCCCCTGCAGAACAACTACCGCTACCGCCTGGGTGAGCCCAACCAGGTGCATCTGCTGGGCACGGACAATTTCGGCCGGGACATCCTGAGTCGCGTTCTGCACGGCAGTCGCGTCTCGCTCGTCATCGGCCTGCTGGTTGTCATGCTGACTGCCGTATTCGGCACGCTGATCGGCGCCGTATCGGGCTACGTGCGCCAACTCGACAACGTGATCATGCGCGTGATGGACGGCCTCATGGCATTCCCGCCGATCCTGTTGGCAATCGCCATCGGTGCCACACTGGGGCCGTCGCTGTTCAACGCGGTGATCGCGCTGACCGTCGCCTACACCCCGCGTACGGCGCGCATCGTGCGCGCCTCGGTCCTGGTCGTACGCGAGACAGAGTTCGTCGAGGCGGCACGTGCGCTTGGTGCCGGCCATCTGCGCATCCTGTTTCGCCACATCCTGGCCAATAGCCTGGCGCCGCTCATCGTCCAGCTCACCTTCATCTTCGCCCTGTCGATCCTGGCCGAAGCGGTGCTGAGCTATATCGGCGTCGGCCCGCGACCACCTACGCCGACCTTCGGCAACATCATTGCGGAAGGACGCAACTACATCGCCGAGGCCCCATGGATCACGATCTGGCCCGGCATCGCCATCATGACGACCGTGCTCGGCCTTAACCTGCTCGGCGATGGACTTCGTGACGTGCTCGACCCGCGGCTGCGCGTGGAGGGCAGGTGAACGCCACCCCCCTCCTCCAGGTGCGCGGCCTGGTCACCACCTTTCCGACTGCCGCCGGTGTCACCGCGGTGGTCGACCGGATCGACTTCGATGTCGCGCCCGGCGAGGTCCTTGGCATCGTCGGCGAGAGCGGCAGCGGCAAGAGCGTGACGGCGCTGTCGATCATGCGCCTGATCTCGTGGCCCGGCCGGGTGACGGCCGACACGATTCGCCTCGCCGGCGAGGATCTGCTCGCCAAGAGCGAGGCCGAGATGCAGCACATCCGCGGCGCCGCCATGTCCATGATCTTCCAGGAGCCGATGGCCTCGCTCAACCCGGTGTTCTCGGTCGGCGACCAGATCATCGAGACGCTGCGGCACCACCAGGGCATGGGTCGCCACGCCGCACGCGCCAAGGCGCTCGAGCTGCTGCGCCTGGTCGAGATCCCGTCGGCCGAGCGCCGCATCGACGACTATCCTCACCAAATGTCCGGCGGCATGCGCCAGCGCGTCATGATCGCAATCGCGCTCGCCTGCCGGCCGCAACTGCTGATCGCCGACGAGCCGACGACCGCACTCGACGTGACCATTCAGGCGCAGATCCTGGATCTGCTGCGCCAGCTCCAGCGCGACATGGCAATGGCCGTCATCCTCATCACCCACGACCTCGGCGTGGTCGCTGAGTTCGCCCAGCGCACGCTGGTCATGTATGCCGGCCGGATCGTCGAGGAGGCGCCCGTACGCGCCGCCTTCAAGACGCCGATGCATCCCTATACCGAAGGGCTGCTTGCTTCGATTCCGCCGCTCGACGGCCCGCGCGGCCGGCTCGTCGCCATCGATGGCACCGTGCCGGCGCCGGGCGCCATGCCCGCGGGCTGCCGGTTCAATCCCCGCTGCCGCTATGTGCGCAACCCGTGCCGCGAGATCGACCCGCCGCTCCTCGCCTTGGCCGAGCGGCAGCGCGCGGCGTGCATCCGCCACGGCGGCTATCGCCTCGATGGGGCCGACCCGTGACGGATCCGGTCCTGATCGAGGCGCGCGGCCTGACCAAACACTTTCCGCTGCGCAAGGGCTTCATCCTCGGCCGCAACCTCGGCACCGTGCGCGCGGTCGACGGTGTCGATTTCGACATCCGCACGGGTGAGACCCTGGCGCTGGTCGGCGAGTCCGGCTGCGGCAAGTCGACGACGGGGCGCTTGCTGCTGCGCCTGGTCGAGCCGACCGCCGGGTCGATCCGCTACAAGGGCGAAGATGTCGCTGCGCTCGCCGGCGAAGCCCTGCGGGCGCGCCGCCGCGACCTCCAGATCATCTTCCAGGACCCGGTCGGGTCGCTCAATCCGCGCATGACCGTCGGCGAGATCCTGGCCGAGCCGCTGGTGATCCACGGCATCGGCGACGCCGCCGGACGCGCGCGCCGGGTCCGCGAGCTGCTCAGCCTGGTCGGTCTCGCGCAGCACCATGCGCGGCGCTATCCCCATGAATTCTCCGGCGGCCAGCGCCAGCGCGTCGGCATCGCCCGCGCCCTGGCGCTGCAGCCGGCCTTCCTGGTCTGCGACGAGCCGGTCTCGGCGCTCGACGTGTCGATACAGGCCCAGATCATCAACCTCATGCAGGAGCTCCAGCGCGAGCTGCGCCTGACCTACCTGTTCATCTCGCACAACCTTGCGGTGGTTCGTCACATCGCCAGCCGCGTCGCCGTCATGTATCTCGGCCGCATCGTCGAGCTGGCCGAGACCGACGAGCTGTTCGCGCGCCCCAGGCACCCGTACACCCAGGCGCTCCTGTCTGCGGTGCCGACCCCCGATCCCGACCGGCCGCGCCGGCGCATCCAGCTCCAGGGCGATGTGCCTAGCCCGATCAACCCGCCAGCGGGCTGCCGCTTCCACACGCGCTGCCCGCTCGCCGAGGCGCAGTGCCGAATCGTCGAGCCGGTTCTGCATGCCGTGGCTCCCGGCCACGCAGCCGCGTGCCACCTGGTGCGGCCGATCTCCTGACGCGAGAGCTCCGGTCTACCGTACCGCCACCAGCACGGCCACGGGATCCCCGGCCGACACCTGGCCCTGGCCACGCGTGCACCACAGCTCGCCGCTGTAACCATAATCGATGATGATCGGCTTGCGGTGCGGATCGTCGATGAAGTGCAGCGCGCCTGCGGCCTCGCCCTTGCGCACCTTGGCGCCCAAGGGGTGGTAGGCTTCGAACAGCCCGGCCTGGGGCGCGAAGGCATAGCAGCCATAGTCGGGCACCGTGACGACGCGCGTCTTGGGGCCTGACTTGTCGAGCTTGCCGCGGATCACGCCCAGATGCTTCAGTGCGTTCATGATGCCGCGCCTTGTCGAGGCGAGGCCCGGAATCGACACGCGGTTACCCCCGCCGAGCTCGCTCGAGATCGCGGTCACACCGCGCCGCTCGCATGTGGTCATGAAGGTGTAGCCGGCATCGACCTCCTTGATGACGACGTGGTAGGGCGCGCCAAAGGCGAGCGCCAGCGCCTCGGTCTCCGCCATCTTCGCCCTGTCGTCGAGCACGTGCGCCGTCGTGCTGGGCACGAACTCCATGGCCCGGCCGCCGGAGTGCAGGTCGAGGTTGACGTCGGTGATCGGCAGCAGGATTTCGGTCACATAGTGCGCCAGCACATCGGCGAAGGTGCCTTCGGGCCGGCCGGGGAAACAGCGATTGAGGTCCTTGTTGTCGATCGGCGACAGCCGCGTGCCGTTGACCGCAGCCGGATAGTGCAAGGCGGGAATGATGATCAAACGTCCCTGAACCGATGACGGCTCGAGCGTGCGCGCCAGCTCGGAGATCGCGATCTGCGATTCGTACTCGTCGCCATGGACGCCGCCGGTCAAGAGCACGGTCGGCCCCTTGCCGTTCTTGAGTACGGTGATCGGGATCTGGACCACGCCCCAGCCCGAATCGTTGCGCGACTGCGGCACGCGCAGCACGGTCGCCTGCTTGCCCTTGCGTTCGTAGTCGACGTCGCTGAAGACCCGGGTCTTTGCCTGCGTTTTCGCTGCCATCGTCATCCCCCCTCGTAGTCGCGCATGACCACGGCCAGCGTGTCGCCCTTGCGGCAGCGCCCCGGCCCCATGGCCATCCAGAGCACGCCGCTCTGGCGGTATTTGAGCTCGATCGGCTCGCGCGACGGATCCTCAACGAAATGCACGAGGCCAGCGGTGGCACCTTTCTTGACCGATGTGCCCGCCGTGTGGCGCGGCTCGAACAGCCCTTCGGCCGGGCAGAAGGTGTAGGCGACGTTGTCGCGCACCATCATGTGACGTGTGCCGGCGGCGCCGTCGGCCTGGGCCGTCTCGGGCTTGCCGGCGATCATGCCCAGATGCTTCAGCACATTGGCCAGGCCGCGCTCGGCGACACGCACGCCGTCGACCGAGACGCGGCCATAGCCGCCGAGCTCGGTGCCGATCGAGAGGATCTGGCGCCGCTCGACCGACGACGTCAGCGTGGCGCCCTCGTCGACGCCCCAGAACACGACGTTGTACGGCGCGCCGAAGGCAGCCGCGAGCGCAAGCGTCCGCTTCATCGTTGTCGCGTCGGCGCGATGATGCATGTTGGTGCTGAGCGCGGAGTCCGCGGAGTGTCCGGCCGAATGCACGTCGACCGAGACGTCGACCATGGGCAGGATGACGGAATCGATATAGTGCGCCAGCATCTGGCAGAACGTGCCCCTGGGATCGCCCGGGAAGCAGCGGTTGAGATCGCGATTGTCGAGCGGGCAGAGGCGCCGCCCGGCCAGCGCGGCCGGCAGGTCGACCGCGGGTATCATGATCACGCGCCCCTTGAGACGTCGTGGGTCGAGGCTGCGCGCCAGACGCGAAATCGCGATCTGCCCCTCGTATTCGTCGCCATGGACGCCGCCGGTGAAAAGGACGGTCGGCCCCTTCCCGCGCGCCTCGCTCCCCGCGGTCACCATGATCGGAATCTCGACCGTGCCCCAGCCGGCATCGTCGCGCGACTGCGGCACGCGCAGCACGGAAACCTGGCGACCCGGCTTGTTCCAATCCAGGTCGCACATGATCCGGCTGTTCGCAGCTTTGGCCATGGCGGTACAATCGCCAGCGTGTCGGCGGGCGTCAAGTCCACGCCATCAATAGTCGAAGTCCTTTGAACGGAACATTTCATGATTCGCGTCGGCGTCGGCGGATGGAATTTCAAGCCGTGGCGCGGGGCCTTCTATCCCAAGGACGTCAAGCGGGCGGACGAGCTCCGCTATGCGAGCCGCCATCTCACCACGATCGAGATCAACGGCACGTTCTACCGGACGCAATCGCCGGCCAGCTTCCGGAAATGGCGGGCGGAAACACCCGACGGCTTCATGTTTTCGGTCAAGGGCCACCGCGCCATCGGCAACAGCCGCAAGCTGGCCGACGCGGCCGACCGCCTCGACTGGTTCTTCAAGAGCGGTGTGCTCGAGCTCGGCGACAAGCTCGGGCCGCTGCTCTGGCAGCTGGCGCCCCACAAGACATACGACAAGGAGGATGTCGGCGCCTTCCTCAAGCTGCTGCCGCGCAAGGCGGGGGCCCGGCGCCTGATGCATGTGCTCGAGGTGCGCCATGAGAGCTTTCTCGTGCCGGACTTCATCGCGCTGCTGCGCGAGAGCAACGTCGCCATCGGCCATGCGGAATCCGACGAATACCCCGAGATTGCCGATGTGACCGCGGACTTCGTCTATGCGCGATTGCAGCGCAGCTCCGAGAGGATCAAGGCGGGGTATTCGGACTCCGATCTCGACCGTTGGGCCAAGCGTGCCAAACTTTGGGCTGCCGGCGGTGCGCCGGACGACCTGCCGCTGATCGGCAGGGTGAAGGCCGCCAAGAAGAAGCGCGAGGTCTTCGTCTACATCATCGGTGGTGCCAAGGTACGCAACCCGGCAGCGGCGACGGCATTGATCGAGCGAGTGAAGGAATAAGTTCTCGACCTAGCTCTGGAGGGGCGCAGCAGGCTGCGCCCGCGCGCTGCGATACTGGCGAAAGCCCCCGGACCGAAAGAGCGCGGCATGCCGCGCCCCTACCAACAACAGCAGATGCTACATCCGCGGGAAGTGGCAGGACACCCGGCGGCCCGGCTCGATTTCGCGCAGGACCGGGCCTTCGACACGGCAGCGCTCCTGGGCAAAGAGGCAGCGGGTGTGGAATTCGCAGCCGCTCGGCCGGTTGCGCAGCGACGGCACCTCGCCAATCAATCCGATCTCCTCGCGCCGCTTGTCCGGATCGGGCTGGGGCACCGCGCCGAGCAGCGCTAGCGTGTAGGGATGGCGGGGTGCCGCGAAGATGGCGGCCGTCGGGCCTTCCTCGACGAAGCGGCCAAGATACATGATGGCGAGCCGGTCGCTGACGTGCCGGATCATCGGCAGATTGTGCGTCACGATGATGTAGCTGAGCCCGAGATCGGTCTGCAGCTCGTTCATCAGATTGAGCACTTCGCCCTGGACCGATACGTCAAGACCGGCGGTTGGCTCGTCGGCGATGATGAGCTTGGGCCTCAGCGCCAGCGCGCGCGCCACGCCGACGCGGCGCGCCTGGCCGCCGGACAACTGATGCGGATAGTTTGCGAGCAATTGGACGGGCAGGCCGACCATGCCCATGAGCTGGCGCGCCTCGACATCGAGATCGCGATCTGTCATGTCGTGAATGTGGAAGGGCTCCGTCACCAACGCACGCACGGTCTTGCGCGGCGACAGGCTAGCCACTGGATCCTGGAACATCATGCTGACGTTGCGGCGGATCGTGCGCAGGCCCGAATCCGAGCGATCGACGATGGTGGCGCCGTCGAACCGCACGACGCCGGCGGCGAGGTCGACGAGCCCGACGATCGACCGCACCAGCGTCGTCTTGCCCGAGCCGCTTTCGCCGACCAGGCCGAATGTTTCGCCCGGCCCCAAGGCGAAGCTGACGTCGAGCACCGCATCGATGAAAGGATCGCGGATTCCCTGGATGAGCGCGCGCACGAAGCCGACCGTACGGAAGCGCACGCGGATTCCTTCGGCCACGAGGAGTGCCGCGTCAGCCATCGCGCACCAGGAAGCAGCGGACGTCGTGGCCCTTGCTTGCGGCATAGTTCTGTGGCGCCTCGCGCCGGCACGGCTCATGGACCCTGGGGCAGCGCGGCGCGAAGATACAACCGCCCGGCAGGTGGGCGAGATCGGGCAGGTTGCCGGCGATGGTAGGCAGGTGCCGCGACGCCTTCTCGATGCGCGCCGGATCGCATTCGAGCAGCAGCCTCGTGTACGGGTGGCGCGCATCGTGGAAGAGCTGGCGCACGCTGCCCTGCTCGACGATCTCGCCGGCATACATAACGACGACCTCGTCGCACAGCTCGGCAATCAGCCCAAGATTGTGCGATACGAACAGGATCGAGCCCTTGAACTCACGCTTGAGGTCGCGCAGCAGGCGAATGATCTGGGCCTCGAGCGTGACGTCGAGCGCCGTGGTCGGCTCGTCGGCGATGAGCAGGGCCGGGTTCATCAGGAGCGCCATGGCGATCGAGATGCGCTGCCGCATGCCGCCGCTGAAGTGGTGCGGATAGCCTTCCAGGCGGTGTTCCGGGTCGGGAATGCCGACGCGGCGCAGCATGTCGATGGCCCGCCGGCGCTTTTCCGTGGTCGGAATGGGTTCGCGATACTGGATGTCCAGCATCTGGGTCGCGATCGACAGCACGGGGTTGAGCGCCGTCATCGGATCCTGGAACACCATGGCGACCTGGCGGCCGCGCAAGTCGCGCAGCCGCTCGTCGCTCATGGCGAGGACGTTCTCGCCCTCGAAGACGATCTCGCCCGACTTGACCGTCGCGTTATAGGCGAGCAGCCGCAGCACAGTCGAGATGAGGGTGGTCTTGCCGCAGCCGCTTTCGCCGACGATGCCGACGATGCTGTCTTGCGGCACGGTCAGGCTGACGTCGCGCAGTGCCTCGACCGAGCCGCGCGGCGTGGCGAAGCTGACGCTGAGGTCGCGTATGTCGAGGATCGGCCGGGCCACTGCGGGACCGTCAATCGCGCCTGAGGCGTGGATCGAAGATGTCGCGCAGGGATTCGCCGAGAAAGGTGAAGCCGAGCGTCGTCACGATCACGGGCATGCCGCCCGCCAGAACCAGCCAGGGCGTGTCGCGGATGAAGGCATAACCATCATTGAGGATCGAGCCCCAACTCGGCGTCGGCGGTCGTACGCCCACGCCGAGGAAGCTCAATCCGGCCTCGATGGTGATGACGACCGGTATTTCCATGCTCGCCAGAATCAGCACCGGGCCGATCACGTTGGGCAGAACGTGATGGAACAGGACGCGCACCGGACCGGCGCCGAGCGACCGCTCGGCCAGGATGAACTCGTTGACGCGCATCGAAAGGGTCAGCGTGCGGACGATCCGCCCGTAGACCGGGATCGAGGTGACGACGACGATGAAGATCACGGTTTCGAGGCTCGGGCCCAGCATGATGACGACGGCCAGCGCGAACATGATGGTCGGAAACGAGCGCACGGCGTCGAACACCAGCATCAGGAAACTGTCGAGCCAGCGTGGCCCGTAGCCGGCCAGCATGCCGAGCACGAGACCAAGCACGAGCGAGATCGACACGGCGACCAGCGAGACCCATAGCGCGATGCGGCCGCCATAGACGACGCGGCTGAAGGTGTCGCGGCCGAGATGGTCCGTGCCCAACCAATGGATCAGCGTGGGTTCGGAAAACTTGTTGCGGATATCGAGCTGGGTCGGCGGGTACTGGGCGAGCCAGTCGGCGAAAATCGCGCTCGCCACGATGAGCACGACCAGCGCCAGCCCGAAGGCGCCGAGCGGGTCGGCCAGCAGACGCCGCCACGCCGATGCCGACGCCTCGACCCGCGGCGCGGCTGTCACCGTGTCAGTTGCAGCCATACTTGAAGCGAGTATCGATCGCTTGCCATCCTCGGCTCAACCCCTCTCCCTGATCGGAAGAGGGGTTGTTCCGAGACCTTTGGATTACGTCGACTTGAACTTCGTCACATAGACGCGATTGCCGTCCGGGGCCAGCGCCGGGATGAAGTGGTCGCGGTGCAGAACCGGATTGACGCCGTGGGTGAGGAACACATAGGCGCCCGAGTCCTCCATGATGTCCTGCATGCGGACATACATGTCGTGCCGCTTCTTGGCGTCGTACTCGCGCAGCGCCGCCTTGTGCAGGTCGTTGTACTCGGCATCCGGGAAGCGCTCCCAGTTCCATTCGCCGATCTGCTCCTTGGTGAACCACACGGTCGCCCAGCTCGGGTCGGGCGCCATGGAGAAGCGCACGACGTGCATCTGCATCTTCTTCCAGCCGCCGGCCTTGTCGCTGGCCATGGCCTTCTGCACGCCCGAATCGAACGGTGCGACCTCGGCCTGGATGCCGACCTGCGCGAGGCCGGCGGCGATCACTTGGCCGACATTGATGAACTCGGCCGAGTTGCGCACGCCGATCTCGGTCTTGAAGCCGCGCGGATGGCCGGCCTCGGCGAGCAGCTTGCGCGCCCGATCGAGATCGGGCTTGGCGATCTTGTTGGCCGGACGGTGGCCGATCATGCCCGGCGCGATGATGCCGGTCGAGCGCTCGGCCACGCCGAAGAACGCGCCGTCGAGCACGGACTGCGCATCGACGGCGTACTGCACCGCCTGGCGGACGCGCTTGTCCTTGAAGATGCCATCCTCCATCTGCATGCCGAGCCACCAATAGGCGAGCGAGGGCGACACGACGAGCTTGGACTTGGGCGGCATCGCCTTGCGCAGCCGCGGCACGGCCGTCATCGGCAGCAGTGCCACATCGAGCTCGCCGGTGGCGAACGCCGTCTCGGCCGCATTGGCATCGGTCACGACAACGAAATCGACCTCGTCGAACATGGCGCGCTCGCCGGGCCAGCCTGGATTGCGTTCCAAGGTGAAGCGCACGCGCGGCTCGATCTTCTTGATCTTGTAAGCGCCGAATGTCGCGGGCGGTTCGAGCGTGAAGCGCTGCCCGTCGAGCTTCTCGACCGCCTTCTTGCACACGATGTTGCCGGCCGCGCGCGGCAAGGTCGTGCTGAACAGCGGAATGAATGGCTCCTTGAGCACGATGACGCCCGTGTGGCTCGACGTCACATCGACCCGGTCGAGCGCTTCCCAATCGCCGCGGTAGGGCGATTTGTTCTCCGGCTTGGCGATCCGCTCGTAGGAGAACTTGACATCCTCGGCGGTCACTTCGCCGTTGCCGCCGCTCCAGCCCAGGCCCTTCTTCAGCTCGAACTTGACATGCGTCGGATCGACCTGCTCGATCGAGGTCGCCGCATCGAGCTGCCAGCCCCATTCCTTGCCCGGCTTGTAGGAGATCAGTCCGGGATAGAGACAGTCGAAGATGTCGGCCTCCGGCGCACCGAGATAGTGGATGGGGTCGAGGCGCTCGGGTGCGATGTAGGAGCGCACTTTCAGCGACTTGGTCTGCGCCTCGGCCGGCCGGTACGGCCCGGCCGCCGCGATGGCGCCCCCGAGCGCCGTCGTGGCGAGGAACTCGCGCCGATTGATCCTTGATTTCAACATATTAGCCTCCCTCCTGTTCGTAGTCCGAATTCCCTGGCGTCAACGATGGCATGACCACATGGGCCGGTCGAGCCTCATTCGGCCGCAACCGCCGAGCGCGGGCGCGCCTGCGTGCGCCCGAACACGTTCAGGCGCGATCGCTCGGAGAACTGCATGTCCGGCCGGCGATCGTAGCTGAAGAGAGCGATGATGCGCTTGCGTGTGCCGGTGACCGGCGTCACGCGATGGATGGAATACTTGCCGCGGAACAGGATGAGCGCGCCGGCTTCCATCGGCGGTTCGCGCAGCAGCGACGCGTCGCCATCCATGGCGGCGGCAACGTCGGCATAGCTGGGTTCTGAGTCGCTGCGGATGCCGGGCGCGAAGATGAAACGGCCGCCGCCTTCGGGCGCCTGGAGCAGCAGCGAGATCACGAAATCGTTGCTGTCGAAATGCCAGCCATGCTGATCGCCCTCGCCGAGAATGGTCGCATTGCACGACATCAGCGGATCGGCAACACGGTAGAGCACGGGTTCGTCCAGCATGTCGGAGATCAGCTGCGTGAGACCGTCCCACATGTAGAGCCGCAGCACTGGGCCGGCCGGCTCAAACTGATCCGTCGCCACCGCATGCATGCTGTATGGCGTGCGTCGCAGACGCGGATCGTCCGACGGCAGCCCCTCGGCCGACACATCTCCATAGGCGCCGAGCATGAGGTCGCGCCGATGGGCTCCCGGCAGCAGATCCATGACCTCGGCCGCCATGCGCGCGACGGCATCAGGGCGTACGAAACCCGGCAGAATGGCGCAGCCATCCACGGCCAGTTGCCGGCGCCCTTCGGCGATGATGGCAGCGCGGCCGGATTCTGAGTTCAGAAGATAGCGATCGAGGTCGACGAGATCGCCCGGTGCGTCGGCAGTGCCTTGCATCGATTGCCCCTTACACAAGATCCCGCGCAATCCGCTGCGTCCAACTCCGCGCGAAGACGCGCTGGTCGCCGTCGTAGACGTCGAGATCGCTTTGCAGCGTGAACGTCGTCGCATCGCCCGTGAGCTGCGCCCGCGTTCGGATCTCCGGGCGCCATTCGCCGCGGCTGAACTTGAAGGTCACTTCGGCCGTGGCGCGCGTGCGCAGCGGATCATCCTCGTGGGTCGTGTAGCGCAGCGTCTTGATCGTCTCGACCACCGTGCCGGTCGCCTCGATGCACGCAGCGCCATCGTCTCGATGGATCGCGTACTCCGTCTCGCCGGTCGCGACGTCGGTGCGGATCGTGCGGTCGATGCGATCGGGCCTGACCATGGTCGTCCTGGCCTTGGGCGCGGTTTCGACCGGCTCGAACGGCCGGAGTTTCGCGTCCTCGGCGCGCGGCGCGCGCACCGGCAGCTCGAGCTGGCTGGCGCCCGCGTGGACGGTCAACGTCGCAGGATCGGGCGCCGGCCAGACGATTGGCCAATAGCAGGTCGACAGCGACAGGCGGATGCGGTGACCCGCCGGAAAGACGTGGGCGATTTCGTTGAGCTGCAGGCGCACGCGGATGCGCCGCCCGGGCTCGAGCGGCGTCGGATGCTCGTGGCTGTCGCGATGCGTGAGATTGAGCACGGTATAGGTCACGCGAGTCGCGGCGCCATTGGGCGCCACATCGGACAGGCGCGCGGCGATCTGCGCGCGCGGATGGGAGGAATGCAGCTCGACGGTGACGATCGGCGCGCCCAGAATTTCGAGCGGCGCCGTCAGCGGCGCCATGTCGAAGACGAGCGAACCGCCGTCGTCGATGCGCTGGTCCATTGGCAGCTCGTCACCGACGCCGCCGAGGCCGAACGGGCACCATTCGCCGCCGGCAATTCCGACCCAATTGGGCGAGCGCACCTGTATGGCTTGCTCGGGTGCCGCCGCGTCGCCGAGCACGCCCGGATTGAGGAACAGGCGCTTCGGCTTGATGTTGGGCGATGGCCAGCCGGGCTCGGCGACCCAGCGGCCCGGCCGCACCTCGATGCGCGTCACCGGCGGGATGCTCTCCTGCATCCACGCCCGGAACATCGGCTCGGCCATGATGCCCGTGTCGATGCCCTTGAGCCAGTGGTCCCACCAGCGCAGCGCTTCCTGGAGGTAGCCGATCTGCGGACCGGGCGGCGCGAAGTGCGGCCGGCCATGGCCCCACGGGCCGACCAGCCCCTTGCGCGGTCCCTTGAGCCCCTGGAGCATGCGGAATACGGCGTTCGAGTAGCCGTCGACCCAGCCGCCGATCGCATAGACCGCGCAATCGATGCGACTGAAATCCTCGCACACGGAGCCGTGCTTCCAGAATGCGTCGCGCCGCTGGTGCTTGAGCCAGGTGCCGATCGCCGGCTCCATCCGTTCGTAGCGCTGGCGCCACATGTCGCGCCAACTGTCCGGGTTGATCGCCGGATCGGGCGGCCGGCCAAGCTGGGCGAAGAACTGCTGCCCCCATGACATCATGTCGTTCATCAGGCAGCCGCCCATGTAGTGCATGTCGTCGGCATAGCGGTCATCGGTCGACACCACCGTGATGATCGCCTTGAGCGCCGGCGGCCGAAGCGCCGCCACCTGCAGCGAGTTGAAGCCGCCCCAGGAACCGCCGAGCATCCCGGCCTTGCCCGTGCACCAGCGCTGGGACGCCAGCCATTGGATCGCATCGCGTCCGTCCTCGAGCTCCTGCTGGGTGTACTCGTCGGTCATCACGCCTTCGGAATCGCCGGCACCGCGCGTGTCGATCCGCGCGCTGGCATAGCCGCGCGCGGCGAAGTAGGGATGCATCATGGAATCGCGCACGACCGTGGCGTCGCGCTTGCGATAGGGGATGTACTCGACGACGAGCGGAACCGGGTCGGTCTCGGCGTCCTCGGG
Organism: Alphaproteobacteria bacterium; assembly: GCA_016869645.1. Lineage (GTDB taxonomy): Bacteria > Pseudomonadota > Alphaproteobacteria > SHVW01 > SHVW01 > SHVW01. Next base: position 94,105 of record VGDO01000001.1, read on the forward strand.
CAGCCAGATGCGCGCCGACAGCCGCACGCCGTCGGGCATCGGGACCCAGATATGCTCCCATTCCTTGATCTTGCGTGTCGTCATCTGACCGTATCCGCCAGTTCGCCCTTGCGCCGCGCCACGTAGTCGAGCAGCGCCTCGTCGATCGCCGGGTCGAGCGGCGGCGCCTGGTATTCCTTCAGCATCCGCTCCGCCACCGCCGTGGCCCGCGCATTGGTGTCGTGTGCTCCCTCGGCTTCCCACTGCTCGACCGAATTGTTGTCGGCGATCTCCGGCAGGAAGAAGGCATCCTGGTAGTGGCGCATGGTGTGCGCGCAACCGAGATAGTGGCCGCCGGGACCCACCTCGCGCACCGCGTCGAGCGCGATGCCCTCGGGCGACACGTCGATGCCCTGGCCGAACTTCTGCAGCATGGCGATCTGCTCGCAGTCCATGACGAACTTACCGTAGCCGGCACACAACCCCGCCTCGAGCCAGCCGGCCGAATGCAGCACGAAATTGGTGCCGGCCATCAAGGTCGGGATCATGGTCTGCATCGATTCGAAGGCCGCCTGCGCATCGGCGATCTTGGAGCCGCACAGCATGCCGCCGGTGCGCACCGGCAGCTTGTAGCGCCGGGCGAGCTGAGTGCAGGCATAGATCATGTGCGCCGGCTCGGGCGTACCCATCATCGGCGCGCCGGAGCGCATCGAGACGGTGGTGACGAAGCTGCCATAGACCATCGGCACGCCGGGTCGCACGAGCTGCGTGAAAGCCAAGCCGGCGAGAACCTCGGCATTGAGCTGAGCGATGGCGCCCGCCGTCGCCGCAGGCGCCATGGCGCCTGCCATGATGAAGGGTGTGACCAGGACCGCTTGGTTATGGCGCGCATAGACCTTGAGCGCGCCGAGCATGATGCCATCCCACACCAGCGGCGAGTTGCAGTTGACCACCGAGGTCATCACCGTGTTGCGGTCGACGAACTCGCGGCCAAAGGCGATCTCGGCCAGCCGCACGGAATCGAGCGCCCGCTCGGGTGCCGTCACCATGCCCATGAACGGCTTGTCCGAGTACTTGATGTGGCTGTAGACCATGTCGAGATGGCGCTTGGGCACCGGCACGTCGACCGGCTCGCACACCACGCCGCCGGAATGCTGCAGGCAGCCGGCCATGTAGGTCAGCTTCACGAGGTTACGGAAGTCATCGAGCGTGCCGTAGCGCCGCTGCCCGTCGAAGCCGCGCACGAAGGGCGAGCCATAGACCGGCGCGTAGACCATGTGGCGGCCGCCGACCACGACGTTCCGCTCCGGATTGCGCGCGTGCTGCACGTAAGTCTCCGGCAGCAGCGCCAGCTTGGCGAGCAGCAGCTCGCGCGGAATGCGCACGCGCTGATCGCGCACCTCCGCGCCCGCGGCGCGCCACAGATCGAGCGCCTCAGCATCGCGGAATTCGATGCCGACCTCCTCGAGGATGATCATCGACGCGTCATGGATCGTCTCGAGGCCGGCGGTATCGAGCAGCTCGTAGATCGGGATTTCGTGGACGGGCTGTCGGATTTGAATGGTGGGCGGCCTGAGCCGCTCGCCGCGCCGCAGCTCGCGCCCGCGTCTAGCCTGGCGGGGTTCGTCGACAGCGGGAGCGCCCTGCGCCACTAGAGTTTCTCCCGCACGCGCGGGTCGAGCATGGCGTTGATCAGGTCGGCCAGAAGTGTGCACAGGACGAAGAGCCCGGTCGTGATCAGCACCGCGCCTAGCACGACGGGGTAGTTGCGTGACACCACGCTGTCATAGACGAGCTTGCCGACGCCGGGCCGGGCGAACACGATTTCGGCGAAGACCGCGCCCGATAGCAGGCGGCCCAAGCCCACGCCGAGCAGCGACACGGTCGGCAGGACGGCGAGCTTGAGCGCGTAACGATAGACGATCCAGCGCTCCGGCAACCCGTAGGCGCGCGCCGTGCGGATGTGATTGTCGCCGAGAATCTCCAGCATCGAGGCGCGCACCAACCGCGCCAGGTAACCAACCCAGCCTAGACCGATCGAGAAGGCCGGCAGGACCAGATACCAGAGCTGCTCGCCGATCTGGCCGGATTTGCCGGCACCGATCGCCGGGAACCAGCGCAGCCACACCGCGAACACGAGCAACGCATAGAGCGCCACCACGAAAGAGGGAATGGCGATCGCACTGACCGAGATGACGCCGGTGAGCCGGTCGAGCCAGGAGCCACGCTTGATCGCCGAGAAGCAGCCGAGCGGAATGCCGATCAGGATGGCCCAGCCGAGGCCCAAGCCTGCCAGCGCCAGGCTGTGCGGCAGCTGAGTCATGACCAGGTCGAAAACGGGCTGGTTGGTGAAGACGTCGCGCCCGAGATCGCCTTTCATGACATTGAGGAAGAACACCAGGAACTGCATGGGAAGAGGCTTGTCGAGACCCATGCGCGCCTGGTATTCGGCGACCATCTCCGGCGTCGCGCGCGGCCCCAGCACGATCGATGCCGGGTCGCCCGGCACGATGTGAATCATGCCGAACAGCATGGCCAGGGCCGTGGCCACGATCATCGCGGCCAATCCCAGTCGATTCATCACATAGAAGAGCATGAACCAGCCTTGCCGCGGCCCCTGCGCGCCGCCCCCGATGGCGGAATGTTAGGTGGAATTGGGCTTAGTGGTCCAGCCTATTGGCTGTAGCGTTTTGGAGATATCGCGCAATAATGCGGGCCCTCGCGCAGTCACCTCCGGCTCGCGAAACCTGACCCGAGATGAGTGCCATATGCGCAAACGAGAGTTCGTCACTCTGGATGTCTTCACCACCGAGCGGTTCGCTGGCAATCCGCTCGCGGTCGTGCTCGACGGCACCGGCATTGCGGACGCCGCCATGCAGTCGATCGCGCGCGAGTTCAACCTGTCGGAGACGGTCTTCGTGCTCCCGGCACGCGGTTCGGATGAGCGCGCCTTCATCCGCATCTTCACGCCGGCGCGCGAGTTGCCGTTTGCCGGGCACCCGACGGTTGGCACGGCGGTCGCGCTGGCATTGACGGATAGGGCTGGCGCGCCAGGAAAGCTCGACTTCGTTCTGGGCGAAAAGGTCGGGCCGGTGCCCTGCGCGATCACCGTGACCGGCACCGGCAGCGGCTCGGCGACCTTCTCACTGCCGAAGCTGCCCGAGCGCGTCGGCGATCTCGGCGACCGCACAACGCTCGCCCCGGTCCTCGGCCTCGAGCCCGGCGACATCGGGTTCGGCGCTCACGCGGCGGCGATCTTCGCGGCGGGCGGCCCCTTCCCGCTCGTCCCGGTCGCCGGCCGCGCCGCAGTCGACCGCGTTGTGCTGTCCGGCACAAAGCCGAGCGGCACGCCCGCCAATCCCGCCAGCAATCAAGTCTTCGTCTACTGCGCCGAGCCGGTCGACTCCGCGTATCATTATTATGCACGCATGCTGGCACCCGGATTCGGCATTGCCGAGGACCCGGCGACCGGCCTCGCCACTGCCTGCTTTGCCGGCGCGATCATGGAGTTCCAGAAGCCAGGTGACGGCACGCACCGTTTCGTCATCGAGCAGGGCTATGCCATGGGCCGACCATCGCAGATCGAGCTGACGCTCCATGTCGAGCGCGGCAAGCTGGTGCGCGCGACGATCGGCGGCGGCGCCGTCGTCGTCACCACAGGCACCTTCATGATGTGAATCGCAAACCGGCGGCAGGAGGCCTGCCTCCGGTGGAGATATGGCAGCAGCGACGGTGCTCAGGTGCCGACGTACTTGATGAAACAGCCATAGGGCGGCGCCGTCGTCCGCTCAGGCGCACGGCCTTCGGCGACTGCGATCACGGCGTTGCAAAATTGAGGCTCGACCTTCGGCACGTCGTCGATGCGCGACGAGCGAATGCTGTCGATGCGGGACTTTCACCCCCTGGACCGCGCCAGCTTCGCCTTGCGCACGGACATTCATCCTCTTCGGGTGCGAGGTCGAGCGGCCGCAGAAAAGATGAATGTCTCGGCGACAACAATCGTCAACCCCGTACGCTCGACGAATAGCACAGGCTAGGCAGCGTCCTGCACTTCTGACCTAAGTTCCGCCCCACCGGCAAGGAGCCCCTGCGATGCTGCCTATCCTGAAACCACCATGATGAACCGTCCAATTGAGGTCTAGCGGCCGAATCAGACTTCGATAGACTAGCCCCGCACATTTCAACAGCAGGGCAAAATGGCCGATACGACCTCCCATACCCGCCGCGTCCACGAGATCGCCAATGAGTGGGTTCCGCTGGCGGACGGCACGCGGCTCGCCGCGCGCATCTGGCTGCCCGAGGATGCCGCGGCCGATCCCGTGCCCGGCGTCATCGAATACATCCCCTATCGCAAGCGTGACGGGACGGCGCCGCGCGACGCGCTGATACACCCCTATGTGGCGGCGCATGGCTATGCCTGCGTGCGCGTCGACATCCGCGGCTCGGGCGAGTCCGACGGTGCGCTGACCGACGAGTACCTGCCGTCCGAGCTGTCCGACGGCTGCGAGGCGATCCAATGGATCGCGCGCCAGCCCTGGTGCACCGGCGCGGTCGGCATCATCGGCAACTCGTGGGGTGGCTTCAACGGGCTGCAGATCGCGGCGCTCAGGCCGCCGGCGCTCAAGGCGGTGATCACCTCGTGCTCGACCGACGACCGTTATGCCGACGACATCCACTGGATGGGCGGCTGCCTGCTCAACGACAACATGAAATGGGCGTCGACCATGTTCGCCCACAACACGCGGCCGCCCGATCCGGCGATCGTCGGCACGGCCTGGCGCGACATGTGGATGCAGCGGCTCGATGGCAGCGGGCTGTGGATCGACACTTGGCTGCGTCACCAGCGGCGCGACGCGTTCTGGAAGCACGGGTCGGTGTGCGAGGACTTCTCGGCGATCCAATGCCCGGTCTTCGCGGTCGGCGGCTGGAATGACGGCTACAGCAACGCAATCCCGCGCCTGCTCGCCGGCCTCGAGGTGCCCAGGCTGGCCTGGATCGGACAGTGGGCCCATCGCTATCCGCATATGGCGGCACCCGGCCCCGCCGTCGGCTTCCTGCAGGAAGCCGTGCGCTGGTGGGACCATTGGCTCAAGGGACGCGACACCGGCATGATGAACGGGCCGATGCTGCGCGCCTATATCCAGGACTACATGCCGCCGCTGGCGCGGCTCGACAACGTCGACGGCCGCTGGGTCGGCGAATCGACCTGGCCTTCGTTGCGCATCAGGATGCAGCGCCTTCATCTCAACATCGGCAAGCTGGAAGCGTCAGCCGGCCGCGAGACCGCATTGACGATCTGCTCGCCCGAAGACGTCGGTCTTGCCTCCGGCAAATGGTGCGGGCATGGCCTCGGTCCCGATCTGCCGACCGACCAGCGCCAGGACGATGCCGGCTCCCTCGTCTTCGAGACGGCGCCGCAGGAACAACGGCTCGAGCTGTTGGGCGCGCCGGTCGCCGAGCTCGAGCTGGCCGCCGACCGTCCGGTCGCCATGGTCGCGGTACGTCTCAACGACGTGGCGCCGGATGGCGCCGTGACCCGGCTGACCTACGGCCTTCTCAATCTCACCCATCGCAAGAGCCACGAGTTCCCCGAGGCGGTGACGCCCGGCAAGCGCATGCGCGTGCGCGTCCAGCTCAACGATATCGGGCAGGCGATCCGACCGGGCCACCGCCTGCGCCTCGCGGTCTCGACCACCTATTGGCCGATCGCCTGGTCGATGCCGGAACGAGTCACGCTGACCATCTACACAGGCGCCAGCTCGCTCGACCTGCCGGTGCGTCCGCCCGATCCGGGCGATGAGCGCATGACGGCGCTGCCGCCGGCTGTCCTTCCCCCAGCACTCAAGATGACGACGCTCAAGGAGGCTAGCGATGGCCGCGCCATCATCCGCGACGTCGGCCGCGGCGAGAGCAAGGTGACCCATCACGAGGATGCCGGGACCAGGCGGATCGATGAAATTGGCCTGACGCTGCAGGCGCGCGCCGATGCGTCCTATGCGATCCGACCGGACGATCCAACCTCGGCGCGCGCCGAAGTCGGCTGGACTGTCGGCATGCAGCGCGACGGCTGGCACATCTCGTCGCGCACCAACACGGTGCTGACCTCGACCCGCACGGATTTCCGGCTACGCGCCTCGCTCGACGCCTTCGAGGGCGACCGGCGTGTCTTCAGCCGATCCTGGGACTCGACAATCCCGCGCGATCATCTCTGAAAACGACAGCGGCGGCCGGTCGCCCGGCCGCCGCGTCGATCGAGGCTCAGAGCTCAGCTCACTTGGCGACGAAGCGGTTCCACGACTCCAGCCACTTCGGGAAGTCGCGGTTCACGACGTCCCAGTCGACCAGAACCATCTTGCTGAGCTCGGCGTCCGAGGCGGGAAACTGCTCGGAGAGGCGCGGATAGGCGGCCAGCACGTTGGTCAGCGTCTTGTTGGTCGGCCCATAGGGTAGATAGCTCGAGTTGCAAAGCTGCACCATCGGGTCGAGGGCGATGTTGATGTACTGCATCACCTCTTTCTTGTACTTCGTGCCCTTGACCGGATCGAGGAAGGTGATCTGCGCAAATCCCTTATTGTCGGGGAAGATGTACTTCATCGGGAAGCCTTCCCGGATGGTCTGCCAGGAGCGGCCGTTGTACCAGGGTGCGGCCCATACATCGCCCGCCAGGAACTTCGATTTCAGATCCGCCGACGACTTGAAGAAATAGTGCGGCTTCATGTCCGCAATCTTCTTCCACGCATCCTTGACGTCCCTCTCGTCCTTGCCAACCTGCCAAGCCGCGACGATCACGAAATTCATGCCGGCCGAGGTGGTGATGTCCGGCACCGCCACACGGTTCGCGAGTTTCGGGTTCCACAAATCGGCCCACGACTTGGGTTCCGGGATGCCCTGCTCGGCGAAAATCTTGGTGTTGTAAGCGAGTCCGACCGACGAGGTGTTGATGCCGATGCCGAAATCGCCCTTCACCTTCGCCGCTTCGTAGACGAACTCGGCGTTGGTGATGATCGACCGGTCGATCTTTTCGACCACGCCGGATTCGACAGCCTGCGCATGCGGTCCGTCGTCGAGATAGGCGAGGTCGAGCGGCGGCTCACCGCGGCCTTGCGACGCGAGGATTTTCGCCAGGTGATCCGTCGGATTGCCATCGGTGAAGCGGACCTTGTGGCCGGTTCGATAGGTGAAGTACTCGGCCGTGCACCTGTTGGTCGTTTCGGTGAAGATGCCGCCGTAATTGCCAATCCGGAGCGTGATCTCCTGCCCGTTCGCGGCGGCCGCGGCGAGCACGCCCAAAGCGAGTGTTGCAGAGCCAAGCAAGCGCTTCATCGCAGCCTCCATGTTGTTGCTTTGTCCTTGGACGCGTCTTCGAACCGAGGCTGCGCGCGTCCGCGCGAAGCTCGCCGCTGTCCGACCCGACCCCGCAGTCTCACAGGCGGTTTGTCGAATGTCGAATATCTTAGGTCGGCACTTCGCTGGCGGTCAATCCTGTTTACGCGCGGTGGAAATTCGTGCCCGAGGTTCAATGGCCGCCTTGCGCCGCCTCATGATTTTCGACAATCTACAAACGTAAAGCCATTGGCGCCGCGTTGCGCCGGCACTTGTGCCCGCGCGCCGAGCCGGCTCACCCTAGGCCGGAATTGGTGGAGTCATGCATGCGTGACATCAGCATGAGCGAGTTGCGCGAACTGGTCCGCGACGACCGGGTCCATCGCCGCGTGTTCCTCGACGCCGACCTGTTCGAGCTCGAAATGCATCGCATCTTCGCGCGCAACTGGATCTTCGTCGGCCACGAGAGCCAGGTCGCGAAGCCTGGCGACTTCTTCAGCACGCGGATCGGCCGGCAACCCGTCGTCATGGCGCGCCACACCGACGGCAAGGTGCGCGTCCTCTACAATCGCTGCGGCCATCGCGGCGCCAAGGTGGTCAACGAGGAGGCCGGCAATGCCAAGCGGTTCCGCTGCCTCTATCACGGCTGGATGTATCACACCGATGGAAGGCTGGCGGCGGTGCCGCTGCCCGACGACTATCCCGCCGGATGCGATCTCAAGGATCCCAAGCTCGGCATGATCGAGGTGGCGCGCGTGGCGAGTTATCGCGGCTTCGTGTTCGCGAGCCTGAGCGCCAAGGTTCCCGACTTGGTCGACTGGCTTGGCGAGGCGAAGCAGGGGCTGGATGATGTCGCCGACGGCTCGCCCGAGGGCGAGGTCGAGTTCGCCGGCGGCTGCCATCGCTACGAATATGCCGGCAACTGGAAGCACCAGTACGAGAACCTGACCGATTGCTACCACACGTTGTCGACCCACGCCTCGACCGTGGCCGATGACGGCCAGCAGTTCCACCGCCGTCCCGGCGAGACCGGCGGCCAGGCCGAATTCACCGACAAGGCGGGCGCGCCGGTCATCCTCGACATCGGCGTTTACACCTACCCCAACGGCCACAGCGCGACCGACACGATCATCAAGGAACCGGCCGCCGGCGGCGTTATGGAGAAATACCGCAAGCAACTGATCAAGAAGCATGGCAAGGAGCGCGCCGAGGAAGTGCTGCGCCAGCCCTACCACAACATGACGATCTTCCCGACCCTCGACATCCTGTTCGTGCAGAATGTGATTCGCGTGATCATGCCGATCGCGGTCGATCGCACCGAGGTCCGCATCTTTCCGATGCGCTTCAAGGGCGCGCCCAGGGAGATTTTCGAGAATCACATCAAGTATGTGAACCTGACCCACTCGGCCTCGTCCTTCGTGCAGTCGGACGATCTCGAGGCGTTCCGGCGCGTTCAGCAGGGGCTGGAGGCTCAAGGCACCGAGTGGAACCTGCTGGCGCGCGGCATCGGCCAGGAGCGCGTCAACAACAAGGGTGTCGGCTATGGCACGCGATCGAGCGAGCTCGGCCAGCGCCACCAGCACCACGCCTGGCTCGAGGCGATGGTGCGGGACTAGCTGGCGCTAGCTTCTGACGAAGCCGAACAGGCGCTCGAGCCCGATCAGCCGGTCGAGCAGCAGCATCAGCAGCAGCGAGCCGTAGATCATGATCGCGGAGATCGCCATGATGTTGGGCGAGTAGCTGTATTCGAGCGTGGTCAGGATCCGGACTGGCAAGGTCTGATCGTCGCCCCGCCCGACCAGCAGGGCCACCGGGACGTCGTCGAGCGACAGCAGCAGCGCGAAGATGGCACCTGACGTGATTCCTGGCATCAGAGCCGGCATGGTCACCTTGAAGAAGACCTGGCGCGGTGTGGCGCCGAGATTGAGCGCGGCCTCTTCGAGGCTGCCATCGAAATGGGCATGGCCCGCCAGCACGGCGCGGACCACGAAGGGCAAGGCCAGCGCGATATGGCCCGCGATGATGGCGTAGGCCGTGCCCGTCGGGTTGAAGCCGAACCAGTCCCACATCTGGATGCCGAACTGGAAGATCGCCACACCGATGACGAGCGGCGGCACCATGAGCGGCGACAGGCAGAACGCGCTGAACGCGGCCCGTCCCGGCCCGCGCCAGCGCGCGATCCGGATGGCGAGCCCCGTGCCGAGCACGGTCGACACGACCGCGGTCGGGATCGCGATGTAGAGGCTGAGCCGCAGCGACTCCCAGTACTGCGGCGGGATCTTGTTGTACCAGTCGAGCGTAAAGGCGCGCGGCGGGAAGGCGAGCGTCGCCGTTGCGCTGAATGAGCTCATCACGACATAGAACACCGGCAGCAGCAGGAAGACGAAGACGATCGTGACGGCGGCGCGAAGCGACCAGCGGCCCATCAGCGCGCCTCCTCCGACCGGCTGAGCGAGGCCAGCGTCAGGATGATGGCGGTCAGCAGCAGGATGGCGGCGGCGGTGGCGCCCCAGGCGTATTGCAGCGCATGGCGCATCTGCTGCTCGATATAGATCGGCAGCACGATGACGCGTCGCCCGCCGAGTAGCGCCGGCGTGGTGAAGGCGCTGATCGACGCGGTCAGCACGATGAGATAGCCGCCGAGCAGACCCGGCCGGCTCAACGGCAGGATGACGCGGCTGAAGGTCTGCCACGGCGTGGCGCCGAGATTGAGCGCGGCTTCCTCCACGGTGTGGTCGATGCGCTGGATCACCGCGATCAGGGTCAAAATCATATAGGGCAGCAGCGAGTGGGTGAGTCCGATGGCGACGCCGGTGAAGTTGTTGAGCAGGCGCAGCGGCTGATCCACCACGCCGAGCGCCAGCAGCGTCCAATTGACGAAGCCGTTTGTGCTGAGCATGGGGACCCAGCCGAGGTTGCGGATCACCACGCTGATCAGCAGCGGAGCCACGACCAGGAAAATGAAGAAGCCGCGGTAGCGGCTGCGCGTGCGCGCCAGGAAATAGGCGACCGGATAGGCGAGGATGACGCAGGCCGTCACCACCACGCAACCCAGCACCAGCGTGTCGAACAGGACTCGGAAATAGAACCAGTCCGTGAAGAACCTGATGTAGTTGTCGAGCGTGAAGCCCGGCGCGATGCGGGCACGGCCGGCATCCTTGAGGAAGCTCTTGGACGCGAGCACGGCGACGGGGACCGCGAAGATCGCGGCCAGCACCAGCACGCCCGGCAGCGAGAGGATGCCCCAGCGCAGTTGCAGCGGGTCGCGCGCGCTATCGTCACCGGCCGGGCGGCCGCGGCCAGCCAACCGCCCGATCAAGCGCCCGAACGCGCTTGTCCTGCCCTCAATTGCGTCGGCTCCGATCGTCACTGCAGCTTCTCTCGGCTCTTCCAGTAGGTATCCTTCACCTTGATCTTGCCCTTGGCAAACTCGTAGATATCGCAACCCAGCGCCTCGATCCTCTCGCCCGTGGGCGCGGTCGCGACCACGCGCCATTCCGACACCGCGCGATTGCCGACGAACCAGTTCTTGTCGTCGAGCCACTGCATGTCCGGGATCGCCTTGAAGCGCTTGGTGAGGAAGTTGCGGATCTGCTGTTTGCCGACCAGGCGCTCGCCGAAGTGGTTCGTGCCGCGCGCGGTCTGGAACACGCCATCCTCGGCGAAGAAGCCGACGATGGCCTCGACGTCGTGCCGGTTGAACGCATCCATGATGTTCGTCATCAGCTCGTCGGTCACATCGGCCGCAGCCTTGTCCATCGCTTTCATCATTGCCTCCGGTTAATGGTGATGCGCCGCGACCCGGCGGATGGTCGCGCTCGACCTTCCGCCGACAATCATTTGGCCGGGGCGGCGGATCGGCGAGAATCGTGATTGAGACTGGCGGCCCGCTCGGGTCAGCGCTTGCCGCTGGTGGCACCCTGCCGGCGCAGCGACGCCAGCAGACGATCGCAGGTGTGCTGGCAATGCTCGCGCGCCAGCCGGGCCGCGAGCTCGGCGTCGCCCGCCTCGAAGGCCTGCACGATGCTGCGATGGTCCTTCTGCGCCTCGCCGATGTTCTGGGCGATGGCCGCATCGAGCCTGACATATTGCTCGACCACGTCGCGCAGATTGCCGGCGACCTGGCAGAGATGCTTCTGGCCGGTCGCGCGATGGATCGCGGAGTGGAATTCGCGATTGAGCGCCGCCCATTTGGCGATGTTGCCCGGGCTGTCCATCAGCACCTGGTCCATGGCGTCGAACAGGCCCTTGACCGTCGCGATGTCCTCCGGCGTGCGCCGCTGCGTCGCCAGCCGCGCCGCGTATTCCTCGAGCATCATGCGGATGTGGAAGATCGACTCGATCTCGTCCGTCTCGAGCGAGGCGACCACATAGCCGCGCCGCGGGCGCAGCACGACCAGACCCTCGCGCTCGAGCTGGTTGAGCGCCTCGCGCACCGGCGCGCGGCTGACGCCGAGGTGGCTGGCGATCTCTTCTTGCTTGAGCGACTGCCCCGGCGCGAAGGCGCCGGAAAGAATGCCGTCCTTGAGATAGTCGTGGACCATCTCCGGCACGCTCCTGACCGAGGCCGAGTTCAGTGGGTTCAGGGCCAACATGATCGTTCCGCTTGCTTTGTCGAATGTCGAATATTGTATTGCGATTTGCTAGCGGGGTCAACCGCGCAACCCTGGCGCACCCAGCCCGGGCGCGATAATACATATAAATACGTGACGCTTGAACCAAGCTCTCGCGCCTCTTAGTGGTTTGACAACGCGGCGGTTTCATCAAATATTCGACAATCTACAAACGACGTCAATGACCGTGAACACCAGCCATCGGCCGCAGACGCCGCAATGAACTCATCCGCACGGAAGACCGGCCGACCAAAACCGGCCAGCGCCGCACTGCGCAAGCTGCGCGACGAGCTGGCCGAATTCGTCCGCCATGAAGTGCAGCTGCTCGACGAGCGCCGATACGACGAGTGGGCATCACTTTTCGCCGCCGACGGTGTCTACTGGGTGCCCGCGCAGCTCGACCAGGCGAGCCCGACGACCCATGTCTCACTCTTCTATGACGATCGGGCGACCATCCAGACCCGCGTCACCCGGCTGCGTCATCCGCAGATCCACGTTCAGACGCCGCACTCGCGGACCATCCACACCGTGTCGAACTTTCGCACTCCGACCCGCGATCGCGCCAGTGGACTCACGACGATCGAGTCGAACTTTCTCATGCTGGAATATCGCCCGGGCTGGCCGCAGCAATTGTTTGGTGGCCGCTATCGCCACACGCTGCGGCGGACGAAGGGCGGCTATGAGATCGTCATGAAACGGGTCGATCTGGTCAATTGCGACGGCACCTTCCCCGCGCTCTCCGTCCCGTTCTAGGTATGGCGATCCCCCGGCGCGCCGCTCGAATTCTTTGCATGGCCACCGATCGCCGTCACAATGCCGGCTACGGCAGTCCACACCTAAAACAGCATAACGACACGGTCGGGGGACATGTCTGAGGTCCGGCTGAACAAGGTCAGCAAACGGTACGGCGACTATGTCGCGGTTGCCGGCATCGACCTGACCGTACGCAACGGCGAGTTCCTCACCCTGCTGGGGCCGAGCGGCTGCGGCAAGACCACGACCTTGCGCATGATCGCCGGCTTCATCCAGCCCGACCAGGGCACCATCCATATCGGCGATACCGATGTCAGCCGCGTGCCGTCCTACCGCCGCAACACAGGCATGGTGTTCCAGTCCTATGCGCTCTTCCCGCATCTGACCGTCGCGGAGAACGTCGCGTTCGGCCTGCGGATTCGCCGCATGGCCGACGTCGAAGTACGCCAGCGTGTGCGTGAGATCCTTCAGCTCGTCAAGCTGGACCACTTGGCCGAGCGCGGACCGCGCCAGCTGTCGGGCGGCCAACAGCAGCGCGTGGCGCTGGCCCGCGCGGTCGTCATCCGGCCCGAGATCCTGCTGCTCGACGAACCGCTCGGCGCCCTCGACCTCAAGCTCCGGCAGGAGCTGCAGATCGAGATCAAGCGCGTTCAGCAGACGCTCGGCATCACGACGCTCTACGTGACCCACGATCAGGGCGAGGCGCTCAGCCTGTCCGATCGCATTGCGGTCATGCAGGGCGGTCACGTCCTGCAACTCGACAAGCCGATTGCCCTCTACGAGCAGCCGAACAGCGCCTTCGTCGCGAATTTCATCGGGCAGACCAACATGATCGACGTCACGGTCGTCGGCTACGACGCCGGCGGCGGCTCCACGGAGGTACGCGCGGTTGGCGATCCGTCGCTCACCTTCCAGGTTAAGGAACGAAGCGGTGCGCCAAAATTCGCGCCGGGCACCTCTTGCATTCTCGGCTTCCGCCCCGAGCGCGGCACGTTCAATGCGGACCTGCCGAACCGTTTGCGTGCGCGCGTGGAGAAGTCGACCTACTACGGCTCGGCGTGGTCCGTGTCGCTCGCAAGTCCGCTGGTCAGCGGCCTGTCGATCGAGGACAAGGGCAGCCACGGGATTCCCGCCGACGGCGCCGAGATCGACGTCACCTGGTCGGCCGCCGACAGCTTCCTCTTGCCAAAACAGACGGCCTGATTGTTCAGGCTTCGTGCTTCATCAGGAAGCCGAGGCTGATGCTGATGAACTCGTCCGGGCATTGGTAGGGCGTGAAATGTCCGCCACCGTCGATGAAGACGAGCTCCGATCCCTTGATGTTCTCGTGCAGGTAGCGCGACTGCGAGGGTAGTGTCGCCCTGTCCATGCTGCCGACCGTGATCAGGGTCGGTGTCTTGATCGCGCCGAGGCGCCCGCGCGTGTCATGCAGCATGACCGCCCGCCCGTGGCCTTGCGCGCCCTTGGGTGTGAGTGGATATGGGTTGGCGCTCGAGCGCTGGATGAACTCCTCGACCCGTTCGGGATGCGCGTTGGCAAATTCCGGGCTGAAGAAACTGACCACGCGCGTGCCCCAGTTGAGCACGGGATCGCCCGATGCAATCGCGCGCGTGCGCACGTCGATCCAGCGCTGCATGTGGGCGCACGGCCCGCCCTCCCAGGTCGAATGGAGCGACAGGCTCTTCAGCCGGTCGGGATGCGCGATCGCCAGCTCCTGTCCGATCGCGCCGCCCAGCGAGAAGCCGCTGAAATGGACCTTGCGTGCACCCAGATGATCCATCAGCGCGATCATGTCCTGGACCAGATCCTTGGGGCCGTAGCCCGGCTCCGGCACGTCGCTGCGACCGCAGCCGCGCAAATCGACCGCGCAGACATGGAAATGGCGCGCATAGGTCGGGATCACGTCGATCCACGAACTCGAGTCCTGGGCGAAGCCATGCACCAGGATCAGCGGCGTGCCCTTGCCGGCTTCCTCATAGTGAAGCTTCACGCCGTTGGCGCTGTAGGTCGGCATGTCCGCCTTTCCTGATTGTCACGGGCTCAGATGAAAACGGGCCGCCGGTTCCGGCCGACGGCACGCTCTTGGTCGATCTCCGAACGATGCCGCTATTCCGCCGCCTTGGGCGTCGGCTGCTGCATCCAGCGCGGCTTGCTCTTGGCGTGCTTGCGCACATAGTCCTGGTCGGGCAGGCGCGGATCGGACCAGATGACCAGCGGCTTCTCCCAGGGATAGATCCGGGGCTGCGGCAGTGGCGTGGTCGTGTCGATGATCTCGCCATCCTTGATGATCACCTCGAGGCGCTGCGGATCCTGCAGCACTTGGATGTCGGCGAGCGGGTCGCCATTGACCACCAGAATGTCCGCGAGCTTGCCCTCTTCCAGCGTGCCAAGCTGGCCCTGCATGCCCAAGCCGAAGGCGGCATTGATGGTGCCCGCGCGGATCGCCTCCATCGCCGACATGCCGAGATAGTGCATCATGTGCTCCATCTCGCGCGCGTGCCATGCGCCATAGGGAACGGCGACCTGGCCGCTGTCGGTGCCGGCCATCATCATGACGCCCGCTTTGTGCGCCTTGCTGAGGATCTTGCTCGCGGCATCGACCTCGCGCTTGTAGCCCTCGGTGATCGCCGGATGCTGGCCGAGCTCCGGGCCCCACTCGATCGAGTTGACGAGCAGGCTGAGCGTCGGGTTGATCGGCGTCTTGCAGTCGATGACGACGCCGAGATCCTCGTCGCTCATGTAGGAGGCATGGATCACCCAGTCGAAGCCGGCCTTGGCCGCGGCCGCCGTCTTCTCGCCCGACCGCGCATGGATCGTGCACTTTTTCTTCATCAGGTGGGTGATCTCGGCGATCGCCTTCAGATCGTCGAGCGTGATGCTGCCGACCAGGTCCATGCCGGCCTGGGTCGAGGTGTCGCCGTCACCCGACACCTTGACGATGTCGACGCCGTTCTTGATGGCGGTGCGCGTTTCGCGGATCATCTCGTCGCGCGTGTTGCAGATCACCGCGAAAGACGACGGCGGATGCTCGAGATGCGCCGGGAAGAACGAACCGGTGCTGTTCCAGGTCGAGATGTAACGGCTGCCGGCTGCGATGCGCGGGCCTTCGATCAGCCCGGCATTGATCGCGTCGCGCAGCGCGACATTGATGTTCCAATTGCCGCCCGGGCACACCATGGAGGTCACGCCGGCGCGCAGCACCTTGCGGCAGGCGAGTGCGGCGCGCAGCGTGCGGTACTCGCAGCTGGCATAGATGTCGAGCTCCTCGATCGAGATGATGTCGCCGTAGCTCGGATGCACATGGGCGTCGATCATGCCAGGCATGATCGTGCGGCCCGCGGCGTTGATCGTCTTGTGCGGGCCCTGGCTCTGAACGAAGCGCTTCATCTCGTCGGCCGGGCCGATCTTGGCGATCCGGTTGTCCTTGACGAACACCGAGGTGCGCGGCTTGGGCTTGGTGCCGGTCGCATCGAGCAGCGTGCCGTTCTCGATCAGGTAGACGCCCATCTCAGCTCTCCCGTGGTTCTTGACGGCCTTCGGACGCGCTCGTGACAGTGGTCAGGCTGCGACGATCGCGTTGACTTCAAAGTGCCGATTGCCGACAATCGTATCCAATCGTCGGAATCGAGTCAAACGGGCGCGCCGTCCTCGGAGCGCCAGGAGGAAGCATGACCGAGCCCGCACCCAAAAAGAAAAGAATCCGCACCCCGCTGGTGCGCGAGCCCGAGCCCGGCCTGTGGTCGAACTGCATCGTTGTCGGCGACCAGTTCTTCATCGCGGGCATGGTGGCGCGCGATCCCCAGGGCAAGCTGGTCGGGTCGGGCGATCCCTATGCGCAATCCATGCAGGCGCTGCGCAACTTCAAGGCCTATGTCGAAGCATGCGGCGCCACCATGGACGACGTGGTGCGCATCACGATCAACCTCACGGATATTCGCTTCCGGCCGGCGCTCATCGAGGCGCGCCGCCAATTCTTCCGCGACGACTTCCCGACCGCCGTGCTGGTCGGCGACGTGACGCTGGCATCGCCCGAGCTGCTGGTCGAGATCGACGGCCACGGCATCATCGGCTGCGGCAAGGCGTGACATCGGAGCGGGCTCACGCCATGCAGCAGGCCGAAATCGATCGCGCTGCGTCGTTGCTCGCTGAGGCGCGCACCAAAAATCGTCAGCTCGCCAGCTTTCCGCCGGAGTGCATTCCGCCGGACGAGGCCACCGCCTATCTGATCCAGGACGCGTTGCTCGACAAGCTCGCTCAGAGCGGTCTTGGCCCCAGCGCCGGCTACAAGGTCGGCCTGGTCAGCGCCGACATGCGCAGATCCATGGGCGGCATGGCCAAGCTCGGCGTCGACAGCCCCGTCTATGGCGGCATCGTCGAGACCTGCATCCTGCCGACGCGATCGACCGTGGAGTTCGCGCGCTTCATCCGCCCCTATGTCGAGGGCGAATTCGCGGTCCGCATGGCGCGCACCGTGCCACTCGATGCCGCACCGCTGTCGCAGGCGAGCATCGCGGCCTTCGTCGGCGACTACTTCGCAGCCCTCGAGCTCGTCGATTGGCGACTCAAATATTTCGACTATCCGCCGCCACTCGCCACGCTGATGCTGGCCGACGGCTCGTCGAACTGGGGCGCCGTGGTCGGCGCACCGGTCAAGGACTGGCGCTCGCTCGACATCCCGAGCCTCACGGGACGCATGCGCGTCAACGGGCAGGATGTCGGCGGCGGCAAGGCGGGCGACTTGCAAGGCCACCCATTCGAGGTGCTGGCCTGGCTCGCCAATCGCCTGATCGCGCTGAGGCGCACGCTGCGCGCCGGCGACATCGTGTTGCTCGGCGCCGTGACGCCGAGCTACGGGACCTTCGAGCGCGGCGCCGAAGTCATCATGTCATGGGACGGGTTGGGCGAGGTTTCCGTCCGCTTCGATTGAAACTCAGCGCCGGGCGAGCCCGGCGGCGGAGCCGATGGGCGGATCGTGCGGATCGCCCTTCGTCCAGCCCTGCTCGTGCGGGCAGGCGAAGAAATTCGTGATGCGGATCTGCTTGAATTTCCAATTGCGGCCGATACGGCGGTACTCGTCCTCGTAGATGCCCGAGGCCCAGTGCGCGCGTCCATCAGGTGCCGTGTAGGGGCGCAGGAAGTACCAGGTGCCCACCGCCGTGTCGCCGCTGACATCGATGATCGGATTGGCGACGTAGTGCACCATGAACGGCCAGAACATGGCCGCGCCGATCGCATCGCGACCGCTCAGCCTCTGGACCGCGCCGATGAATTCGCCGTCCTCGGTAAACAACTCGGCAAAGCCGGCGCGATCGCCGCGATCGACCAGGAGGCTGCAGCGCGCCTTGAGCTGCTTGATCGCCTCGATGTCTTCGAGCCGCTGAATCCGCTCAGCCAGAGTGGTCGGTGCCATGCCTGCCTCCCTGCCATGAAACCGGTCCATTGACCGTCGCCCTCGCCTCTCGTACGATATTCGACAATCGACATTCATCCAAAGTAGCTATGGATGGGCGTTTTCATTCGTTGCAATTATGAGAATGGCGAGGAGAATAAAGAATGAGCGTCGCGACCAAATCCTCCAGCACGCGCAAAGTCGACCAGGATCTGATCCTGGAGATCGCCGCCGCGTTCAACAGCCGCGACGCGGACCGGATCGTCTCCTACTTCGCCGACGACTGCACTTTCTACATGGCGAGCGGCCCCGAGCCGGTCGGCCGCGCCGTGCGCGGCAAGACTGCCGTGCGCAAGGTGCTGGCCGAGCGCTTCAAGGTTATCACCGACATGCGCTGGGACCACCAGTACGAATATGTCTGCGGCAACCGCGCGGTCTCGGTGTGGACCGTCAAGGGCACGTCCAAGGACGGCACGGTGCTCAACTACCAGGGCTGCGATCTCTGGGAATTCGACGACAAGGGGCTGGTCCTCAACAAGGACACTTACTGGAAGATCGTGCGGCCCGACTGACAGGCGCGCCAATCCCATCTCGGACGATTGCGCGACTGCTCTGTCGCGTGATCTGATCGCTGCATCGACATCCCGGATCTGGCGACATGGCCGCGCCCAAGACGCATGAGCTGATCGACTGGCACTGCAATCTCTGGCTGCCCGAGCACTATCCCGCCGAGCACTGGCAGGAGATGGTCGCGCGCATGGGGCCGAAGATGCACGCGTCGCCCGCCGATTTCGAAGCGAAGGTGGCCAACACGGCGGAGAAGTTCGTGCTCGTCGCCATGAAATGGCCGCGGCTCGGCACCAACATCCCCAACGATTTCGTCGCCGCCTTCAACGACAAGCACAAGGGGCGTTCGCGCGCATTCGCCTGCGTCGATCCGTTCGAGCCGAACGCGCCCGAGGAGCTGCGCAAGGCGGTCAGGAACCTCGGCATGAGCGGCCTCAAGATGTCGCCGGTCTATGCCGGCTATGACCCGTGGTGCAAGGAAGCCTGGCGCCTCTACGAAGTCGCCGACGATCTGCGGATACCAATCCTCTGGCACCAGTCGGCCGCCTATCCCGCGCAGTCCATGCACGAGTTCGGCAACCCGACGCTGATCGACAAGATCGCGCGCGCGTTCCCCAAGATGCGCATGATCATCGCCCATGTCGGCCAGCCCTGGATCGGCGAGACCATCACGCTGTTGCGCAAGCACGAGCAGCTCTATTCCGACCTGTCGGCGCGCTATTACCGCAAATGGCAATGCTATAACGCGCTGATGCTGGCGCTCGACTACAAGGTGACCGATAAGCTCCTGTTCGGCTCGGACTTCCCGATCCAGACAACGCAGGAAGCGCTCGACAGCTTCCGCGACATCAACAACTGGGGACCGGGCGTCACCATGCCGCGCTTCCCCGACGAGATCATCGAGGACATCATCTACAATCGGCCCTGGAGTCTGATCTGGCCCGAGGACGGCAAGTAGCTCACACCAGCGACTTCAGGCGC
Organism: Alphaproteobacteria bacterium; assembly: GCA_016869645.1. GTDB lineage: Bacteria > Pseudomonadota > Alphaproteobacteria > SHVW01 > SHVW01 > SHVW01. The sequence goes on from VGDO01000001.1 coordinate 113,710, forward strand.
TCCATCGTCTCGATCAGCCTGCGCCGCGTGTTCGGCTCGAAGGCCGAGTGTCCCGACGCCTGAGTGATGTGGAACTCGGCCTCGGGCCAGGCCTGCGCCAGCTCGTCCGCAATCGACACGGGGCAGATCATGTCGTAGCGGCCGTGCACGATGGTGCATGGTATCTTGCGGATGCGGTGCAGGTTGCGCAGGAGCTGGTTGGGCTCGAAGAAGCAGTCGTTGACGAAGTAGTGCGCCTCGACGCGCGACATCGACAGCGTCTTGAGGCTGGCGTCCTTGGGCGCATCGGGCTCCGGCAGCAACGTCGCGCAGCTCGTCTCGTAGGTTTTCCACACGCTGGCCGCCGGCAGATGCACGGCGGGATCGGGATCGATCAGCCGGCGATGATAGGCCTTGAGCAGATCGCCGCGCTCCGCCTCGGGGATGAACGCGGCGAACGGCCGGTAGACGTCGGGGAAGATCTTGGGCATGGAGTGGAACCACCAGTGCAGATCCTGCGGCCGGGCGAGCCAGATGCCGCGAATGACCAGCGCCAGGCAGCGCTCGGGATGCGCCTCGGCATAGGCGAGCGACAGGGTCGAGCCCCAGGATCCGCCGAACACGATCCAGCGTTCGATGCCGAGATGGCGGCGCAGCCTCTCGATGTCGGCAATCAGGTGCTGGGTCGTGTTGTCCGTGATGTCGGCGGTCGGCGTCGAGCGGCCGCAGCCGCGCTGGTCGAACAGCACGGCGCGATAGAAGCCCGGATCGAAGAAGCGGCGCGGCTCGACCGAGCCGCCGCTCCCCGGCCCGCCGTGCAGGAACACCACGGGCTTGCCATCCGGCTTGCCGATCTCCTCGAAATAGACCCGATGCCGCCCGTCGACCGCGAGATGCCCCGAATTGAACGGCTCGAGCGGCGGGAAAAGCGGGTACGGATCATCCGTCATCGAAACTCCTCGTGTTGAGCCTGTCGAAGCATGAGGACCTATCCGCATGTAGAGAAGCCAGCCGGCTTCGACGGACGTGCGGCGGCGGCCTCATGCTTCGCACCAGGGCGAAACGGGCTTTCGCCCGAGCCTCAGTACGAGGCTCTTCATTGGCGAACTCGATACTGTTGACTAGGTCCCCGGCTTCTCGTCCAGCACCTTGCGCGCGATGCGGAAGCATTCGACGCCCGTGGGAATGCCACAATAGACCGCGATCTGCGTCAGGATGGCGCGCAGCTCGTTCTGGGTGAGCCCGTTGCGCAGTGCGCCGCGGAAGTGCAGCTCCCACTCGTGCATGCGGTTGAGTGCCGCGATCATGCCGAGGTTCAAGAGGCTGCGCTGCTTCTTGTCGAGCGTCGGATCGCCCCAGCATTCGCCCCAGCAGAACTCGCTGACCAGCTCCTGGAATTTCCTGTTGAAGTCGTTGGCCGACTTGGTCGCGCGGTCGACATATTCGTCGCCCAGCACTTCGCGGCGAACCGCGAGGCCTTTGTCGTGACGTGCCTTGTCCATGGCTCCCTCCTGGATATTTCAATGAAATGCGGACGAAGTTGTGTCGGGGCGATGATATCGTCGATCATGCGCGCCGCGGCACGAGATATTTCGGTTCAGCGGGCAGACGAGCGCGCGAACTGCCCGATCGTCGGGATGTCCAGCACGTTCGGCCCGATGCCGTGACCCGTCTCGAAGCGGCAGAAGATCTGCTGATGATAGGAGCGGATCGCGGGATCGTCGGGCACGGCGCGGAACAGATCGTGATGCCAGTGCTCGGCGACGCACGGATTGCCGACCACGTCGATGTGCAGCTTTCCGTCGACGACACGCACGGGCACGCTGCCGAAACCCTCGTGCACGAAATCGCCGGCGAGGCGCTCGAGCGGCCAGGACGGTTTCGTGCCCTCCTGCCGGTCGAGCGGGCGCCAGAAATAGGGCTGGCCGTCGATCATGCGCGCGCCGCGCCTGGCCGAGCCAGATACCGCGCGGTAGCGCGCGTCCCAGTCCTTTTGCTCCACGCCGAGGCCGTGGGAAAGCAACAGATAGCGCAGCGCGTGAACCGAGGACGACTGGTGCTGATTGGTCAGGATGACGACCGCGATCTTGTCCTGCGGCACCGCACAGCCCATCACGAGAAAGCCCTCGAGCGCGCCAGTATGCTCGTTGATGCGTCGTCCGGCGAAGTCGTGGGCGTACCAGCCCATGCCGTAGGTGACGAAATTCGCCTCGTAGCGGCTGTACCAGCGCTGGGGATGGATGCCGTCGCGCCTGACCGGCACGCCCGGCTCGAGCAGCGCCTCGACCGTCTCGGGCTTGAGCAGACGCTTGCCGCCGGCCATGCCGCCACAGGCAAAAGCCGTGAACCACACCTCCATGTCGCGCTGGCTCGACACCATGGCACCGGCCGGCGCCAGCGCGTCGAAATTGCGGTGCGGGAACGCGCTCATCCTGCCGTCACCCAGATCCATGTGCGGGTCGCAGGCGATCGAGCGGTCGCGCATACGGAAATAGGTGGCGTAGGTTTCCTTGAGGGCGAGCGCGCCGCACACGCGGTCCTCGACGAAATCCTCCCAGCTTCGGCCGGTCAGCTTGTCGACCAGCGTCGAGGCGACGACCGGCCCGTACTGCTGATAGGCACATTCCTGGCGGAAGCGCGCACGCAGCGGCAGAAAGCGGCACTGACGGACGATCTCGTCCCGGCTGAAGCGCGAGTTGTAGTTCGTGATGTTGTCCTCGCCGAAGCCGACGGCCTGGCCCAGCAGGTCGCGCACGGTGACGTGCGGCGTCAGCGTCGGGTCGGACAGACGGAACTCGGGCAGGAGATCGATGGCGCGCGTGTCCCAGCCGAAGCGTCCCACTTCGACCAGCAAGGCGACCGCCGCGGCATTGAATGTCTTGGACACCGAGCCGATGTCGAAGGTGGCGCTGTCGGTGACGGGCTTGGCCGACCTGACCGACATGACGCCGGGCGAAGCGCGGTAGAGCGGCTTGCCGTCGACCAGCACCGAGACGGCGGCACCCGGTACCTTGTAGGCATCGAGGATCTCTCGCACACGCGCGTCGAGTGCATCCGGCGACAGGCGGGCCATCAGCTCATTCGCCCCAGACGGTTCTGTAGACGCGGACCCAGTTGAGCCCGAGAATCTTGCGCACGGCGTCGGCGCCGAAGCCGCGCTCCAGCATCCGCGCCGTCAGATTGTGCAAGGTGCGCGGCGTTTCGATGCCGGCCGGATAGTAATGCGGCGGCGGCGGATAGGTGTCCGGCCGCCATGAGCGCGCGGCCAATGCGGATTTGTAGAATTTCATCGCGTCCTCGTCGGACACGACCGGCCATTGGGCGTAGTAGTAGTCGATGCCCAGCGCCACGTGATCGGCGCCGACCAGATCGACCATGTAGGCGATGCTGTCGATGAACTGATCGAGCGTCGGCCGCGGCGAGTCGGCGACGAACGCAGGGAAACCGACCGCGCCGATCAGACCGCCCGACTGCGCAACCGCCTTGATCAGCTCGTCGGGCAGATTGCGCTGTGAGGGGCGGACCGCGCGCGGGTTGCCGTGGGAAACGACGACCGGCGCGCTCGAGGCCTCGACCGCATCGAGGCTGGTACGCACGCCGGTATGGGAGCAGTCGACGATGACCTGAGCCGCGTTGAGCTCGCGGACCATCTCGACGCCGAAATTGCTGAGTCCCGCGTCGCACCGCTCCTCGGCGCCATCGCCCACGCGATTGCGCACGTTGTAGCAGAGCTGCATGATGCCGACGCCCAAGGATTTGTACGTCCACACCAGGTCGAGATGGTCCTCGATCGGGTCGGTGCCCTGGAAGTGGAAGATGATGCCGAGCTTGCCCTCGCGCTTGGCCGCCTCGACATCGGCGGCAGCGCGGATGTGCTTGAGGTCGGTTCGCATACGCAGGAATTTCTGCCAGTCGCCGATCGTTCGGAACGCCTCCGCCGCGCTGTTGCGGCTGGCAAGCGTCGGACCCACCGCGGTGCATCCGCCCTCTGCGTACCAGTCCAGGTGCTTCCGGTCGCGCAGCAGCGGGCACACGGCGTCTATGACGATGCTGTCGCGGTGAAGTTGCTCCGCCTTTGTTTCCGCCATAGCCAGGCCCGCCCCGTCTCCACTTCGACAATTCGACGTTAGCCCTCACGCCGGGGATGAGCAACACGCGATCATTTCATTGCCGCATGCAGCGACATTACCGGATCGCCCCGGCGCCTCCGGCGGACAGTTCCGCCAGCTCGGCGAAAAGCCGGGGCTTCAAGTCGCGGAACATCAGCCGCTGCCGTCGCAAGAGCATTGCTTCCGCCAGATCGATCTCGCCCACGACGAAATCCTCGGCGTCGAATTTCGCTTCGATCACGATCCGGCCGCGCGGGTCGACGATCTTGCTGCCGCCGAAGAACGAGAAGTCCTTCTGTTGTCCCACGGTGTTGCAATAGACGGTCCACATGCCGTTCTCTTTGGCGCGCTGGCGTAGCGTGATCGACCAGCTCTCGCGCGCCGCGCTCGGCCCGGCCGAGATGACCAGATTGAGGATGGCACCCTTGAGCGCATAGATCCGGGTCAGCTCGGGGAAGCTCGCGTCATAGCAGACCTGCAGCGAGGCCCTGCCGAGCGGTGTGTCGAACACTGGGGTGCCGTCGCCTGGCGCGAAATAGACGCCTTCGAGGAATGGATGAAATGTCCCCAGGAAGATCTTGTCGTAGCAACCGATCAAGCCGGATGGGCCGACGAAACAGGCCGAGTTGTAGACGCCATGGGGAAAGCCTTCGTCGCGCCGCGCCATGCCCATGACGATGTGGATGTCGTGCGCGCGCGCCGCTTCGATCAACCGGTCGGTCGACGGACCGGGGACCGGCTCGGCAGTCTGCGCCAAGCGCTCGTCGCCGCGGTAACCCTGCAGATGCATCTCCGGAAACAGCACGATGTCCGCGCGTGCACGCGAGGCACGCTCGATGTGCTCGAGCGCGCGCGCCAGGTTGACGTCGGGGCGCTCGATGTCCTGCTCGAGCTGCGCCAACGCGACGGTGATTCTGGATTGCGCCGTCATGTCATTCCTCCTGGGCTTCCGCGACGACCGGCCGGTCGTTCAGAGCATGGCAGGCGGCCCATCCGCCGTCGACCGTACGATAGCGCGGGGGCCGCTCGCGTTCGCAGATGGCGCCCAATTTTACCGGGCAACGCGTATGGAATGGGCAGCCGGTGGGCGGATTGATCGGGCTGGGAATCTCGCCGGTCAGCAAGATGCGCGACCGCCGGACACCCGGCTCGGCCTTGGGGATCGCCGAGATCAGCGCCTGGGTGTAGGGATGGCTCGGCGACCGCGTCACGTGGCGCCCAGGCCCCGCCTCGACCATCCGGCCGAGATACATGACGGCGACGCGCTGGCAGAAATAACCGACGACGCCGATGTCGTGGGCGATCAGGACGATGGTCAGGCCGAGACGGGACTGCAGCGACTTCAGCAGATTGAGAATCTGGGCCTGGATCGAGACGTCGAGCGCAGACACCGGCTCGTCGGCGACGATCAGTCGTGGGTTGAGCGCGAGCACGCGCGCGATGCCGATGCGCTGACGCTGCCCGCCGCTGAGCTGGTGCGGGTAGCGTTCCACGTGGCTGTCGCCCAGGCCGACCATTTCCAGCAGCTCGACTACTCGCCTGCGGCCGCGCGGCAGCCCATGAGTGACCAGCGGTTCGTCCAGGATCTGCTCGACCCGCAGCCGTGGGTTGAGCGAAGACTTGGTGTCCTGGAAAACCATCTGCATGTTCCGGCGCACGGGGCCGAGCGCCGTCTCGTCGAGCTCGGTGATGTCGAGCCCGTCGAAGCGGATGCGTCCGGCGGTCGGCCGGTAGACGCGCAGGATGGTGCGCGCCAAGGTCGACTTGCCGCTGCCGCTCTCACCGACGATGCCGAACGTTTCGCCCGGCAGGATGGCAAACGACACGCCGTCGACCGCCTTCAGGGTCTCGACGCGCCGTCGCAACCAACCGCCACGCTTGACCGGGAAATGAGTGGCGACCCGCTCGACGGCGAGCAGCGGGCGCGGCGTCATGCGTCGGCACCCACTGCGGTCGGTGTGCCCGGCAGTCCGAGTTCCGTCGCCCGGTGACAGGCGGCCAGGCGGCCGCCGCCGAGCTCCGTTGCCGCCGGATCCTGGTCGGAGCACAACGTCACGGCGTAGCGACAGCGCGGCCGGAAGCGGCAGCCCGGCTCGGGCTCGGTCAGCGCGGGCACCACGCCCTCGATCGTCTCGAGCGGCGAATCGTCCTGCTTCAGCGCAGGCATGCAACGCAGCAGGGCGCTCGTATAGGGATGGCGCGGGCGCGCGAACACGGCCGCCACCTCGGAATGCTCGACGATCCGGCCGGCATACATGACGTAGACGCGCCGGCACATCTCCGCCACCACGGCGAGGTCGTGCGAAATCAGGATCATGGCGATGCCGGCCTGCTCGACGAGGCGCTGCAGCAGATCGAGGATCTGCGCCTGCACCGTGGCATCGAGCGCCGTCGTCGGTTCGTCCGCGATGAGCAGTTGCGGGCTGCACGAGATGGCCATGGCGATCAGCACGCGCTGCCGCATGCCGCCGGACAGCTGGAACGGATAGGCACGGGCGACGTGGCCGGGCGAGGCAATGCCGACGTGGTCCAGCAGCTCCAGCACGCGCACCTTGACTTGCCGCGCCGACAGCGTGCTGTGCCGGCGCAGGATGTCGCCGACCTGGCTGCCGATCGGGAACACGGGGTTGAGCGCCGAAAGCGGCTCCTGGAAGATCATGGCCATGGCCGAGCCGCGCAGCCGGCGCCGCTCTTCGGCGCTGCGCCGGCACAGATCGTCGCCGCGGAAGCGGATTTCGCCGGCGATGACGCGCGCCGGCGGCGGCAGCAGCCCGAGCACCGAGTAGGCCGCCAGCGTCTTGCCGCAGCCGCTCTCGCCGACCAAGCCGATCACCTCGCCGGCATGCACCCGGAGGTCGATGCCGTCGACCGCGCGCACCTCGCCCCGCCGCGTGGGAATCCACGTCTTCAGGCCGCGCACGTCCAGCAAGGGCTCAGAGGCGGTGCTGATAGGGGTCGATAGCATCACGCAGACCATCCGCGAGAATCAGCAGAGAGAGCACGAGGGCGACGATGGCCACGCCTGACGACGTGGCGATCCAGGGGGCGTCGATGATGTGGTCGCGGCCGGCGGCGATGATGTTGCCGAACGAGGCCGCCGGAGGCGGCACGCCCAAGCCGACGAAGCTCAAGCTCGCCTCGGCGAGCACGGCGAAGGCGAAGGTTAGCGCGCCTTGCACGAGCATCGGCCCGGCGACATTGGGCAGAACGTGCCGGACCGCGATGGTGCGCGGCCGCACGCCGATCAAGCGGGCTGCCTCGACATAGGCCTCCTCCTTCACGACCAGCACCTTGCTGCGCACGATGCGCACGTAGATCGGCGCGAACGCCACGGTCAGCGCCACGATCGTGCTGGGAATCCCGGCGCCGAGCGCGGCGATCAGTCCGAGCGCCAGAACCAGGTAGGGAAACGCCATCATGATGTCGGCTAGCCGCATCACCACCATGTCGAGCCAGCCGCCGAAATAGCCGGCCGAAATGCCGAGCACCGCGCCGATCAGGCCGGATAGCAGCACCACGGCAGCGCCGACGATCAGGGAGTTGCGCATGCCGAAGATCATCCGGCTGAGCAGGTCGCGGCCATACTCGTCGGTGCCGAGCGGGAATCCCGCGGATGGCGGCGCCAGGGTCGCGCGCAGATTCTGCAGGTTGGGATCCTTGGGCGCCAGGACAGGCGCCAGCACCGCGATTGCAATCGCCGCCAGAATGAGCGCTGCCGCCAGCGCCAGGACCGGGCTGCGCCGCAACTCGATGAAGAACGAGTCCAACATCGCCGGTCAGGCCTTGCCGACCCGGGGATCGATCACCGCGTACAGCAGATCGACGCATAGATTGGCGATCGAGAACACCAGCACCGTAACGAGCATGGCGCCCTGAACCAACGGGTAGTCCCGCGACAGCACGGCGTTGACCAGCAGGCGACCCATGCCGGGAATGGCGAACACGCTCTCGACGACCAGCGCGCCGCTCATCAGGTAGCCGATCTGGATGCCGATCACCGTGATGGTCGGGATCAACGCGTTGCGCATCGCGTACTTGTAGAGTAACAGGGTCTCGGTCAACCCGCCGGCGCGCGCGGTGCGCACGTAGTCCTGGTGCAACACCTCGATCAGGCTGTTACGGGTCGTCTCCATGATCATCGCGGCATAGGCCGAGCCGAGCGCGGCCGCCGGCAGGATCATGTGGCGCACATGGTCGACGGCGCTCTGGCGCGGCGAAACGTAGCCGAACACCGGCAACCACTGCAGCACCACGCCAAACAACAGGACCAGCATGAGGCCGAGCCAGAAGCTCGGCATCGCCAGGCCGATCAGCGCCACGAACCGGCCGCCATAGTCGATCGCCGTGCCGCGGCGGGTTGCCGAGATGACGCTGACTGGGATTGCGATCAGCACGGCGAATGAGAGCGCATAGAGCCCGAGCAGCAGCGTGATTGGTAGACGTTCGCCGAGCAGCGAGGCAACGCTCTGGCTGAGCAGGATCGATCGCCCGAGGTCGCCCTGAATCGCACGGCCGAGCCAGAGCAGGTACTGATGCACCAGAGGGTCGTCGAGACCGAGTTGCTCGCGCAGCTTGGCGACCGCCTCGGGTGTTCCCTCCGGCCCGAGCATGGCGCGTGCCGGGTCGCCGGGAATCACGTGCAGGATGGCGAAGATGACGATGGTCGAGCCGAACAGCACGAAAGCCGCCCAGCCCAGACGCTCGACGAAGTAACGGAGATTCATTGCCCGCCGCGCATCCCCGAGGATACGCGCCGCTCCCTGCCCGTCCCGGGCAGGGAGCGGCGCGCGACTGGAACGTTAGGCCAGCCAGGCCTCGTCGTAGGGTCCTGCCGCCTCGTCGCGGAAGCGGTAGCCCTGGACGTTCTTGCGCATGCCTTCGATCAGCCTGGGATGAACCAGGAAGGCCACGTAGCATTCCTCCATCAGGATGCGATTGACACGGTTGTACATGTCGGCGCGGCGCTCGACGCTCTGCTCGACGCGCGCCTGCTTGAGCAGTTCATCGACCTGCGGATGTGAGTAGCTGCCGAGGTTCTGCGTCTCGCCGGTCACATATTGCTTGTACATCATGCCGTCCGGATCGACTGCGCCGGCCGACCAGGCCGAGTTGCCGAACCAGTAATCCTTCGTCCCGTAAAAATACTTGGCGAAGGTGTTGAAGTCGGGCTTCTGGATCTTCAGCTTGACGCCGAGCGCGCTCACTTGCGCGGCGATTGCGTCGCCGACCAGTCCCCACGGGCGTTCGGTGAATGTGTCGAAGCGCAGCTCGGCGCCGAACGGAAAATCGGCCTGCTTCAGAAGGGCCTTCGCCCGCTCGGGGTCGTACTTTTGGAACGGGATGTCCGAATTGTCGCGATGGAAGGCGGCGAACGCCGGCGAGATCGCACCTTGGGCCGGCAGCGCCTGGCCGCGATAGACGCCTTGAACAATGCCTTCCCGGTCGATAGCCAACGAGAACGCCTGACGCACCAGCTTGTTGTCGAACGGCGCCTTCGCCGTGTTGAACGCCAGATAGTCGTAGATGGTCGACGGCGTGGTCATCAACTGAAGATCGCGGTTGTTGCGAATCTGGTCGGCGAAAGTCGGACTGGTCTGCATCATGTAATCGAGACCGCCGGTCTGCAGCGCCGCCAACTGGGTCGATTGCTCGGGCATGATGCGGACCTCGATCCCGTCGAGATGCGCCGGCCCGCGCCAATGGTCCTTGAAGCGCTCGAGCACGACCTTGTCGCCGCGCGTGTAGGACACGAACCGAAACGGTCCCGTGCCGATCGACGCCTTGAAGGGATCCTGCGCCATGTGCTCCTTGATGGCCTTGGGCGAGATCACGCTGAAGTAGGACCGCCGCAACACACCCAGCACGGGCGAGAAGGGCTGCTTCAGGGTGATGCGCAGGCTGTGCTTGTCGAGAATTTCGATCTTGTCGATGACGGCGAAGTCGGCGCGTTTCGGCGACGCTGTGTTGGCGTCGGCCAGTCGATCGAGGTTGGCTTTGACCGCCTCGGCGTCGAGTTCGGTCCCGTCGTGGAAGCCGACGCCCCGGCGCAGGCGGAAGACATAGGTCGTGGCGTTCGGCTGTTCCCAGCTCTCGGCCAAGTCGGGCTCGACCTTGCGGCTGGCATCGACGTTGACCAGCCCGTTGTATGCCTGGTAGCCGATCCGCGTGGTCAGCAATGAGCGGATACGGTGAAGGTCGAACGCAGGTGCGAACGGCTCTTCGGATGTCGCGACTCTGAGCACGCCGCCCCGTTTCGGCTGCTGCGCCAGAGCGCCTGAGCCGGCGGTCGACGCCAGCGCCGCGGCTGCCGTACCTGCCGCAACGAACTCCCGCCTGGTGAGACCCGATGTCGTCATGATCCATTCCTCCCTGATGGCCCGTAGACCGGCTGTCCTGGAGCGCTGAGCCGGCTCATGCTGCGCGCGGATGGTAAGCGCCGCTCCGGTGGTCGATTCTACCGTCGAACGGTAGCCGCCGCCCCGGCGCCTTGCAATGGCGCGCCCGAGACCCGAATGTGCGCCGCAAAGCAATGGGCAATACGGCCGCCCTGTAGACTCTGGCGCAGCCTCAACTCGTCAGCGCGGCTCAAACGAAAGTGCATCAGCTCGCTTGCCGCAAACTATGCGCGCCGATGTCCGGTAGGACGTCCGAACCCCAACTTCGCACGCCAATCTTGCAGATCCTCAATTGCCGTCGCTTTTGCTACGATCACCCGACGCAAGTCCGCGCCGTCGCGGAACGAGGCACGAGGATGATCCCATGAAGAAACGCACGGGCGATCCCTGGATGCCGGCGCCCGAATTCGGGCGGACGCTGAAGGGACTCCGCGTCAATCTGATCGTGCGTGACGTGGCGCGCGCGATCGACTTCGCGCGGACGGTACTGGCGGCCAGCGTCGTATATGCCGATCCCGATTTCGCCGTGCTGCGCCACGACGGCGCGGAGTGGCTGCTCCACGCAGACCACACCTACGACAAGCACCCGCTCTACGGCTCGCTCAGCAGCGGCGACGTGCGCGGCATCGGCGCCGAACTCCGCCTGCACGGCCGCGACCCTGACGCGGCCGAGGCCGCGGCGCGCCAGGCCGGCTACACCGTGCTGGCCGGCAGCATGGACAAGCCCCATGGGCTCCGCGAGGCCTATATCCTCGATCCGGACGGCTATTGCTGGGTGCCAGACGTGCCTATCGGGCGCTGATCCGTCCGCCGCCATGTCCATGACCTTCAAGCAGTTCGAGGCGCTCTATTGGGTAGCGCGGCTGGGCAGCTTTCATGCGGCAGCGCGGCACCTGAAGACGAGCCAGCCGACCATCTCGGCGCGCATTCGCGAGCTCGAGCGCGGCCTCGGCGTCGAGCTGTTCGATCGTTCCCAGCGCAACGCCCGTGCCAACGCCAAGGGCCGCGAGCTGTTGCGCTATGCCGAGCAGATCATGCAACTGGGTTCGGAGATCCAGCAGCGCGTCGGCACGCGCGACACGCTTTCGGGTCGCGTGCGCCTCGGCATCACCAGCGTGCCGGCTGCGACCTGGCTGCCCCAACTCGTGCGCCGTTTGGCGCAAGCCTATCCGGGCATCATGCTGGAGTTCACTGTCGACACCAGCGAACGCATGCGTGACCTGCTCGGCGACGGCGAACTCGATGTCGCATTCCTGTCGGGCTCTTTGCCAGGCAGTTCGCACCTGACCGCCGAACCCGTTGGCAATGTCGAGCTGGCTTGGCTGGCTGCACCCGGCATGGGCCTGCCACTCCATCATGCCCAAGGAAGCAGTGTGGCGCGCATGACGCCGGTCGATCTCGCGGCCAGTCCAATCATTACCGATCTGCCCGGCAGCCAGCTTCACGCGATCGGCGAGGCATGGTTCGCAAGCGGCGGAGTGAAACCCGAACGCCACCACGCCTGCTCGAGCCTGATCGGCCGTATCCGGCTTGCCGTCGAGGGCATGGGCGTCGCGCTCGCTGCACCGGCTGCCGCCGCCCGCGAAATCGCGGAGGGCGCGTTGCGCGTGCTCGCGGCCGATCCACCGCTGCAGCCGCTGGAATATGTGCTGGCCTCCTCGGCGCTCGCCCTGTCGCCCGCGGTGCAGGCGGTTTCGAACATGGCGCGCGAACTGATCGCCGAAAAACCCGGCATTCAATTGTATTACTCGGCCGCGCGACCGCCGGCCTGACCGAATACCCTATCAAGTTGATCAATAAGTTTTATCAGACACCCACAAAATCAGCCTGATTTGGCAAGAATTCTTGACCGGTCCGCGGACCGGGTGAAATCTGCCCCCAGAGATCCGAGAGATCACAGGGAGGACTGCTTCCATGACCGCGCATCGCTCCTGGATTCCAGCGCTCGCTCTTGCGGCCTTTCTCGCACTCGCTCCCGCAGGCTTCCCGGCAGATGCCTCCGAGTTGCGCGTCGGCTACTCGAGCGACGCCGTCACGCTCGATCCGGCGAACCATCGCAGCCGCGTCACGGAAGGGATCATTCTCAACATGTACGACGCGCTGCTGGCGCGCACCGACGACATGCGCGTGGTGCCCGAGCTCGCGGAATCCTGGTCGCAGATCAATCCAACGACCTACGAGTTCAAGCTGCGCCGCGGCGTCAGGTTTCACAGCGGCGACGAGATGACGGCCGACGACGTCAAGTACACCTACGACCGGCTGACCAAGCCGAACGCCATGGGCGGACAGACCAGCCCGCGTCAGAGCCTGGTCGGCCCACTCAAGGATACGGAGATCGTCGACAAGTACACCGTGCGTTTCGTGCTGCGGGAGCCTTGGCCGATCTTCACGGCCTATGTGCCGTTCAACCAGATCGTCAGCAAGAGCTTCACCGAGAAGGTCGGCACACCTGCCATGGCGACCCAGGCGAACGGTACGGGTCCCTTCAAGCTCGTCGAGTGGCGGCGCGGCGATGCCGTGATTCTCGAGCGGTTCGCCGTCTACTACGGCGGATCGCCCGACCTGCCGCCGGTGGGGCCTGCCCGGGTCGACCGCGTCATCTTCAAGATCATTCCCGAGACCGCCTCGCGCGTCGCGGCACTCCTCGCCGGCGAGGTCGACATCATCGACGAGCTGCCCCATCACGCGATCAAGCAGCTCCAGGCCAACCCCCGGACCAAGGTGCTGGCGACCAACGGCACGCGCAGCTTCTTCATGCCGCTGAACAACACGCGGCCGCCCTTCAACGACAAGCGCGTGCGCCAGGCGGCTAATCACGCCGTCGATCGCAAGTTGGTCATCGACCGCATCCTGAGCGGTCTCGCCGTGCCGCTCGATGGAATCATCAGCCCGCAATCCTACGGCTTCAACGCCAACCTCAAGAACTACGACTACAGCACCGACAAGGCGAAGCGACTGCTGGCGGAAGCCGGCCACCCGAACGGCATCGACGTGACGCTCGACGTCGACAATCCGTTCAAGGATCAGGCCGAGGCGCTTGCCCAGATGCTGACGCGCGCCGGCATCAGAACGAAGGTGCAGATCTGGGAGCGCACAGCCATGGCCGACCTGTGGAAGAACCCGCAGACCAACGGCCGCGACATGACGTTCCAGTCCTGGGGCGATGGTGCGCTCGATCCGGTCGGCATCTTCGTGCCGGTCCTGCGCACGAAGGATCGCGGCAACTACTCGGGCTACGGCAATCCGGAGGTCGACAAGCTGCTCGATGCCGCCAACACCGAGACCGACACCGCAAAGCGCTCGGCGATGTACCAGCAGGCTCAGGCCATCGTCAACGACGAGGCGCCGCTGATCTTCCTGTGGCTGCCGCAGGACGTCTATGGGGCCTCGGCACGGCTCAAGGGCTGGCAGCCGAGCCCGCGTGGCGTCATCAAGCTGCATGAGGCCGCGGTGGATTGACACTTTGACGCGCCGGTCGTCGCATCGGGCGTCGAGTTCCAGATGACATGAGCAGCGCGTTTGCCGCGGTATCGGCATGACTCCGCTCAAGCTCGCTGAGCGCATTCTCCAGCTCGTGCCGGTCCTGCTCGGCATCGCCGTCATCGCATTCGTCATGATGGCGCTGACGCCAGGCGATCCGGTCGAGATCATGCTGGGCGACGCGCGTTCGACGCCGGAGCAGCGGGATGCGCTGCGCCACGACATGGGCCTCGACCGCCCGCCGCTCGAGCGATTCTTCGTCTTTCTAGGCAACGCGCTCAGCGGGGATTTCGGGCTCAGCTTCTTTCATCGCCGGCCCGTCATGGACGTCATCCTCGAGCGCGTTCCGGCCACGGTCGAGCTGACCCTGGCGGCGCTGTTCATCGCGCTCGCCACCGCCATCCCGCTCGGCGTCCTCGCCGCGGTCCGCCGCAACGGCTGGCTCGACCGCGCGGCCACCATCGGTTCGCTGCTCGGCGTGTCTCTGCCGGGGTTCTGGTTCGGCATCCTCCTGATCATGCTGTTTGCGGTTCACCTGCAGGTGCTGCCCGTCTCGGGCCGGATCGGCTTTGGCCAGGAGGTGCCACCGGTCACCCGCCTGCTCCTGATCGACAGCCTCATTGCGGGACGGCTCGACAGTTTCGCCGCGGCGCTCCGCCACCTGATCATGCCCGCGCTGACGCTTGGTCTGGCCATGGGCGCCATCCTCATGCGCGTCACGCGGACTGCGATGGTCGAGGCGCTGGCCCAGGATTACATCGTGTTCGCGGAAGCCAAGGGCTTGTCTCGCGCGCGCATTCTCGGCCGCCATGCGCTCAAGAATGCGCTGATCCCGACCGTGACCGTCGCCGCGATCGAAACTGGCTCGCTGCTCGGCGGCAACATGATCGTGGAGACCGTGTTCGGCTGGCCTGGTCTCGGTCGCCTCGTCGTCGAGGCGATCTTCGCCCGAAACTACCCGCTCGTGCAGGCCGCCGTCCTGCTCTACGCGGCGACCTATGTCATGCTGAACTTCGCCGCCGATCTGCTCTATACCGCGCTCAATCCGCGGGTGCGCCTGTGAGCGAGGCGGTACCGGCGCTGTCGGGCGCCAAGGGCATCGATTGGGCGCTCGCCGAATCGCCGATTGCCGGCAATCTCCGGCAATTCGTCCGCGACGGCGCCGCACTGGCTGCGACGGCAACGGTCGCCGCCTTCGTGCTTCTGGCGTTGCTGGCACCCCTTGTCGCGCCGCACGATCCGGCCGAGGGCGACTTGCTGCGCCGGCTTCAGCCCCCGGCGTGGATGAGCGGCGGCGAATGGGCCTATCCGCTCGGCTGCGACGCCCTCGGCCGGGACGTGCTGTCGCGCATGATCTACGGCACGCGCGTGTCGATTCTCGTCGGCGTGCTCGTCATCTTCTTCGCCGCCGTCATCGGCACGCTGGCAGGCCTTGCCGCGGGCTATTTGCGCGGTCCGGTCGACATCGTCATCTCGCGTCTGGTCGACATACTGCTCGGCTTTCCCTACCTGATCTTCGCAATCGGGCTGATGGCCATGATGGGGCCTGGCCTCAGCAACATCGTGCTCGCACTGGCCTACAAGGAATGGGTGCTGCCCTGCCGCGTCGTGCGGGCGGAAACCCTGGCGGCACGCGAGACCGAGTATGTCGAGGCGGCGCGCGCCCTCGGCGCCTCGCGCGTGCACATCATGCTGCGCGAGATCCTGCCGAACATCCTCTCGCCTGTTCTCGTCGTCGCGACCTTTCGCATGGCGCACGTCATCATCGTCGAGGCGAGCCTGTCCTTTCTCGGTCTCGGCGTGCAGCCGCCGACCGCGTCCTGGGGCTCCATGGTCGCCGACGGTCGCCAGTTCCTGCTCGAGGCATGGTGGGTCAGCACATTCCCCGGCCTCGCCATCCTCGCCCTGGTGCTTGCCATCAACGTCGCGAGCCAGGGACTGCGCGATGCCTTCGATCCGCGGCTGCAGTCATGAGCGCCTTGCCCGCCCACGACGCGCTGCTCAGCCTGCGCGGCCTTACGACGGTCTTTCCCACCCGTCATGGCGAGGTGCGTGCCGCCGACGGCGTCGATCTCGATGTCCGGCCCGGCGAATGCCTGGGCGTCGTCGGGGAATCGGGTTCGGGCAAGACGGTGACATTTCTCAGCGTGCTCGATCTGGTCCGCCGGCCCGGACGCATCGAAGCCGGAACGATCGTGTTCGACGGACGCGACCTGCGCCGCCTCCCGCCTGAAGCGCTTCGCGCCATTCGTGGCCGGGATATCGCCATGACCATGCAGGATGCCCTGACCGCGCTCAATCCGGCCTTCACGGTCGGCGCGCAGATCGCCGAAGTTCTCGAAGCCCATGGCCGTGCCACCGGCCGGTCCGCCCTGGACCGGGCGGTCCAGCTGCTCGAGCAGGTCGGCGTGCCGGATCCGGCGCGACGCGTGGGTGTCTATCCGCATCAGCTTTCGGGCGGCCTGCGCCAGCGCGCCATGATCGCAGCGGCACTCGCCTGCCAGCCTCGACTGCTGATCGCCGACGAGCCGACGACCGCGCTCGACGTGACCATTCAGGCGCAGGTGCTCGATCTAATCGCCGACATGCGCCAGCGCCTGGGCATGAGCGTCGTGCTCATTACGCATGATTTGGGCATCGTTGCCGAGCGGTGCGACCGCGTGGTCGTGATGTACGCCGGACAGGTGGTCGAGTCCGGCCCGACGCGACAGGTGATCGGGGCGCCGGCGCACCCCTACACGGCCGGCCTGCTTGCGTCGATGCCCCGCCTCAACCAGACCCGCGCGGCGATCAGGCCGATCGAAGGCCAAATTCCCGACCCGGCCCGGCTGCCGCCCGGCTGCCGCTTCGAGCCGCGCTGCCCGCGACGGCGCAGCGAGTGCCTGCAGCCGGTTCCAATGCGCGACATCGTCCGCGCCGAGCGCGCGTTCGGCGCTCGCGCCGTGCGCTGCGTCCTCGCGGGAGCGGCGCCATGACCGTCGCTGCGCCGCTGCTACGCGCACGCAACCTCGTCAAGCATTTCGACCTGCGCCATGGACTTGCCCGCCTGGTTCAGCCGCAGCACGGCCATGTCGTGCGCGCGGTCGATGACGTCGAGCTGGAGATCCGACGCGGCGAGACGCTCGGCCTGATCGGCGAAAGCGGCAGCGGCAAGTCGACGCTCGGCCGCCTGGCGATTCGCCTGCTGGACGCCGATGCGGGCGAGGTCCGGTTCGACGGCACCGATCTTCTGCGGCTCGAGCCTGCCGAGCTCGTCCGCCTGCGGCGACGGATGCAGATCATCTTCCAGGATCCGTACGCCTCGCTCAATCCGCGCCGGACCGTCGAGGACATCGTCGGCTTGGGCCTGCGCATCCACGAGCGCTCCGCCGCACCGTCGACGCGCGACCGCGTGGTCGACATGCTCGAGCGAGTCGGATTGTCCGCCGCGCATCTTCATCGCTACCCGCATCAGTTTTCCGGCGGACAGCGCCAGCGTATCGGCATCGCGCGCGCCTTGGTCCTGCGTCCGGACTTCGTCGTCTGCGACGAGCCGGTGTCGGCGCTCGACGTGTCGATCCAGGCGCAGATCATCGCGCTGCTCAACGAGCTCAAGCGCGATTTCGGTCTGACCTACCTGTTCATCTCGCACGACCTGTCGGTGGTCGCGCACCTGGCCGACCGGATCGCCGTCATGTATCTCGGCCGCATCGTGGAAACCGGACCCGCCTCGCGGCTGATCGAGGCCCCGGCGCATCCCTACACCCAGGCCCTGTTCGCCGCCGTGCCGCGCATCGACGCCGGAGGCGAGCGGCCACCGCGGCTCCAGGGCGACATGCCCTCCGCTCTCGATCCGCCGGCCGGATGCCGCTTCCACACGCGCTGCCCGCATGCCGGGGAGCGCTGCCGCAGAGTCGAGCCCGCACCGATCGAGGTCGCGGCCGGCCACACCGCGGCCTGCCACCTGCACGGAGACGGCGTATGACGCTCGTCGATGCATCGCCGGGGCGACCGCTCGATCTCGCCGGCTCGGCCTACGAACGCGGCTGGCAGCAGGCGGCGCTCTGCCCCGACATGGTCGACCACGTGCGCCATGCGATCGATCACCGGCTCACGGAGACGGCGTCGGCCATCGCGCTGCCCGGGGTGCGCGACTGGATCGACGGCCAGCGCCGCTACACCTCGGCGCACTATCCGGACATCCTCGAGGAGATTCGCGGTATCGCGGCCGGTTTCGGGGTGACCGCCGATGCGATCTTCATCTACCTGCACTGCTCGATCGCCGCGGAACTGGCCGGCATGGCGGAGCGCGCGGCCGAGGGCTGCACGTCCTTCGCCGTCACCGCGGGCAGCAGCTCGATCGTCGCCAAGAATCGCGACTACCGACCCGAGCACATTCCGATCCAGCGCGTGTTCCGCCATGTCGATCCCGCCTGGACCGGCCGGCGCATCCTGTGCGTCGGCTCGCTCGGCAGTCCGGGGAATTTTTCGAGCGGCATGAATTCCGACGGGTTCGCCGTGACCGATACCAACAGCCGGACAACCGATCACGGCGTCGGCATGCATCGCTACTTTCTGCTGACCTGGCTGCTGGTCAATTGCCGGACCGTCGATGACGCGCTCGCCGCCATCCGCGGCATGATGCATACCGGCGGCGGCCTGCTGCTGATGGGGGATGCCGTGGGCGCGGTTGCCGCGGTCGAGCTCGGCCATCGGAGTGTCGGCATCGAACGACGGGCGGCGGGGCGCGTGAGCCGCACCAACCACTTCGTCACGCCGGCCATGGCCGGCGCCAATCTCGTCGACCAAGGCTATGTCGCCTCCCATGCCAATTCCGAAGCCCGACTGCCCGCCGTGGCTGCACTGGTCCGGAGAGCCGATCCGGAATTCGGTGCGGATCAGGCGGCGGCCATCCTCGCGCATCATCGCGACGGCAAGGGCGAGGCGCTGTGCCGGCATGGCGGGGCCGACCCCGGTCACACCATCTCCGCCAGCGTCTACGAGACCGGGCGGCGGCGTCTCTACTTCGCGGCAGGCAACCCATGCGCCGGAGCCTGGCAATCCTTCGACTTCGCAACCAATTGAGCAATCCGGAGACCAGCAATGACATCGGTCAAGATCCTGTGCCCCACCGGACACCTGGCGTTCACGCCCATGGAGAAGGACAGCTTCATGCGCGGCTGCGAGCTCAAGCCGGATTTCATCATCGCCGACGCCGGCAGCTGCGACATGGGTCCGCGTCCGCTCGGCGCCGATCAGCACGTCAGCCTCGCAGAGTGGCAGCGCCACGATCTCGAAATCATGCTGCAGCAGTCACGCCGGCTCGGCGTGCCGATGATCGTCGGCTCGGCGTCGGACACGGGCACGGACCGCGGCGTCGATCAGTTCGTCGGCATGATCGCCGATATCGCGCGCCAGCATCGCCTCAAGCCGTTCAAGCTGGCGGCGATCTACTCGGAGGTGCCCGTCTCCGAGCTCAAGCAGCGCTTGGGGAGTGGCGCGCGCATCGAAGGGCTCGACGGCCGCGCCGATGCCGATCTGGCGACGTTGGAGCGCACCGACCGCGCCGTCGCGGTCATGAATGCCGACCCGGTGCGCAAGGCGCTACGCCAGGGAGCCGATGTGGTGATTGCCGGGCGGAGCAGCGACTGCGCGATCTTTGCCGCCCCGCTGCTCAACGCCGGGCTGTCGCCGGCGATCGCCTACTACACGGGCAAGCTCATGGAGTGCGCGTCCTTCTGCGCCGAGCCGTTCATGGGCAAGGAATCCATTCTCGGTCGGGTCGAGGCGGATGCCGTCTCCATCGCCGCCATGCATCCCGGGCAGCGCTGCACACCCGCCTCGCTCGCCAGCCATGCCATGTACGAGCGGACCAACCCGTTCCGCGAATACGTCGCCGGCGGCTATGTCGACATGACCGACTGCGTCTACGCGCAGACCGATCCGAAGACGACGCGGGCAAGCGGCGCGCGCTTCGTCGCCGACCCGGTCTGCAAGGTCAAGATCGAGGGCGCCGGCCTGGTCGGCCAGCGCCGTCTCGCCATCGTCGGCATTCGCGATCCCTATACGATCGGCCTGATCGACAAGGCGATCCAATGGGCGCGCGGCAAGCTCGAGGAGCGCTTCGGCCCGCCGGGCCAGACCTACCAGGTGTTCTACCATCTCTACGGCCGCAACGCGGTCATGGAATCCCTCGATCCCAAGCCGCAGCTTCAGCCGCACGAGCTCGGCATCGTGGTCGAGGCCATTCACAAGGATGCCAAGAAGGCAGCGGAGCTGTGTGCGCTCGGCGCACGCAATCTGTTCTATGCCCGCCTGCCCGAGGTCAAGGGCACGGCCGGCACGGCGGCGCTGATGTCCGACGAGATCCTGGTCGGCGAACCGGGCTACGAATGGACGCTCAACCATACGCTGCCCGTCGCCGACCCGCTCGAGCTGTTCCGTTTCCGCACGTTCAACGTCGATGCTCAAGCCTGTCGGGAGGCCGCCTGATGACCGCCACGCTCCGAGAACTCGCCTCGACCATCCGCTCCAAGAACGCCGGAGTGGACCACGTCACCTTCGACGTCATCTTTCGCGACCGGCGCAACTTCGAACGGGTCCGTGACGCCAATGTGCTGACACGCGACAGCGTCGCCCAGCTGTACCGGATCGAGCCGGCGCGCATCACGCACTTTGTCGTTTACGAGCCGGGCAATGCCATCAAGTTCACGATCCGCCGCCTCAAGCCGAGCGGCAGCCCGGGCGAGAGCGACGTGTTCGGCGCGCAGCAGTACCCGCCGCTGTTCGACGTCCAGGTACCCTGAATCGAGGGGCCCGCATGTCCGCGTTTCCCACAGGGGTGGGCATGCTCTAGTGTATGCTCGTCAGTCCACGCACGATGCTCGGAGCATGGCGGTAGCGTGGATGGCTCCAGGGGGGTGGACCATGTTCGCGCGGATTGCCGCCATCGCGATTGTCACCATCGTCGCCTTGGGAGCCGGCGACGGCCGGGCCGCTTCGGTCGAAATCGACCTCGACGCCATCGCGACGCCTGTGTCGCCGCGTCTGCGGGCGCCGGCAGGTCTGCCGCAAGCGCTCCAGCTCCTCCCGCCGCATCGCCAGGCCGTGCAGCCGGCCGACCAGGAAGCCTCGCTGCCGCCGCCTCACGTGGCCGGCCCCAATGCCGATGCGTTGTTCGTGCTGGGCTACGGCCTCGAGCGCGCCGGCCGGCCGCTCGAGGCCGAGGCGCGCTATCGCCAGTTGCTCGCGGTCTTCCCCAATTCGAGTGCCGCACCGCTCGCCACCGACCGGCTCGAGGCGCTGCGTCAGGCGGCTGCCGCAGCCTTGCCGCCGCTCGCGGCCCCGCCGCCCGCTCCGCGACAGGTGTGCACGCCGCAGGGGCTGTTCGCCAACCGGTCGGGCTGGTGCGGACGCGTGCGCGCGACGCGCGACGGCTCGGCCGAGGTCGAGGTCGCGGAGGTACGCGCCAACGGACTGTTCGTCCTCGGCCTCAGGGCGTCGCCCTGCACCGGCAATCGCTGGCTCGACGGCGCCGCGGTGGGCGCCGTCGTCACCGTGCCGGAATCCTGCCTGACCTCACCCTGGTAGAATCGGACTGGCCGCTCGCTTCGACCCCGAACAGGTCAGCTCGCCACGACCTTGCGATAGAGGTGCCAGGTCGCGTGCCCCAGCACCGGCAGGATGATCACCAGGCCGATGAACACGGGCAGCATGCCGATCACGAGGCCGCCCGCAACGATCAGGCCCCAGACCGCCATCGGCTCGGGGTTCTTCATCACAGCGCGGATCGACGTCTCGACCGCCGTGTAGACCCCGACATTGCGATCGAGCAGCAGGGGGAATGACACCACGCTGATGGCCAGCACGAGCACGGCGAAAAGGAAGCCGGTGCCCATGCCGACGATGACCATCGCCCAGCCTGCGCTGGTCGTCACCACGTCATTGACGAATGCCTCGATCGACACCGGCGGCTTCGGCCCGAGCGTCATGTCGTAGATGATCTGGGCCACGGCCATCCAGACCACGAAGATCGTGAGCAACACCAGGCCCAGCACCATGATGGCGCCGAAGGCCGGCGAGCCGGTTACCGCGAAGGCATCGGACCAGGTGACCTCGAAGCCCTTCTCCCGCCGCCGGCTCATCTCGTAGAGGCCGACGGCCGCGATCGGCCCGATCAGCGTGAATCCGGATGCGAGCGGGAACAGCAGAGGCAGCATGTCGTAGCCGAACGCCAGATTGATCAGAAACAGTCCGGCCACGGGGTAGATCAGGCAGACGAAAAAGACGTCCGTCCGATACGCGCCGAAATCGGCAAAGCCCTTGGCCAGAACTTCCTTGAGATCGGCGATCTCGATGCGCCGCACCACCGGCGGCGTCGTGTCGACGCCCTCGCCCGGTCCGGCGACGGCATGGCCGGTCGAGCTGATCGCCGTTCCGGCCAGCTTGATCTGGTCCCAGCCCCATTCGAGGGGGTTACGAATATGGTCTTCAGTCGCCATTGTCGCATCTCCCGAACCATGGGTTCGCGGGGAAGCGGACATGTCGTGGCTTGACGTCGCATGCGGCGTCGGTCACGCAGGCCGCGACCCCACCGTTACCACAACTATACGCCTATTTCGGGCGCTCGTCGCGCGGACAGCGCAACCGGCGCAGCGGTCCATCGGCCGTGGCATGCCACGGCGCCGTCCGCCGCTATCTCGTTCTGCTGTCAGATCAATTCGTCGTGGTACGCGGCTGCTTCAGGCCGTCGCGCTGGACGCCGACCAGATGCTGGAAGCGGCGCAGCGTGTCCTGGGTGGCGTCGCGCGCCTCCTGGGAGTTGCGCAGCACGCGGGGATTGACCAGCACGATGAGCTCGGTGCGCTGCGCGCGGTTGTCGGTCTGGCCGAACAGCGCGCCGAGCACGGGGATCTCGCGCAGCACGGGGATGCCGCTGTTGGCGCCCGTGTTCTCCTCGCGGATGAGGCCGCCTAGCAGGATGGTCTCGCCGCTCTGGACCGCGACGGTCGACAAGAGGCGACGCTGGCGGATGGTCGGCGAGTCGATGTTCGACGTCGTCGTGCGCTGGACGTCGCTGACCTCCTGGCCGATCTCCAGCGTGACGAGACCGCTCGCCGTCACGCGCGGCGTGATCTCGAGCGTCACGCCGGTGTCGCGGTACTGCACGGAGTTGACGATCAGCGGGTTGTTGGTCAGCGTGCTGGCCGCGGTCTGCGTCACGATCGGCACGACGTCGCCGACCTGCAGGCGCGCCACCTGGTTGTCGAGCACGAGCAGGCGCGGCGACGACACGACCTTGACGTCGGTCACCTCGCTCAGCGCGTCGATCACGACGCGCGGCTCGGCGCCGCCGCCGGTCAGCGTGAACGCGAAGCCGGGCAGCAGCGGCTGGATCGCGCGCGACGGCGTCGCCGACAGGATGACCCGGCCGTTGTCGGTGATGCCGAGCCCGCCGTTCTGCAGCAGGTACTGCACGCCGTAGCGCAGCTGGTCGCGCAGCGTCACCTCGACGATCGAGGCCTCGAACAGCACCTGCATCGGCATGAGGTCGAGCTGCTGGATGGCGTCATGCACGCGCGCGTAATCGCGCGGCGTGGCCGAGACCAGGAGCGCGTTGTTGACTGGATCGGCCGAGATGCGGATCGGTCCATTGCCCGCATCCGCGGACAAGTCGGCCGGCCGGGACAGCAGCGTCAGCCGGCCCTGGTTGCCCGCGTCGGCGCGCACCACCGTGACCGGCGGCGGCACGCCCATGCCGAGGCCATAGGGCTGCGCTTGCGGCTCGGCCGTCACAGCCGCGCGCGGCGCCGCCGCAGGAGGCGGCGGCTGCCCCGCGCCAGTGGCAGGGGCGGATGCCGCCGCATCCGGCGACGCCGCCGCATCCGGCGAGAACAGGCCACGCAGCGTGCGCGCCAGGTCGGCCGCCTTGCCGTGCTGCATGTGATAGACGAAGAATTGCCGCTCGTCGGCATGGCGCGTGCGGTCGAGTCTGGCGATCCAGCTGCGCGCCTCTTCGAGATAGCGCTGCTGCGACGACACGGCCATCACGGCGTTGAGGCGCGGAATGGCGATGAAGCGCACGAGGCCGGCGAGCGCGCCTTTGCCGCCCGGCGCGAACAAATTTTCCAGCTCGGCCGCGACCGTCGCGGCGTCGGCGTTCTCGATGCCGACCAGCAGCACGCCCTGCCCGGCCATCTGGTCGACGTCGAGGATACGCACCGCCTCGCGCGCCTGGGCCAGATCGTCGGTGGCGCCGGCGACCAGCAACGCGTTGCGGCCCTCGACCTCGATGACGCGCGCGCGCGGTGCGGCCGCTTCCAGCGCCTTGCGCATCTCGCCGGCGCCGACATAGGACAGAGGAACCACCTGATAGGCCTGACCGGCGGCCACCACCGGCGTGCCGGCTGCCGCCGCGGCGCCCGGGGTGATCCGGTATAGATCACCCGAGCGCGACAGTTGCGCGCCGCGCGTCGCCAGCAGCGCCTCGAGTGTCGGCAGCAGCGCCTCGCGTGCCAGAGGCCGCTGCGTGCGCAGCGTCACCGTGCCGGTGACCGCGGGATCGATCACGTAGTTGGCCTTGAGCAGGTCGCCCAGGACCGCGCGCACGACGTCGCGGATCTCGGCCTGCTCGAAATTGAGCGTGACGTCGCCCTCGGCGGATGGCGGCGCTGCCGGCGTGGCCGGCGCCGGCGAAACCCGTCGTGCGACCGGGGTCACCATCGGCGCGCGCGCCGGGTACATCTCCTCCAAGCGCGGACGCTCGACCTGGAGCGGCGGCGGCGTCGGCGGGCGCGCCGGCGCGGCCGGCTGGTTCGCGGCGCCGAGCTGCGCAGATTGCGGCACGCCATGCAAGGGCTCGAGGCCGCAACCGGCCAGCCACAGCAGCCCCGCGATCGCCGTGCCTCGCGTCAACATCGTCACTGGCTACCCCCGCGCGTCGGCGACACCCCGCGAAATTCGGCGGGGGTGCGCGAACCGATCGACAGGATGAGCCGATCGGCCGCCCGGCTCAAGACTATCCGTTCGATCTCGACCGACTGCAGCACCCATTCGCCCAGCCGGTCGCCTTCGGCCAGCACGAGGGTGCCGGTCGCCAGGCGGATCAGCGCCCGCCGATCCCGCCCCACGCCGACGATGCCGATCAGCTCGTAACCAGGGGACGCCGGAGCAGCGCCGGGCAGCGGGCGGCGATCCGCGGCAAACAGGGGCTGCGCCCGTGTCGCCCTCAGATCTTCGAGCGGCGGCAAGGCGGAAGGCGCGCCCATCGCCGACGGAGCGGCGGGGGCCGATCCGGCACCCGTCACCTTGCCCGCCGGGCCGAACAGCCAGGGCAGCGCGGTCATGGCCATCGCAAGAGCCGCGCCGAGACCGAGCCAGAGCGTGGGGCGATCGATGCGCCGCGCGGTCGTCATCACGGCACGTTCCTGGTGAAGCCGACCACATCAAGCTGCACATCGAGCACCCGGGCCGATCCCAGCTGTCGCGGCCGGATGACCAGCGCCTCGACGACCGTGACGGGCTCGGCAGTTTCGAGCGCATGCAGCACGGCCTGCAGTGACGTCATGTCGGCGGCGAGCACGGCACGCAAGCCGAGGCGGCCCGATGCCGTACTGTCCTGGCCAACCGCCTGCGCGCTGATGAGCTCCGCGCCGGCCGCCGCCGCTGCCGATTTGACCAGCTCCTGCAGCGCGGCTGCCGCCTGCCCCAAACTGTCGGCGGTGAGCCAGAGGCGCGATGTGCGCAGATCCGCGTTGAGACGCTCGAGCCGCGCGCGCGCCTCATCGGCGCGCGCCGCGGTGCGCTCGAAGCCGACGATGAGTGCATGCTGTCGGTCGAGTCGCTGACGATCGCCCTCGATACGCTCGAGCCAGGGTGCGGCAACGCCGATCCACGCCGCGACGATGAACGCCGCTGCAAGGCCGACTGCCAGCAGGCGCGCCGTCGGAGTTCCCCTCGCCATGGTCAACGCGCTCAAGGCGACCAGCTCCGTCTGGCGATGGTCGGCATGGCGACGACGAGCTGGAAATGCTCAAGCCCGTCGGAGACGCTGCGCGTCACCGGCGCGCCGAACTCGACGCGGCCGAAGCCTCGCGTCATTTCCAGGCGTCGGACCAGAGCCGCCGCCGAGGACGATCTGCCTTCGATGACCAGCCGCTCGCCGGAGAGATTGAGGGAAGTGAGCCAGGTATCGTCGGGCAAGGCCCCCGACAGTGCCTCAAGGAGCATCACCGTCGATGGCGCCGTCTCGCGCGCAGCCGAGACAAGAGCGACCTCGCGCTCCAGCGCAGCAATGCGGGTTTCGAGCGCGAGGACTGCCTCGGCACGCTCGCGCGCCTCAGGTACGCGGCTCTGCACATCATCAAGCGCCAACCGCAGACGCAACAGCGGCGACAGCGCCGCGGCGACCAACGCCAGGGCGAAGATCAGCAAAAGGACGCGCCGGCGTCGGGATAGGCTCGGATTGCGCGCGCTCTCGTCGACCGCGCGCAGCAGATTGCGTCGCTCGATGGCGCTCGCCGTCGGCTCGACCGCGTCGACAGCGGCCGCGACCGTGACGACTGTCGGCGCAAGACCGAGGCGGGACGCCGCATCGGTCGCGCGCTCGACGAGCTCGCGCGCCACCACGGTCACCTCGACCGACAAAGTCCCGGCGCGGCGATTGCGCTCGATGATTTCGTGGAAGTAGCAGGCCTGGCCCGCCGGAAACGGCGTATGCCGCTCGATCTCGAAGGCGAGCGCTCGGTCGAGCTCGGCCTCGACGGCGAGCGGCAGTGTAATGCGACGCATGACCGCGCGCTCGGCGGGCAGGAATGCGACGATGCCGTCGGCCGCGACGAAGCCGCCGATCAGCTCCCCGGCACGTTGGCGGGCCGGCTCACCGGCCGCCTCGACGGAGCCGAGGGTCAACCACACTTCGCCTGCGCTGCGCGCCAGCGTGATCTTGTCGTCCTCGAAGCTGAGCGCGACGATGTCGTCCGGGCCGGCCAGCACGCGGCGGAGCAGCGGCGGCACGATGCCGACGAGCTCGTCGAGCCACCATTGAAAGGCGCCGCGGCCGGACAATCCCCAGCCCTTCGTCCACCCGCTGCTGCTGCCGGCCGCCGCGTTCACGTTACGTCCCGCCCGCACCCTGTCCCGCCGCCAACGGTATCACCGATATGGCAGGCCACCCAAGCGCTTATACCAACCGGCAATGATCGCGACTCGCTGA
>VGDO01000002.1 GCA_016869645.1 Alphaproteobacteria bacterium
GGGAACGGCGCATGATCGAGCGGCGGATCAGGGAAGCCAGGTTCCCGGCGGTCAAAAGCCTCGACAGCTTCGACTTCCTGGCCCTGCCCTCGCTCAACAAGACATTGGTGCTGGAGCTGGCCCGCTCGGAGTACGTGCTCCGTCGGGAGAACGTGATTGCGGTCGGCAACAGCGGCACCGGCAAGAGCCACGTGGCGCTCGGCCTCGGGCTGGCGGCCTGCCAGAAGGGCCTCTCAGTCGGCTTCACCACGGCGGCTGCCCTGGTCAACGAGCTGCTCGAGGCCCGCGACGAGAAGCGGCTGCTGAGGCTGCAGCGCCAGCTTGCCGGCTACAAGCTCCTGGTAATCGACGAACTCGGCTACGTGCCGCTCTCCCAGACCGGCGCCGAGCTGCTGTTCGAGGTCTTTAGCCAGCGCTACGAGCGCGGCTCGACCATCGTCACCTCCAACCTGCCATTCGACGAGTGGACCGGCGTGTTCGCCTCCGAGCGGCTGACTGGCGCGCTGCTCGACCGGCTGACCCACCACGTC
Organism: Alphaproteobacteria bacterium; assembly: GCA_016869645.1. Classification (GTDB taxonomy): domain Bacteria; phylum Pseudomonadota; class Alphaproteobacteria; order SHVW01; family SHVW01; genus SHVW01. The sequence goes on from VGDO01000002.1 coordinate 531, forward strand.
CACATCCTGGAGATGAACGGTGACAGCTACCGGCTCAAGCAGAGCAAGCGGCGCCAGCGCGCTGCCCGCGCCACCAACCTGCCCGACAGCCCACCACAGGGATAACCGAGGACGCAGGAAGGCCCCCCGCGGGGGGCCTTCCTGCCATCAGCCGTGACGCACTTTTACTCCGGCCAGCCGATGCATTTTTACTCCGGCGTTGACACAATAGTGCGACAGGTAGCCGAGGCCCACATTGCGGATGCCCTCGGCTTCAGCGTCCTCCAGGGATTTGGCGACCGGCACGGCATTGGATTCGTTGGCTCCCGATGCGAGGAGCGCGGCTCGGCACAGCTCATACGCCTCCTTGAGGGACATCCTGATGGTCATGTCAGCCGCACTCCGCCGCGATGTCTTCAGTGGTTCATCGCCATGATCTTGACGACCGAGGGACGGGCCGCCACCGCCAGGCAGGCCGCCTTGATCTTGGGAAACCGGCGGTACACTTCCTCGATCGAGGGCGGGCACCAGGTCGCGAGCATGTAGAGATAGATATCAGCCGCACTGACCTGCGCCCCGATCAGGAAAGGCGAGAGGTCGGCTTCGATGACGCCGAAATGCCGCATGACGTCGTCGATCGCCTTGGCCTTGACCGAGGGTGCGTCGGCCTCGCCGCCGGTCGAGTAGCGATGGGGATAGTAGATGCGCAACATGGTCTCGTAGACGTTGGCGGACAGAAAGACCATCCATTGCAGGAACAGGGCGCTGTCCGAGGTTCCGACAGGCGGCGCGAGGCCCGCCGACGGATGGGTGGACGTGAGATGGATGACCATGGCCGCCGACTCGAATATGAGACGGCCGTCGGGCAGACGTAGAGTGGGCACCTTGCCGGTTGGATTGAGCTTGAGATAGTCCGGACGAGTTGCGTCCTCGCGGCTCACCCATTCAACGCGGTGCGGCGCTCCGATCTCCTCCAGAATGATGTGCGGCGCGATCGAGCCCGTACCGGCCCGTGCATAGAGGATGTACATGGCAATGCCACCCGTGAGGACAATCTTTGGCAATTTCAGTCGGCAATCTTGAACCGTCAACACATTCGTCGGCGGGCAGCGCAACGGCAAAGGGAACTCGCGCCGGGGACCTGCATTCATTAGGCGGCGACACGGGAATATGCACAGGTTGCGAACCGTCCATATTCAAAGGGTAAACGGGTCTCCGCGTCACCCCGGGAGCGGCGCTCCAACGCGTCAAGTGCTGGCAATCCCGGCCGAAACATGTCTCGGCCAATCGGCTGCACAAGGAGTCTGCCGTGCGACCGCCACATCGATTGCCTACCGATACGCAAATGAATTGCCCGGTTTGCGACGAGCTGATCCCGGCGGAGGCGATCACGTGCCGTCATTGCGGCGCCGAACTCGTCGATGATCTGGCCGATCCGCATACCGGTGCGAAAGTCGCGGGCAAGGATGCCGTGCCGGAGCTGGATGGGGCGGAAACCGGCGCAGGGCCCTTCTCCGGCCATTTCGGTCCGGAGGTGCCACGGCTTGTCGATGAACCGGAAGAGGAACTGACCGATCGGGAGCCGGCTGATCGGCCGGGACTCGGCGCGACGGTTGCGCCGCGCCTCGATGGCGACCAGCCTGACGATGACCGCAGCGACCTTCCTGCTGATGCCGACCAGCCGCGCGAGGACCTGCTCGCCGCGGAAGCGTCGGTCAGCGAGGACTCGATCACCGCCGATGGTGACGCCGATCGCGGTCCAACGATCCGCGAGGTTCCGGCCTGGAACGAGGCGGAGTTTGAGCGCATAGCCCAGACGGGTGCGCCGAACCACGACGTCGGCTCGCCCCTGAAGACCTCGTTCGATCCATGGCCCGAAGGGCTGGTGGCGACGGATAAGCCGCGGCCCTTGGCGCCAGAGCGCGTGCGCGCCGCGGCAATCGTCTTCGGCCTGGTTGCCCTGGTCATTATCGGCGTCCTGCTCTACCTCGGTCCATTCGAGCTTCATGGCAATGACGCACCGGTCCAGGCGTCGGCGCTGGCGCCCGCGATCGGAAGCCAGCCGGTCGAAACGCCCGGGCTACCGGTGGGCGCGACCTTGCCTGCCATTGGGCCTGCCAATGGCGCGGCAGCGGCGATCGGTTCACCCGGCGCCGCGCTGCCGCGTCGCAGGTCGGACACCCAAGCGTCAGGCGAAGCTTCGGCCGGGCAGCCGGGCACCGACCGCGCGTTGAGCTCGGCGCCGGCGCCGGCGAACTTCGGCGCAACCCGGCCCGATCCCGGCAGCGAACCGGCATCGGCGCGCCCGAACGCCGTCGACGGCCGGAATGTCGCTCGCGCCCAGACGATGCTGGCGCGCTGGGGCTACTACCATCATCGCGTCGACGGTCAGGAAGGGCCGATGACACGCCGGGCGGTTCTGGCCTTTCAATCGGATGTCGGACTGCCGCGGACCGGGCGGGTCGACCCGGCGACGATCCGCGCACTCGAGCGGCGGCCGGTCCAGCGGTTCATCGGGCATCCATCGGCAAATTTCTCATGGGAATCCCTTTCGCGCGACAGGTAGGCGGTCGGATAGCGGTCGACGTGATCCGCGCGGATCAGCGGCTGGGAATATTGCGGCGCAGCCACAGTCTATGGTCAAAGAGCTCTGCACCCGCCGGGCGGGATGCGACGGATGGGGCCTTACCTTCGCGTAAGTTGCCTCGATGCCTCTGCGCGCCTTGCGCCGCGGTGGAGCCAATCCACATAAGATCGGAGGACGCGATTGGGACGGCCCCTTTCGATGGGAGTCAGCGCCGGAGTTCTGTCATGTATTGCACGAGTATCATCCGTGAAGTTTGCGCCGCCGACTTCGGCTGCAGGCCCGCCATGCACGCGGTCAGTCCTGCGACAGCCGGTTCTGGGCACGGGCGGATTGCAATCCCATGAGTTCGCCGGTTGCTCAGAGCGCTGGGTCTCGGGGTGCGGTGCGGCCGGGCACGCGCCGTTTGGGAAATTCACCGGCCGCTGCGCCGACGCGGCATGGCACGGGCGGCAAAGCCGGAAAGCCGGCTCCCGCATCACCACGCATTGTTCTGATCGACGACGACGTCCTCTATCGCGAGGCCCTCGAGCGCAATCTGACGGAGCAGCGCTTTCACGTGATTTCGTTCGGCGACGGCGCCAGCGCGCTCGAGCACCTTCGCAGCGATCGGAACTGCGACATCATTCTTCTCGATTGGCAAATGCCGGAGATGTCGGGCATCGACGTGCTGCGCGGCATGCGGGCCATGGCGCTGGAGCTGCCCGTGATCGTCCTTACGGCATTTGCCAGCGAGCAGAATGAGGCGCTGGCGCTCGATTGCGGCGCCGTCGATTTCTTCAGCAAGGCCCGCAGCCCATCGATCCTGGTGCGTCGTCTGCGCATCATCATCGAGGCCACACGGCCCGCGTCCGAGCGCGACGACCTGCTCGACGTCATCCGCGTCAAGTCGCTCGAGTTGCGGCTGTCCGTGAAGCGCGCTCTCTGGCGCGGCGTGCAAGTGCCGCTGACCGTCACCGAGTTCAACATCGTCAAGGTCCTGGCAAGTCGGGCCGGCGACGAGGTGTCCTATCGCGACATCTACAACGTGGTCCATGGCGACGAATTCGTGGCCGGCGACGGGATCAATGGCTACCGCACCAATGTTCGTGCGCTGATCAAGCGCATTCGGCAGAAGTTCCGCGATCTCGACGGAGGATTCGCGGAGGTGGAGAACTATCCAGGTTTCGGTTACCGCTGGCGGCCCGATAGCGAGGTCCGCCCGCGCGCCCGAACGGCCCAGGCGTGTGCCACGGACAGCGAGGTGCCCGGGCCGCTGCACCGGCTCGCTCGGCGCTGCCCGCTGATTGAGAGCCGCTGCATCACAACTGCTTGCCCCGCTTCCGATCGCCTGGCGGCGACGACACAAGGGATGCTCAGCCAGGTCCGGCTGTTCACCCGTAAGTTTCGGGCAAGTCTAGCAAAGAGTTTCGCCCGGTGAAACCTTGCAATGACCGCCGGTCGGCACGACAAGGGCGTCGACCACATTACCGTGTTTCGGTCGAGATTGCCCGTTGGCACCCGGCCCGCGCGCGCTGCGAATTCTGACCTCCTGGGCCGGCGGCCGGAGGACTTGCCATCGATGTCCGTCGATCGCGTGACGGCGTCCGCCGGATGCTCAGACGAACGCGCTTTCCTTGCGGCCCGACAGCCAGAACACGGCATAGACCGCGATACCGGTCGTCGCCAGCAGGATGGTGGACAGCGCTGCCGCCGTGCCGAACTCGCCGTCGAGCACCGACAGGTAGATGCGCACGGGCATGGTCATGGTGCGCCCGACATAGAGGATGAGCGAGCTCGACAGCTCGTTGATCGCGGTAATGAAGCTCATCAGCGCGCCGGCGACGATGCCGGGCAGCATCAGCGGCATCGTGATGCGCAGGAATGCGTGGCCGGGCGAGGCGCCGAGCGAGATCGCCGCCTCCTCGATGTTGCCCTTGATCTGCTTGAGCATCGAGGCGCTGGCGCGCACGGCGTAGGGCAGGCGGCGGATGAACAGCATGAGCACGATGATCGTTGCCGTACCGGTCAGCTCGAGCGGCGGGACGTTGAACACGACGACAAAGGCGAGGCCCATGACCACGCCGGGCACGATGTAGGGTATGAGCAGGAGGCTGTCGAGCGCGCCGGCAACCGCGGTCTCGCGCCGGGCGAGGATGTATCCGACGAGCGTGCCAAGCATCACGATCAGCAGCACCGCGATCAGCGAATAGTTGAAGCTGTTGCCGATGACGTGCGGCACTTCGCGCAGGATGCGCACATAACTGTCGAAGCCGAAACCCGATTGGAAGACCGGCCCGCTGGTCCTTCGGAACGATGTGTAGATGACGACGAGAGAGGGCAGGGAGCTGATCAGCACGATGGCGTAGCAGAGCCCATGGGCCGCGGCTGACCGGAGCGGCCGGAGCCGGACCGGAACCGGCTTGCGGATCAGCGCCCCGGCGACGTTTCGCCGGCGCACGGCCCAGCGCTGCAGCGCCACCACGGTCATCGAAACGACGATGAGCACGATACTGGTCGCCGAGCCGAGGCCGGGATTTCCGCCCAGCTCGCTGGTGTAGAGATTGTAGGTCGTGGTCGCCAGCACCCGGACGCGGCCGCCGACGATCGACGGCGTGCCGAAATCGGCGATCGACAGCACGAAGGCAAGCAGCGCTCCGGAGCTCACCGCCGGAAAAACCAGCGGCAGGGTCACCGTGAAGAAACGGCGCCAGGTTCCGGCACCCAGCCCTTCGGCGGCCTCCTCGACCGAGGCGCTGATCGTGCCGAGCCCGCTCGCCGTCAGCAGGTACACGAACGGATAGAATTTCAGGCTGAACACGAGAATGATGCCGAAGAAGCCGTAGATCGACGGCACGGCAATGCCGATCTCGGCGAGCGGCGCGCGCAGAAAGCCGTTCTGTCCCAGCATCATGATCCAGGCATAGGCGCCGATGAAGGGCGGCGAGACCAGCGCCAACACGGCCAGCGTCGACAGCAGGTCGCGGCCGAAGATGACGTAGCGCGTGGTCAGAACGGCCAGCGGAATGCCGAGCAGCGTGGCGCCGAGCATGCCGCCAAAGCCGACGATCAGGCTGTTGATCAGCGCCGTCTGATAGAACGGATGGCCGAGCGCGCGCGCATAGTTGGCGAGCGTGACATCGCCCGTGCTGTTGTCGATGAAGCTGGCCCAAAAGATGCCGGACAGCGGCCAGATCAGGAGAACCGCCGCGACCGCGACAGTCACGACCAGCACGCCGGTCCAGATGTCGAGCCGCAGCTTCATCGCTCCGGGTCGCTGCGGCCGAGATCGATGCGACTGCCGTCGGCCGGATCGAAGGCGTGCAGGCGGGAGATCGGCAAGGCGACTCTGATGGTGTCGCCGGCCGCGGCCAGCCGCCGCTCGCTGGGCCGGTGGACATGGGCGAGAATCGCGAGGCCGTCGCCGCAGCCGATGCGATAGAAGGCTTCTCGCCCGGCAAAGGTCACCCTGTCGATGACACCGTCGAGCGAAATGGCATCGGCCTGCTCGACTGCATCGGGCAGGATCACCTCCTCTGGCCGGATCGCCAGTGTCACGCGGGCGCGACCGGCGAGCGAAGACAGGACGCACGGCCGCCTGCCCAGCGACAAGGCGCCTCCTGGGCCGACCTGGCAATCGGCCAGCACGTTCATCGTGCCGACGAAGGACGCGACGAACACCGTCGCGGGGCGCGCATAGAGATTCTGCGGGCTCGCCACCTGGTGCACGCGCCCGCCCTGCATCACGCAGATCCGGTCGGAGATGACCAGCGCCTCCTCCTGGTCGTGCGTCACGTAGATCGTGGTGATGCCGAGCGAGCGCTGCAGCGCGCGGATGTCGTCGCGCAGCTCGATGCGCAGCTTGGCATCGAGATTGGACAGCGGCTCGTCCATCAGCAGGATCTGCGGATTGATCACCATGGCGCGCGCCAAGGCGACGCGCTGCTGCTGACCGCCCGACAGCTCGTGGGGCAGGCGCTTGGCATGGCCGCCGAGCTGGACGAGATCGAGCGCACGAGCGACGCGCTCGGCGATCTCGGGGCGCGGGCGACTGCGCGTCTTCAATCCGAAGGCGACGTTGTCGCTCACCGACAGGTGGGGAAAGATCGCGTAGTCCTGATAGACCATGCCGATGTCGCGCCGGTAGGCGGGAACGTCGTCGACATTGCGGCCGCCGATCAGGACATGGCCGCTGTCGTGGCGGTTGAAGCCGGCGATGGTGCGCAGCAGCGTGGTCTTGCCGCAGCCCGAGGGACCCAGCAGCGTGAAGAATTCGCCGGTCTCGATGACGAGGTCGATGTCGTCGAGCGCCTTGACGCCGGGATAGGACTTGCTGATGCGTTGCAGAACGACTCTGGCCATTGGTCGAGCCCGGCTGGAAACGAAGCCGGCGGCGCTGCGGGAGCGCCGCCGGTCAGATGTCGTCTTCCTACGCTGCGTTCAGCGCGTCAGCATCAGGTCGTTCCACTTGGCCATGTATTCCTTGCGCTTGTCCGCCGCCTTCTTGATGTCGTAGTTGACCAGCTTGATCTGGTTGAGCGGCTTGAGCGAGCCCATGGGCTTGGCATCCTTGCGGATCGGCCGGCGGCCGAGTTCCTGCACCACCAGCTCCTGCACCGGCGCGGAGATCGCCCAGTCGAGGAAGACCTTGCCGGCGGCCGCATTGGGCGCGCGCTTGACCAGCGCCATCCCGTCGGCGATCGCCGACGTGCCATCCTCAGGATAGAGGATCGCGACTGGTCCGCCACCCTTGACGAACAGCCAGGCATTGTCCTCGAGGGTGACGCCGATCGCGGCCTCGCCGTCGTTGACGAAGCGCGGCACCGCGCCCGAGCTGTTGGAGATGTTGAGGTTGGAGAACACCGACTTGAACTTGGCCCAGCCGGCGTCGTTGTCGCCATAGATGGTCAGAAATGTGTTGAGCTGCATGTAAGCCGAGCCCGACTTGTCGGCCGCGGCGAACGAGATCTGGTTCTTGTATTTCGGGTTGGCCAGATCGGCCCAGGACTTCGGATAATCCTCCGGCTTCAGCTTCCGCGTGTTGACCATGATGACGTTGACGATGCCGGTGTAGGGCAGCCAGGCCTTGCCGCCTTTGAAGGCATCGGCGATCTGGTCGTATTCCTTCGGCGTATACGGCTCGAGCAGGTCGGCATTGGCTTCGAGCAGCTCGGCGCCGATGCTCCAGATCACGTCGGCCTTGGGATTGGCGGCCTCCGCGCGCACGCGGTTGATGATGTCGCCCGAGCCGGCCTTGACCACATCGGCCTTCATGCCCGTCGCCTTCTCGAAGTGCGGGATCAGCGTCTCCACGATGTTGGCCGTGTGCGCAGTATAGACGCTGACGCGCTGCTGCGCCTGGGCAGGCACGACGAGCGCGGCGGCAAGTGCCGCCCCAAAAGCGAGTCCTGCGATCCGATGTGACGTCATCTCTTCCTCCCGAGTTGCAGCCGCGCAGGACCGGTTCTGGGTGCCGCACGCCCTTCGCAGCGTCTGTCACGATACTGTAACATTCGCACCATCCCCGCAACCAAGGGCCGGCGAGGCTCGAGGATCGGCATTTCATGCGCATCGAAGCGTTCAGCGAAGGCAAGAATCTCGATGCGCCGGACGCCAATGAAGACCAGTTCCTGATCCTGCCCGGCCGCGGCCTGGCCGTCATTGACGGCGTCACCGACCGGACCGGCCATCGCTACGAGGGCATGCTGGCCGGCCGCATCGCCAGCCGCACGGTCCAGCAGGCCGTCGCCGCGCTGCTGACGAACGCAGCCGGCGGCGTTGACGGCGCGACCGTGGTGGCCACGGCGTCTTCCGCCATCCGTGGCGCCTACGAGCGCTATGGAATTCTCGACGTCGCCCGCGCCGACCCGACGCGTCGCTTCGGCGCGACTCTGGCGCTGGCGGTCGAGCAAGAGCGGGCCTGGCGGTTCGTGCTGGTCGGCGACAGCGGGCTGCGTCTCAACGGCAGCGAGCTGTGGGTCAACGACACGGGGCTCGACCTGATCACGGCGAGCCTGCGCCAGGAAGCCTACCGCGTGGTCGCTGCCGCCGGTGGCACGCCGGCCGACCAGGCCCGCGTCGGCCGGGCCTGCGCCTTCCACGGTGCGGCTTCCATGCATCCCGATATGGCGCCCTGGATCGACGCAGGGGCGCTGGCGGCACTGCGCGATCGGTGCGCGGAGCGATGCGGCAAGCAGTTTCCTCATGTGCCGGACGCCGACATTCTGCGGTTGCTCGATGGGGGCATCATGACGGGGCAGGGACAGTTCCAGAACAATACGGCGAGCCCGCTGAGCTATGCCGTGCTCGACGGCTTCGACGTGCCGATGCCTCTGGTGCGCGTGATCGACCGGCCGCGCGACAGCGTGCGCTCGATCGAGTTGTTTACCGACGGCTATTTCATGCCGGGCGCCACGCCGGATGTTGCGGCCTGGGAAGCAGCCTTTGCCGAGGTCGAGCGTGTCGATGCGGAGAAGCTCGACCGCTACCCTTCGGTCAAGGGCACCACGGGCCGCGTGAGGGCGGACGATCGCACGGTCGTCATCGCGCTGCTGCCGGCAGCTCAAGGATTGTCTGCTCCCTAAGCTAGTCCGAGCAAATGCAGCGACGAAAATTTGCAGTGCAATTCTAGTGAATGCCTGAACGCGCGCTGGCAGCCGGTTCGGGACATAAGACCGTCGGATATCGAGCGACTTCAGAAGATCGCGGCGGAACATCACGCCACCCGAGCGGCGCGCTCGCGCACAAGCACTTCTGGAAGCGGCAACGATCGGAGCAGAATGAAGTGCTCCTGGACGCAGAGAGAGTTATGTCACCGCGTCGACGGTAATGACGCGCGGCGTGCCCCGCAGTCCTGCCGGCAGACCCGCGAGGTCGATGCGGATGCGGCGCTGGCGCAGCAGCGAGCGGCGCAGGCTCTGCCACACGATCTCGTCGCCATGGCGCAACAGCACGCGGGCGCGGTCGAGATCGATGCGCGTGCGCAGGCTCGCCGGCAGCAGCTGGCGCGCCGGTTCGAACGCCCAGCGCTGGGGCACCATGTAGAGCAGGTTCGTGCCGAGCCCGATCGGCGCGGCCGTGCCGTTCCACTCGGTCTGCCGACGCACGAAAGCGGCGGCCGCGGCGCCGGCCGAAGCACCCTCGATGGCGCAGAATCCGCTGGATTCGACCGCCCGCAGGACGTTTCCCGCGGCAAACACGCCCGGCAGGTTGGTGCGTGCGAGCTGGTCGACCGCGGGGCCGGCAGTGCGCGGGTCGAGCGCGACGCCGCCGGCACGTGCGAGCGGCGCGTCGGGCACGAACTCGCCCGTGAAGATCACCGTATCGCAGGCGATCCGCCGCACGCCCGCGGGACCGTTCAGCGTGACTGTGTCGACGCGGCTTTCTCCCGAGATGTCGAGCACTCTTGTGGCGAGGTGGATCGGCACGCCGAGCGCGTGGCGCACGGCCATGCCGAGCAGCGGGAATGACATGACGCGATCGCGCTCGTCGACCATGGCGACGATCTGGAGACCGGCGCGGCGCGCAGTCAGCAGCACGGAGAACGCGACATGCTCGGTGCCGATCACCACGGCGCGCCGTCCCGCGACCGGCACGCCGCGCGCCACCATCTGCTGGAGCTGGCCGGTGGTGAGCACGCCGCGTTCGGGTCGGCGCCCGGGCACGAGACGCGCCGCGCGCGGCCGCTCGCGGATGCCGGTGGCCAGCACGATGGCCTGCGGCTTCAGCGTGACGGCGCCGCAGGCAGGACCGACGATGTCGATCTCCGGGCCCGGCCGAAGCGCGAGCGCGGTGGTGCGCGTGAGGACCTGGACGCGGTCGCGGTCGAGCGCGCCGAGCAGCCGGCGGATAAACCCGGGGCCGCTTTCGAACCGGTAGCTGTATTCCCAACCGAAGCCGGGGTGATGACAGAAGCGCGGCAGACCGCCCGCCTCGTCGTCGCGCTCGATGACGAGGACACGGGCCACGCCGGCATCGGTCGCCGCGCGCGCGGCGGCGAGCCCGGCGGGGCCGGCGCCAACGACGATGAGACCGGCGGCTGCCAGCGCCGTCATTCCGCGGCCTCGGATGTCGTAGCCGCGTCGAACATGGCCTGCACGCGCGCGCCGCAAAAAAAGCCTTGGCAGCGCCCGAACATGACGCGGGTACGGCGCTTCAGCGCCTTGAGCGAGCGCGGCGGCACCGGCGAGGCCAGCGCATCGCGGATCTCGCCCAAGGTCACGCGCTCGCAATGGCAGACGATCTCGCCATAGGCGGCATCGGCCGCGAGCCGCGCCGCCTCGTGCCATGGGCGCGGCCCGTCGTCGAGCAAGCTGGGCACGCGCACGGGCACGATGTCGGTCTTTCGCGCAGCCTCGATCATGCCGTCGAAAGCCAGGCCGGCGACATGCTCGGCGATGCCGAGCGCGCCCGACAGACCGGTCGAACGGATGCCCCCGACCGTGATCCAGCGCCGCTCCGGCCGCGGGATGATGCGGTATTCCGGCTGCTCGGTTCCCGGTCTCAGGCCGCAATAGGTGGTCGTGACCTCGTGATCGAGCAGGGCGGGCAGAAGAGTCTCGGCGGCGCGTTCGAGTTGAGCGATGCCATCCGGCGTCACGCGCCAATCATCGACGTCATCGATGTCCTCGGCGGTCGGACCGACCAGTATGTTGCCGAATACGGTCGGCGTGATGAGGATGCCGCGCGATGCAGGATTGGGCACGGGCTTGAGGATCGCGTCGAGCAGCGGCCGCGCGCTCTTGTCGAACACCAGGAATTGTCCGCGGCGTGCCCGGATTCGGAAATCGGTGTTCCCGCCGAGCGCATCGACTGCGTCGGCGCGAAGACCACCGCAGTTGATGACAAGGCCGGCCTCGATTTCGCCCGTCGGCAGCGAGAGTGCCCAGCCGCTGTCGACCGGCCGCGCGGCGGTGACCGGCGAGGCGCTGCGCAGCTCGACCCCGTTGGCCACGGCGTCGAGCGCATAGGCATAGGGCGTCGAGAAGGGATCGACGATCGCTTCCTCCGGCTCCCACATGCCGGCGACCACGCCGCGCGCCAGATGAGGTGCGCGGGCATAGACCGAAGCCGCGTCGACCAGCACTGCATCGTGGAAGCCGGCGGCGACCGCCGCCCGCTGCATCGCCGTCAGAGTTGCTGCCTCGGCTTCCGTCCAGGCGACCGTCAATCCCCCCAGCGTGACGATCGGCAGGCCGAGGCCGGGAGCTTCCCGGCGATAGCGCTCATGACCGCGTGTCACGAGCCGGCATTCGAGCGTGCCGTAAGGCGTGTCCGAGGCTGTCGACAGCACAGCCGAGTTGCCTTTGCTCGCGCCGTCGCCCAGATCGCTGCGCGCCTCGATGAGGATGGTGTCGAGGCGATAGCGCGAGAACTCGCGTGCGATGGCGCAGCCGACGACGCCGGCGCCGATGATGGCAATGTCGAAGCGCGCCGTCATTGATTTGCCCGTTCCAGCCGCGCCCAGCACATCTCCGTGTAGACTGGCAAATCGCCGCGCGCGCCGGCAGCGTGCAATTGCACCTCGCACCACAGCGCCTCGCGCACTGTGAGGATCGGTCCGATGGCGCGCACCTTGTCGAGCGCGATGCCGCCATGCTCGGCGACCAGCAGTGCCGTCTGTCGTGCATCGAGGCCGAAATGCACCATGACCGAGGCGAGATCGACGGCCGGGTCGCCGTAGCCCGAATATTCCCAATCGACGATGGCGAGCCGATCCGGGGCGACGATCACATTCTCGGGGATGAGATCGGCGTGGATCAGGCAATTCGGCGTCAGGCGAGGTGCGGCTGCCAGCATGGCTTCGGCAGCGCGCCGCCGCGGGGCGGCAATCTTGTCCGACGGCACAGCAGCGAGATCGCGACGGCAGATCGCCAGAGGATCGAACGGAGCGAGATCATGAGGTGCCGGTGCCGCGTGCAGACGGCGCAGCGCAGCGGCGAGGCGCGCCAGAGTTCCATCGTCGATCGCCTCGCCCTGGACGAGGGTGCGGCCGTCGACGAACTCGGTGACGAGAATGCCGGCCTCGGCATATATCACGGCCGGGCCGACGCCTGCTGCGGCGGCGAGCCGGCAACAGTGCGCCTCGTGGCTGCGCGCGATGCCGTGATGCGGCAGGTCGACGCCGACGCGCGCGAAGTAGCTGCTGCCGTCGACCTCGACCCTGAAATTCTCGTTGGTGCGTCCGCCGGGGCACGGCGCTACGCGCGGCGCGCCCGCCCAGACCGGCAGGCGGCGGATGCGTTCCGCCGCGTCGATCGCCTCAGTGACTTGCATCACCGCGCCGTTGCGCCGCGCGCCTGGCGTCGACGATGTCGATGTCGCTGCGCGCCAGCTTGGCCGCGAGGTCCGAGGGCATGGCGTCGGTCACGATCGCGTCGATCTCGCCGATCGGCACGCCGGTCAGCCGCGCCGTGCGGCCGAACTTGTTGTGGATGATCAGCCCGACGCAGCGTCTCGCGCGTGCCGCCATGCGGCGCGACACGGCGGCATCGTCGGAGTTCATGAAGCTCATCCCCTCGGTCGGGCCGAAACCGTCGCAGGACAGCAGGGCCAGATCGGCGTTGAACTGCTCGACCATCGACTCGGCAAATGGACCGCCGGTCGCCAGCGACGTGCGCCTGACGAAGCCGCCGAGCAGGCACACGGTGATGCGCGGATTCTCGATCAGCACATGGGCGATGTTGACCGCCGAGGTGACGATGAAAAGCTCGAGCTCGGTCGCGGCCAGCTCGCGCGCCAGCGCCATCACGGTCGATCCGTCGTTGAGGAACAAGGTGTCGCCGGGCTTGATCAGGCCGAGTGCCGTGCGGGCCACCGCGCGCTTCTCCTCGACGTCCCTGTGCTCGCGCACCGCCAGCGCTTCTTCCGCCGGCCGGACCGGTCGCATGGCGGCCCCACCATAGCTGCGCTGCGCCACGCCCTCGCGCTCGAGCGCCAGCAGATCGCGGCGGATCGTCACCGGCGAAGCGCCGACCAGATCGCTCAGCTCGGCGACCGAGACGGCGCCGCGCACGGCCAATTCCCTTTTGAGGATGCGGCGGCGCGCGATCGGGTTGCGCCGGTTGGCTTGGATATCGCTCATGCCGCGTGACGGCTCCGCTGTATCGACGGTCTAGCTGTAACATAATGATCAATAACGATCAAAAAATTTCGATAGACGATCATTTCTACGATCGGCTACGATTGGGTTTGCAGGAGCGGGCACACGCTCGCGACGAGGCCGGCGGAACACGGTGGGAGGATCACATGGTGGCGGACAGCAGGCGCTCCATGCGGGCGCGACTTTATCCGGTCGGGTTGGCGACAGCGTTGCTGTTCGGCGCCTCCGGCCTCGCATCGGCGGCCACGTGCCCGACGGTGGCGGACTCGAAGGGGATCAAGACCGTCCATCCCCAGCAGGCCGAACTCGCCGAATTCGAAGGTCAACTCGGCCGCAAGCTCGCCTTCAGCGACAACCCGTTGTTTGCCGACCGCGTCAAGGCGGGACAGCTACCGCCGGTCGCGCAGCGCCTGCCCGCGGAACCGATGGTCGTGCTGCCGTATCAGGAATGCGGCCGTTACGGCGGCGTGCTGCGCGGCACGTCGCGCGCACTGGAATCTGGCACCTCGGAGGTCCTATCCTGGCGTCAGGTCAACCTGGTGCGGCTCGCCGACGATCTGGCGACCATCGTGCCCAACGTCGCGAAGTCCTTTTCGTGGTCGGACGACCGCAGGACCATCACTTTCGTTCTGCGCCGCGGGCACAAATGGTCGAATGGCGTGCCCTTCACGACCGACGACGTCGTGTTCTATTTCGACGACCTGATCAAGAACAAGGATCTGCACCCGACGGTGCCGGGCGTCTGGCGCGTCGGCGGCAAGCCGGTCGAGGTCGAGAAGGTCGACGCCGAGACCTTCAAGCTGCATTTCGCGGGCCCGCATCCGGGGCTGCTGCACTATCTGTCGACCGGCGGCTCGTTCTTCAGCCCCTACGCGCCCAAGCATTTCTATGAGAAGTACCACATCAAGTACAACCCGAATGCCGATGCCGACGCCAAAGCCGCCGGCGCGGAGAACTGGGTCAAGCGCTTCAAGCAGGTGTGGGACAAGTGGGGCGACACGGAGACGATCAATCCGATCGCGGTCACCCGACCGACGCTCGAGAGCCACATCCTCGAGAGCGAGGCCAACACGCAGCGCCGGGCCTTCGTCGCCAATCCCTATTACTTCAAGGTCGACAGTGCGGGCAATCAGCTGCCTTACATCTCCCGCCAGCTCGAGCGGTTCCTCGACAAGGAGCTGCAGCTGCTCGCCATCATGAACGGCGAGATCGACCAGAAGGCGCAGGGCGTGGGACTCGAAAACTACCCGGTGCTCAAGGAGAACGAATCCAAGGGCAAGTTCAAGCTCACCATGCCGCCGGGCCAGAATGGCGATCCGATCGCGTTCAACATCACGCACAAGGATCCCGAGCTGCGCAAGATCTTCTCCGACGTGCGCTGGCGGCAGGCCATGTCGCTCGCCATCAACCGCAAGGAGATGAACGAAACGCTTTGGTTCGGCCTCGGCACGCCGCAGGCTTCGCTGCCGCTCGGCGTGCCGTTCGTTACCGACGCCAACCGCAACTACATGATCGACTACGACCCGAAGCGTGCCAACGCGCTGCTCGACGAGATGGGCCTGAAGCGCGGCTCCAACAACATGCGTATGCGCTTCGACGGCAAGCCGCTGACCATCCTGTGGGAGTACACCTCGCAGTTCGCCTCATCGGGCTACGTCCAGCTCGTACAGGGCTACTGGCGCGCGGTCGGCGTCGAGGTCAACCTCAAGGAGATCACGACCCAGCTCACGCGCCAGAAGGCGCTGGCCGGCGACACCGATATCGTCATGGAATGGGACATTCCCTACGAACCCAACCTGATCAGCGAGATCGAGCTCTACACCCCGCCCTACCGCGAAGGCTCGCCCCTGTTCGGCACGGCCTGGCGGCAATGGCATCTGAGTAAGGGCGACAAGGGCGAGGAGCCGCCCGCCTGGGCGAAGCGGCTCTATCAGCTCGAGGATGAGTGGCGCACCACCGTGCCGCGCAGCCCGCGCTACATGGAAATCGGCCGCGAGATGGTGAAGATCAATCAGGACAATCTGACGATCATCGGCACGGTCGCCAATCTGCCGGGTCCGACCGTGGTCAATCCGAAGCTCGCCAATGTCCGGGACTGGACGGTGCAGCACTACAACTACGCCCGCACCTATCCGTTCCGTCCGGACCAGTGGTACTACAAGGAGTGAGCGGAACCGAATTCAACGACGAACCGAGCCGCTAGGGCCGAGCAGGGAGACCATGCTTCGTCTGATCGCCCGGCGGCTCGGCTATATGCTGCTGACGCTCTGGCTGGTTTCGATCGTCGCCTTCATCGTCATCCAGCTGCCGCCGGGAGATTATGCCGAAGCGTATGTGGCGGAGCGCGCACAGTCGGGCGCGCGAATGAGCGAAGAGGAAATCCAGGAGCTTCGTTCCCATCTCGGCATCGACCGGCCCTGGTACCAGCAGTACTTTTCCTGGTTCAGCGGCGTGCTGCGCGGCGACTTCGGCTGGTCCTATGAGTGGCGGCGGCCGGTCGCGGACGTCATCGGCGAGCGCCTGCCTCTGACCCTGGCGCTCGCCTTCTTCACGCTCCTGTTCATGTACGCCGTGTCGCTGCCGATCGGCATCTATTCGGCCGTCCGCCAGTACTCCGTCACCGACCATGTCTTTTCTCTCTTCGGATATATCGGACTGGCGACGCCGAACTTCCTGATCGCGCTCGTCCTGATGTATCTCGGTCAGCAGTACTGGGGCCAAAGCGTCGGCGGTCTGTTCTCGCCGGAATTTCAAGACGCGCCGTGGAGCTGGGCGCGCTTCGTCGACTTGCTCGCCCATCTGTGGATCCCGGTCGTCGTGCTGGGCACGGCGGGCACGGCGAACCTGATCCGCTCGATGCGCGCGTTGCTGCTCGACGAGCTGGGCAAGATGTACGTCGTCGCGGCGCGCGCCGCCGGGCTCTCACCATTGCGGCTGCTGATCAAGTATCCCGTGCGCATGGCGCTCAACCCGATCGTCAGCACGCTGGGCTGGCGCCTGACCTTCGTCATCTCCGGCGCGCCGATCGTCGGCGTCGTCATGGCGCTGCCCGACACGGGTCCGCTCTTCCTGCATGCCCTGCTCAACCAGGACATGCCGCTCGCCGGCGCCATGGTGTTCATCTATTGCGCGCTCACCATCATCGGCACCTTCGTTTCGGACATGCTGCTGGTCCTGCTCGACCCGCGCATCAAGATGTCCTGACCCGCCATGTCGGCCGACGCTCCCGCGCTGCCCGCATCCGGCCCGATCCGCCGGCCGGACGCCGCCACCCAGTGGCAGCTCATGTGGTGGCGTTTCCGACGGCACCACATGGCGCTGATTGGCCTCAGCGTGCTCGGCCTGCTCCTGCTGATCTCCGTCTTCGCGGAGTTCATCGCGCCCTATGCGCCGGCGACGCGTAACACGCGCTATCTCGCCGGGCCGCCCATGGGCCTGCACATAATCGCCGCCGATGGCTCGGTCCATGCGCCCTTCGTCCATGCGCGCGCCAATCGACGCGATCCCGTCACGCTGCGGCTCCTGTCAGTGGTCGACGAGACGCGGCAATGGCCGATCGAGCTCTTCGTGCGCGGCGACACCTATCGCATGTGGGGATTGTTCGAGACCAATCTCCATCTGTTCGGCGCACACGGCGGCTTCGTCCATCTGTTCGGCACCGACAATCTCGGCCGCGACCTGTTCAGCCGCACCATGTACGCGACACGGGTTTCGCTCTCGGTCGGCTTGATCGGCGTTGCCGCCGCCTTCGTGCTCGGCGCCATCATCGGCGGCATCGCCGGCTATTTCGGCGGCGCCATCGATGTGTTCGTCATGCGCCTCATCGAGTTCATACGCTCGATTCCCACCCTGCCGCTCTGGCTGTCGCTCAGTGCGGCACTGCCCCGCGACTGGACGTCGCTGCAGATCTACGTCGCCGTGACGTTCCTGCTGGCACTGATCGGCTGGACGCATCTGGCGCGCACGGTGCGCGGCAAGCTGCTGGCATTGCGCGAGGAGGACTTCGTCGTTGCCGCCCGGCTCGCCGGCTGCACCGATGCCCGGCTGATCGGCCGTCATCTGCTACCGGCATTTCTCAGCTATCTGATCGTCGACCTGACAATCTCGTTCCCGGAGATCCTGCTCGCCGAGACTTCGCTCAGCTTCCTCGGACTCGGCCTGCGCGAGCCGATCGAAAGCTGGGGCGTGCTGCTCTATGCGGGACAGAACATCCGTTCGCTCGCCCATCTGCCGTGGCTGCTGATCCCCGGTCTGTTCGTCATCGTCGCGGCGCTGGCCTTCAATTTCGTCGGCGACGGCATGCGCGACGCCGCCGACCCCTACGCCAAATGACCGATCCACTGCTCGAGATCCGTGATCTGCGCATCGATCTGGCGTCCGATGGCGGCTGGGTGCCGGTCATCGACCGCATCAGCGCCTCGGTGGCGCGCGGCCAGGTGCTGGCGATCGTCGGCGAAAGCGGCTCGGGCAAGAGCGTCACGGCGCAGTCGATCCTTCGCCTGTTGCCGCGCGAGCTGCGCATCACCGCTGGCAGCATCGTCTTTCGTCCTGACGGCGCGGCGCCGATCGACCTTGCGCAGGCCGAGCCCGACGGCAGGGCGATCCAGTCCATCCGCGGCAACCGGATCGCCATGATTTTTCAGGAGCCGATGAGCTCCTTCTCGCCCGTCCACCGTATCGGTGACCAGATCGGCGACGTGCTGCGACTGCATCTGGGCCTGCGCGGCGCGGCGGTCGACGAGACGGCCGCGCGCCTGCTCGACGAGGTCGGCATTCCCGACCCGGTGCGTGCCGTCCGGCGCTACCCGCACGAGTTTTCCGGCGGCATGCGTCAGCGCGCCATGATTGCCAAGGCGCTGGCCTGCCGGCCCGCTCTGCTGATCGCCGACGAGCCCACGACGGCGCTCGACGTCACGATCCAGGCCCAGGTGCTCGACCTGATGCGCCGCCTCAAGGCGGCCTACGGCATGGCCATTATCTTCATTACCCACGATCTCGGCATCGTGGCGCAGATGGCCGACGAGGTCGCGATCATGTACACCGGCCGCATCGTCGAGCACGGCCCGGTGCGCAAGGTGTTCAAGCGGCCGCAACACCCCTACACCGTCAATCTGTTGCGCGCCGTGCCGCGGCTCGGCGGTGTCGGCGGTTGGCAACGCCTGCAGCCGATTCGCGGCAACGTGCCGAACCTCTTCTCGATGCCGGCAGGCTGCACCTTTCATCCGCGCTGCGATTCCTTCATGGCAGGGCGCTGCGACCAAGCCTTCCCCGTCGTGCGCCAGGTCGAATCCGGTCACATGGTGCGCTGCCTGCTCGGCGCGGAGGCGGCCGAGTGACGGCGCTTCTCGAGCTCGACCGACTGGAGGTGCATTTCCGCGTCGTTCAGCAAGCGCTGACCGGGCGGGTGACCAGCGTGGTCCGCGCCGTCGACGGCGTCAGCCTGACGGTCGGCAAGGGCGAAACCCTCGGCCTCGTCGGCGAAAGCGGATCGGGCAAGACGACGCTCGGCCGCGCGGCGCTGCGCGTGGTGGAGCCGACCGGCGGCCGCGTCGTCTTCCACGGCAACGGCAGCGCCGTCGAGCTCGGCACGCTCGATCGCGCCGCGCTGCGCCGGATGTGGCGCCACATGCAGCTGATCTTCCAGGATCCCTATGCCTCGCTCAATCCGCGCATGACGGTGCGCGACATCATCGGCGAGCCGCTCATCGCCAACCGGCTAGCGCGCGGCGCCGAGCTCGACAGCCGGGTCGCCGACATGATCCGACGCGTCGGCCTTTCGACCGAGCATCTCAGCCGGTACCCGCATTCCTTCAGCGGCGGCCAGCGCCAGCGCATTGCCATAGCGCGGGCTCTCGTGCTGCACCCGCAGTTCATCGTGTGCGACGAGCCGGTCTCGGCGCTCGACGTGTCGATCCAGGCGCAGATCCTGAATCTGCTCAAGGAGCTCCAGAAGGAATTGGGACTGACCTACCTGTTCATCGCGCACGATCTGGCCGCCGTCGCCTATGCCAGCGACCGGGTCGCCGTGATGTATCTGGGCCAGATCGTCGAGCTGGCGCCGACGACGCGGCTCTACGAGGCGCCCCTGCATCCCTATTCCGAAGCGCTGCTCTCAGCGATCCCCGTCGCTGACCCCGATCGCGAGATGCAACCGATCCTGCTCAAGGGCGAGCGTCCCGATCCGGCGAACCCGCCGGCTGGTTGCCGCTTTCACACGCGCTGCCGCTATGCCGACGAGATCTGCCGCTCCGTCATGCCGACGCTCGACGAGCTCGAGCCCGGCCGCTGGGTCGCCTGTCACCACGCCGCTCGCCTGGAGCTGAGCGGCGCGCGCGACCACATTGTCACGATGGAAGCAACTCGATGACCGAACGGATCAACGTTCTGCTGATCACCGCCGATCAATGGCGCGCCGACTGCCTGTCGCGCCTCGGCCACCCGACCGTGCGCACGCCGCATCTTGACGAGCTGGCGGCGGGCGGCGTGACCTTCCGGCGGCACTATGCCCAGTGCACGCCGTGCGGACCGAGCCGGGCGTCGCTGCTGACCGGCATGTACATGATGAATCATCGTTCGGTCCGGAACGGCACGCCGCTTGATGCGCGCTTCACCAACATCGCGCTCGAGATGCGCAAGCTGGGCTACGACCCTGGCCTGATCGGCTACACCGACACCAGCCTCGACCCGCGCACGCTTGATCCAAACGATCCGGCGCTAAAGACATATTCCGGCACCTTGCCGGGCTTCGTGCAGCTCGTGCCGGGCAGCGAAGGCAGCCGCGCCTGGGCACTGGCGCTGGAGGCCAAAGGGTACAAGCTCGGCCTGGAGGCCAAGTCGGTCTATGCGCCGGTCGCCGATCATCCTGAAGCTGCGGGCCGCGGGCCAAGCTTCGCGCCCGCCCGCTTCAAGGCCGAGGACAGCCACACCGCCTTCGATGTCGAGGCGGCGATACAGCACCTCAAGGGCGCGAAGCGGCCATGGTTCCTGCATCTCAGCCTGCTCCGCCCGCATCCGCCGTTCATCGCGCCGGAGCCCTACAACGCGCTTTACGATCCGGACAAGGTGCCGGAGCGCATCGGCGCCGCCAATCCCGAAGCGGAGTCGAAGCTCCACCCGCACGTCGCCTATGCCGTCAAATGGTGCCGCGAGAAGGAGGGGCTCGATCCCGCGACGCATCCGACCGAGCCAAGTGCGATGCGGCAGCTGCGCGCGACCTATTACGGTCTGATGTCCGAGGTTGACGACCAGCTCGGGCGCTTGATCGCGCATCTCAAAGAGGTTCGGCAGTTCGAGAAGACGCTGATCGTGTTCACGACCGATCACGGCGAGCAGCTCTGGGACCACTGGGGCATGGGCAAGGAGTTCTTTTTCGAGCAGAGTTTCAACATACCTCTGATCATTCGCGCGCCCGGCCGGATGGCCGACAGCGCGCGTGGGCGTATCGTCGACGCTTTTACCGAGAGCATCGACGTGATGCCGACTATCCTCGACTGGCTCAGCGCCGAGCTGCCGCTGCAATGCGACGGCGCCTCGCTCAAGCCTTGGCTCAAGGGCGAAGCGCCGGCCGGCTGGCGCGATGCCGCGCATTTCGAGCTCGACTTCCGCGACGTCGTACGCGGCTCCTCAGAGAAGGAGTTGGGCATCGGGCTCGACGATTGCGCGCTCGCCGTGCTGCGCGACAAGCAATACAAGTACATCCACTTCGCGGCTCTCCCGCCGATCCTGTTCGATTTGACCGACGATCCGCACGAGCTGCGCAACCGCGCCGAAGATCCGGCCTATGCCGGCATCAAGGTCGACATGATGGGGCGCATGCTGTCCTGGCGTCTCGGTCATGCCGAGCGGCGGCTGACCGGTATCAGGCTGACCGGCGACGGTCCGTTCGAGGTGCCGCGCGCACGGCGCCAGACCACGATCGGCATGACCAGTCCCGTGCCGTGACGGCGTCCGGCCCCGCGGCGGTGTCGAGGGTGGCGGCGGACGGCCTTGACCGCCGCTTCCACGCCATGTTGGGGGTCGCCCGCGAGGCCGGAATGATGGCGCGCGGCTTCCTGGGCGACCGCAACCGCCTGAAGGTGCGCGCCAAGGGTCCCCAGGACTGGCTGACCGAGGCCGACGGTGCCGTCGAGCGCCTCATCATCGAGCGGCTTGGCGCCGAGTTTCCTGGCGACGTCTTCCTCGGTGAAGAGGGCGGCGGCCGGGTCGGCGCCAGCATGTGGGTCATAGATCCGATCGATGGTACGGCCAACTTTGCGCGTGGCATCCACCGCTTCGCCGTGTCGATCGCGTACTGCCGCAACGGTCGCACCGAGCTGGGCGCCATTTACAATCCCATGGCGGACGAGCTGCACTGCGCGCGCCGCGGCGTGGGCGCGTGGCGCAATGAGACCGCCATTCGCGTCAGCACCACCGATCGTCCGGCCGCCGCGCTGATCGACGCCGCCTATTCCCACCGGCACGTCTTTGCCGATTACATCGTGATCGTGACTCGCCTGGTCGAGGCGGGCTATGCCTTCCAGCAGGCCGGTTCCGCCGTGCTGGCACTCGCCCATGTCGCTGACGGGCGCATCGACGGCGCCTGCGAGCTTCACCTCTTTCCATGGGACGTGCTGGCCGGGCTGTTGATCGTGCGTGAGGCGGGCGGGTGGACGGCGGACTTCGACCCACACAATCAGGCGGGTGGGCCGATGCTGGCCTGCACGCCGGTCCTTGCGCCGTCGCTGCGCGCGATCACCGGGATCGGTCAAGGGCCCTAGCGGAACATTTCCGACATGTTTCGGCCGAGCAGACCGCTCGCCAACAGCACAAGAAATAGTGTCAGCGCGTTGCACAACGTGCCGAGCGCGCTCGCTTTGGCGAGATCATTGGCGTTGACCAGCTCGTAGATGGCGATCGAGATGGTCTTCCATTGCGCCGAATAGAGCAGGACGGTCGCGCTGATCTCGCCGATCAGCGTGGCAAAGACCAGCACACCGCCGGCAATCAATGCGGGGCCGATCAGCGGCACCATGACGCGGCGCATCGTTGCGCCCCAGGTGGCGCCGCATATGGACGAAGCCTCCTCGAGCTTGTTGTCGACCTGGCCGATCGCCGCGGCGGCCGAGCGGAAGATGAAGGCGACGCGCCGGGTGAAATAGGCAAACACCAGGATCGCCGCTGTGCCGGTCAGCACGATCGGCGGATCGTTGAAGGCCGAGAGATAGGCGACGCCGACGACCAGGCCCGGCAGAACGAATGGCAGCATGATCGTCAGATCGAGCGCCCAGCGTGCCACCGCCTTGCCGCGCACCGTGGCATAGGCGGTGATCGTGCCGAAGGCGAGGCAGGCGATCGTCGCTGCGCCCGACAGCAGCACGGTGTTCCATGTTGTGGCCAGGGCCTCGCCGAACACGCGCCGGTAGTTGTCGAACCCGTAGACCGACGGCAACAGCGTGTCGCCCCAGCGCTCGGCGAAGGAGTAGAGCAGGACCATAGCTTGGGGCAGTAGCGACAGGATGAGCACCAGCCAGATGTAGGTATTGCCTGCGAGCCGCGCCGCCGGACTCGTGAGGCGCGTCGCTCGCGCCGTGCCGGACAGCGTCGCGACCTGGCGTCGACTGATCGCCGAGAGTATGGCAAGCGCCAGAATCGTCAGGAGCAGATTGACGATGGCGATCGCCGAACCGGTGTTGAGATTGAAGAAGCCGTGGATCTGATAGTAGATCAGCGTCGGCAGCACCTGGTATTCGCCGCCGAGGATCGAAGGCACGCCGAAATCGCCCAGCGCCTTGATGAAGACGAGCATCATGCCTGCGCCGATCGCGGGGGCGATCATGGGGATTGTGATGGTGCGCAGCACGCGCGCGCGCGAAGCGCCGGCCATGCTCGCGGCCTCTTCGATGGCCGGGTCGGTCGCGGCCAGCGCACCTTGGACGATCAGAAAGATATAGGGGAAGTAACTGAGCGCCAGCGCCACGATCACGCCGAAGGCACCGTAGATCGACGGCAGGCGCCACCCGAAAATGGAAAGGATGGTTTGCGTGATCATGCCGTTGTTGCCGAGCAGCATGATCCATGCATAGGCCCCGATGAAGGGCGGCGCAATGAGCGGCACGACCGACAGCGCGAGGATGAGCGGCCGCCAGGCGATATCGACGCGGGCGACCGTGTAGGCCATGGGGACCGCGAACGCCGCAGCAAGCAGCGTGGCTCCCCCGCTCGATACGACCGAGTTCCAGAGGGCGCGCTGGTAGCTGGCCGAAATGAAGAATCGTTCGAAATTGCGCACCGTGAGATTTCCGAGTGCCGGATCCTGGCCATGGGGCGTGACGGCATTGATGACGACATGAGCCAGCGGGTAGCCGAGAAAAATCGTGGCTGCGGCAATGGCCAGGACGCCGGCGATGATGGGCGCCAGCTCGTATCGGGCGGTCATGGGCGCGGACGCTCGAACAAGATCGCATCCGCGTCGGAATAGCCGAGCCGGCAGGGGCCGCCCTCGCGGATGTCGGCGATGGCGCGCGGAGACTCGACCAGCACGTCACCGGCCACGCCGTCAACGGCGACCGCATAGCGGACGGTGCTGCCAAGGAACTGCACACGCTTGACATGGCCGGCAAAGGAACCGGCTCCATCGCTCAGCGCAAGGTGCTCCGGTCGGAGCATCAGTAGTCCGTCGCTGCCGATGGGGATCAGGCGATCCTCGTCGGGCCGCGCAGCGACGATGCGGTTGGTCTGGCCTAGGCCGCCCCAAGGCATCGTCACGTCCGCGGTCGTGCCATCGCGCTTGATGACGCGAACCGGGATGAAGTTCGCCTTGCCGATAAAATCGGCGACGAACAGGCTCGTCGGATCGGAGTAGACCCGTGCAGGGGCGCCGATCTGGATCAGGCGACCACGATCGAACACCGCGACGCGGTCGGAAATCGCCATCGCCTCCTCTTGATCGTGAGTGACGTAGATCGCCATGATACCGAGTCGCCGCTGTAGACCGCGGATCTCCTCGCGCATGTGCAGGCGCAGCTTCGCGTCGAGGTTGGCGAGGGGCTCGTCGAGCAGCAGGATGTCAGGGCGATAGACGAGCGCTCGCGCAATCGAAACGCGCTGCTGCTGCCCGCCCGACAGGCTGGCCGGCATGCGGTCGGCGAATTCGGAAAGGTGCAGCAAATCGAGCACCTCGGAGACGGCGCGCGCCAGTTCCTTCGCTTGTGTTCGACGCAGGCGCAAGCCATAAGCGACGTTTTCGAATACCGACAGGTGCGGGAACAGCGCATATGACTGGAAGACCATACCGATGTTGCGCTGGCGCGCCGGAACGCTTGCGAGATCGCGGCCGCGAAAGGTGACCGCGCCTTCGCTCGGCGTTTCCAGACCGGCGACCATACGCAGTGTTGTCGTTTTGCCGCAGCCCGAGGGTCCGAGCATGGTGAAGAACTCGCCGGCAGCGACCTCGAAACTGACGTCACTGACGGCATCGACGGTCCTGCCGTCGACGAGGAAGCGCTTGGTCAGGCGGGAAACGGCGAGTCCGTCGGCGGCCATCGGGGCGATCGGCGCTCAGCGGCAGGATGCCGGCCGCGCCATGGTACAGGCGCCGGCCGGACATGGAACAGCCCTCTTCCGCCAGAGCGGAAGAGGGCTGCCGGATGCGGTTCGGCTATTTGCGCGAGAAGTACTTGTCAAAGGTCTCGAGGCTCTTGGTGCGGTCGGTGGCGGCGCTGACCGTGTCGTAGGCGACCACCTTGATGGCCGAGACCGGAGTGAGGCCCGGCGGCGGCGCCACGTCCTTGCGTGCCGAGCGGCGCTTGTCGACCTGGACGAGGATCTCGTGCGCCTGCTTGGAGCTGATGAAGTCGAGGAACTTCTTCGCGGTCGCCGGATTGGGGCCGCCCTTGATGATGCCGTTGGCATCGATGATGAGCGCAGTGCCGTCGGCGGGATAGACCGCTTCGACCGCGAAGCCCTCTTCCTTTGATTGGAGGATGTTGAACTCGCTGGTGAGTCCGATGGGCATCTCGCCCTTGGCGACGTTTTGGAACGCCAGCTTTGAGCTCGGCACGAAGGTGGCGTTGGCGATGATCTTCTCCATAACGTCCCAGCCGTGCATCTTCACGATTTGGTGCATCTGTGAGTAGGCCGAGCCGGACTGGGCCGGGTTGGCCATGAGTATCTTGCCCTTGAACTCGGGTTTGGCCAGATCCGTCCAGGTCTTCGGCGCCTTGTCCAACGGCATCATCTTGGTGTTGACGATGAACGCCTGGAAGTTGGTGGAGAAGCCGTAGTACTTGCCGTCCTTATGCTGAGCATCGGCGCTGAATGCCGACGCTTCCGGAGACTTGTAGCCCTCGAACAAGTCGAGTGCCACGTCGAACACGTCGGCGTCGGGTCCGACGAAGACATCGCCGCGCGGATTGTTGCGCTCGGCACGGATCCGCGTCAGCAGCTCGCCGCTGCCGCCGCTGACCACTTGCACGGTCGTGCCCGGATTCTGCTTCTGGAAGGCGTCGACATAGGCCTGCATGACCTTCGTGCTGATCGTGTTGTAGACCACGACGGTATCCGCCGCGAGGGCGCCGGTGGCCGACAATGCGGCGAGCGCTGCGCCGGCCAATGCATTCTTCAGCCAATGTGCATGCCTGGACATGAATGCCTCCCTTGTTCGTGGTTCCCGTTGCGCGATGGTCCTGGGCAGGCGCTTGCCGTCGCTGCGTGCCGCACGATCTCCCGTGTGTCTTGTCGACCGGGTTGCTACCATACCGATCCCTGCCGCGGTCGCGTTGACGCTCCACCTGCCCGATGCTAAATCAGCATATTGTATGAGGAATAGCAAGGCGACCCGCCCGCGCCGACGCGCCGCGACGACGCGGCCGGAGACGGTGCGCGTGCTGACCTTTTCGCGCCGCAGCCTGCACGGCCGCGTCGCCGCCGAGATCGGCGAGCGGATCGTGCGCGGTCAGCTCAAGCCTGGCGATGTGCTGCCAAACGAAGAGGAATGGAGCCGACGTCTCGGCGTCAGCCGCACCGTGCTGCGCGAGGCGATCAAGGTGCTCGCTGCGAAGGGCTTGATCGAGTCGCGGCCGAAGACGGGAACCCGCGTCCGTCCGCGCGAGTACTGGAATTTCCTTGACCCGGACATGCTGTCCTGGCGCCTGACCGCGCGCGGCCTCGGCGACGACCCGGACGAACTGTTCGAGCTGCGGCGCATGATCGAGCCGGCGGCCTGTGCACTGGCGGCCGAGCGCGCCACGCTCGCTCAGCTCGGCGTGCTCGACCAGGCTCTGCGCGGCATGGCCTTTGCGGGCGAGGATGGCGAGCTCTGGGTCGCGCCCGACCTGCTGTTCCACCAGACGATCCTGCGCATGACCGGCAACGAGTTGATCGCCTCGCTCGCGGCGTTGATCGAAGCGGCGCTGACCATGAGCTTCCGGCTTTCCAACACGAATCCTGCCGGACAAAGCCACTCGCTGCCGCTGCATCGAGCCGTGGCCGAGGCAATCCGCGCGCGCGACGGAGCGCGTGCGCGTAAGGCGATGGTGGTCCTGATCAATCGGTCCCAGGACGACGTGCGTCGCGCACTTGCCGCGCGCAAGCCGGCGGTCGTGATCGAATCATCGGCGCAGCGCTCCGCCGCGGTACGGGCAAAGAGCTGAACATGGCGGGTCCTGTCGAGGTCGAAACCGCGATCTACCCCAGCCTGCGCGGCAAGGTGGTATTCATCACGGGCGGCGGTTCCGGCATCGGTGCCAGCATCGTCGAGCATTTTTGCGCCCAGCGCTGCGAGGTGGCGTTCGTGGACATTGCCGTTGCCGAGGCGACGTCATTGGTCGATCGCATCGCGGCGCGGGGATTGCCGCGGCCGCTCTTCGTCCAGTGCGACCTGCGCGATATCGCGGCGCTGCAGGCAGCGATCGATCGCGTCGGGCGCGAGCTCGGGACGATCCGCGTGCTCGTCAATAATGCCGGCAACGACGACCGCCACCATTTCGCCAAGGTCACGCCCGACTACTGGGACGATCGCGTCGCCGTCAATCTCCGTCACCAGTTCTTCGCCGCGCAGGCCGTCCATGCCGGCATGAAAGCAGCGGGCGGCGGATCGATCATCAATTTTGGCTCGATCAGCTGGATGAACGCCGAGGGTGGATACGCCGCCTACACCGCCAGCAAGGCAGCGGTGCACGGATTGACGCGCAGCCTGGCGCGCGATTTCGGCCCCGACAACATCCGGGCCAACACGGTCGTGCCGGGCTGGATCATGACCGAGCGCCAGATCAAGCTCTGGCTCGACGAGTCGGGCGAGCGCCAGATCCAGGAAAATCAGTGCTTGAAGGAAAAGCTCTATCCGCCGGATATCGCGCGCATGGTGCTCTTCCTCGCTGCTGACGACAGCCGGTTGTGTACGGCGCAGAACTTCGTCGTGGACGCGGGTTGGACATGAGCGAGCAGGCAAGCTGCATCTGGCCAGCCGGCGCCGTTCTCGGCGAGGGACCGCTCTGGCACCCGCGTGAAAAACGCCTCTATTGGGTCGACATCAAACAGCCTGCCGTCCACGCTATCAATCCCGCCACCGGAGCCCGGCGGAGCTGGCCGATGCCAGAAGACATCGGCTGCATTGTGCCCAGGCGCGGCGGCGGCTTCATTGCCGGCTTGAAGACCGGCTTTGCGCGCATCGATCTCGATCGCGGCAGCATTGAGCGCATCGGCAATCCTGAACCCGACCAGCCGGGCAATCGCTTCAATGACGGCAAGTGCGACGGCGCTGGGCGATTTTGGGCGGGCACGATGGACGATCAGGTCAAGCGGCCGACCGGCTGGCTCTATTGTCTCGACACGCAGGGGAAATGGACACGGCGTGACGGCCCCTATCCTTGCACCAACGGCCCGGCGTTCAGCCCGGATGATCGGACGCTCTATCATACGGACACGATGGGGCGTACGGTCTATGCCTTCGATCTCGGGGCCGACGGCACGCCGAGCCGCAAACGCGCATTTGTCCGCTTCGCCGAGGTGGATGGCTATCCCGACGGCATGACCGTGGACTCCGGGGGATGTGTCTGGGTCGCCCATTGGGGCGGCTGGCGCGTCACGCGCTTTCGGCCAGACGGCACTGCGGAGCGCACGATCCGGCTGCCCGTGGCGCAGGTGACGAGTTGTGCCTTCGGCGAAGAAGATCTGCGCACGCTCTACATCACAACCGCGTCGACCGGTCTGTCCTGGGCAGAGCGCGAAGCCCAGCCGCTTGCCGGAGGCTTGTTTGCCGTTCGCACCGATACGGCTGGACTGGAGTGCCGCTTCTATGGCGGCTGATGCGAGGAGTGGAGGAAAAGTGCGGACGACGGTCGTGTTCGATCTCGGCGGGGTGCTGATCAGCTGGAACCCGCGCAATCTCTATCGCAAGCTGTTTCCCGGCGACGATGCGGCCATGGAGCAATTCCTCGGCACCATCTGCACCCAGGACTGGAACGAAAGGCAGGATGCTGGCCGCTCATTTGCCGAGGCGGAGGCCGAGCTGATCGCGCTCCATCCGTCCAAAGCCGAGCTGATCCGCGCCTTCGGCAGCCGCTTTGACGAGATGATCCCGGGTGCTCTCGACGATGTCGTCGCCATCCTTGCCGAGCTCAAGCAGCGCCGCGTGCCGCTGTTTGCCCTGTCCAACTGGTCGGCTGAGACCTTTCCGCCGCAGCGCCGGCGCTTTCCCTTCCTCGGCTGGTTCGAGGGCATCGTCGTTTCGGGCGAAGAGGGCGTGATCAAACCCGACCAACGCATCTTCGAGCGCCTGGTCCAGCGCTATCGTGTGCGTCCGGAGACTGCTGTCTTCATCGACGACAATCCCGGCAATGCCGAGGCCTCGGCGCGACTGGGATTCCACGGCATCCACTTCACTTCGGCCACCGCCCTCCGCACTGAGCTCGCCTCACTCGGCCTGCTGCCCTCTGCCGGGCACGCCGCCGCGTCATGATGCAGTTTGCGTTGATCGGCGCGGGCTTCATCGGGCCCGTGCACGCCGCCAACATCGCTGCCCATCCGCGCGCTCAGCTGCGCTATGTGGTCGACCTCAACCGCGACGCTGCTTCGCGAGTTGCCGGCCAGCATGGCGCCGCGATCGCAGATTCACTCGACGTGGTGCTCGCCGACGCGAAGCTCGACGCGGTCGTGATCTGTACGCCGCCGCGCAGCCATGCCGCAATCATCGAGGCGGCGGCGCGGGCCGGGAAGGCGATCTTCTGCGAGAAACCGATCGACCTGGACATCGTCAAAGTCGACGCCTGCGGCGCCGTGTTGCGCAAGACCGGCGTGCCGTTTTTCGTCGGCTTCAACCGGCGTTTCGATCCGACCCACAGCGCGCTGCACGAGGCGCTTCGCCGCGGCGATCTCGGCCGCGCCGAGATGGTCATCGTGTCGAGCCGTGACCCCGAGATCTCGCCACCCGACTATGTGGCAGCCATGCCCTACGGCATCTTTTACGACACCATGATCCACGATTTCGACATGGTGCGCTGGCTGACCCGGGACGAGCCGGTTGAGGTCTATGCGCGCACCTCGGTGATGCTCGACGAGAAGATCAATCCGGTGCGCGATCCCGACACGGCCATGGTCACGCTGGTGCTGGCCGGCGGCGCGCTGGTCCACGTCAACTCCAGTTTCCGCGCGGTCTATGGCTACGACCAGCGCATCGAGGTATTCGGCGAGAAAGGCATGCTGATCTCGCGCAACCAGCAGCCGACCTCGCTCGAACGCCACGGCGCGGACGGCATCCACCAGGCACCACTCCACTATTTCTTCATCCAGCGCTACGTCCAGGCCTATGCGGCCGAGCTCGATCATTTCGTGACATCGGTCGAGACGTGCCAACCGCCATCGATCGGCTTCGAGGACGGTCGGCGCGCCCTGGCGATCGCCTATGCCGCCATGGAGTCGGCGAAGAGCGGCAGGCCGGTCGCGCTGCCGCGATAGTTTAGAGCCGCGGCAGCACCGCCAAGCCGGAAAGCCTGAATGAGATGTGGACGTCGGTTCCGCTGGCGCGCGGGCGGTCGACGTCGTGGTCCACGACGAACAAGGCGCCAGCGGCGGTCTCGATCGTGTACTCCATGTGATCGCCGAGGAAGAGCGCACGGACGATCCGGCCGGGCAGAACCGGCGTTGCCGGCTGGCCGGCATCGATGTGGATCGCCTCCGGCCGAATGGCGATCTGCACTGGGCCCTGGGTCAGGCCACGGTGCGGCAAGCGCAGCTCGATGTCGCCCAATGAGACGACCGCGCCGACCTCATCACGACGGAGCAGATTTGCGTCCACGACGTTGGCCTCGCCGACGAAGCCGGCGATGAAACGGCTGGCCGGTTCGCGGTACAGGTCGCGCGGCGAGCCCTGTTGGGCGATGCGCGCCTGGTCCATGACGATGATGCGATCCGACACCGCGAGCGCCTCGGTCTGATCGTGCGTCACATAAACCGCGGTCAATCCCAGACGTTGCTGCAGGTCGCGGATCTCGTCGCGCACGCGCCGGCGCAGCCGCGCGTCGAGATTGCTGAGCGGCTCGTCGAACAGCAGCACGGCCGGGTGCAGCACGATCGCGCGCGCCACGGCGACGCGCTGTTGCTGACCGCCGGATAGTTCGCTGGGCAGCCGATCCTCGAGCCCGGCGAGGCCGATCATATCGAGCGCCTCGCGCACGGCCCGGTCGGCCTGAGACCGCGCCTGGCCGCCGGCGACCAGCCCGTAGGCGACATTGCGCAGCACCGACATATGCGGAAACAAGGCATAGGACTGGAACACCATCGACACGTCGCGCGCGGTCGGCGGGCGCTGCGTGACGTCCGTGCCATCGATCAGGATCGTGCCCTCGCTCGCAATCTCCAAGCCGGCGATCAGGCGAAGCGTCGTGGTCTTGCCGCAGCCGGACGGCCCGAGCAGTGTCACCATCGCACCCTTGTCGATGGTGAAGGACACGGAATCGACGGCGACGACCGCGCCGTATCGCTTGGTGACGGCGCGAAACTCGACAGCCGGTGCAGCGGACGCACTCATGCAGCCCCCTGCGCGACCACGCTGGCGTCGCGCCGTCCGATTTGCCGCTCGCCGACCAGCGCCTCGATACCGAGAATGACGCTGAGCATGAGCACGATCAGCACCGAGGCGTAGGCGATCGCCATGCCGTAGGTGCCGGCCTCGGCAAGGTTCACGATGTAGACGGTCGACAGCATGATGCCCGGGCTGACCAGGAAGATCACTGCGCTGACGGTCGTCATCGCCGTGACGAAGCCATAGACGAGCCCGGCGATGATCGCGGGCCGCATGAGCGGCACGACGATCAGCCGCAGCGTCGCCATGGTACCGGCCCGGAGCGTGATCGATGCCTCTTCCAGGCTGCGGTCGATTTGCGCGAGACCGGCCGAGCCGGCGCGCACGCCTGGTCCCATGTTGCGCACGATGAAGCTGAGCACGACGATCGCGCCGGTCTGGACCAGTTCGAGCGGCGGGTTGTTGAAGGCCAGGATATAGGCGATGCCGAGCACCGTGCCGGGCACGGCGCCGGCGATCAGCGTGCCGACCTCGAAAGTTCGGCGCCCGGCGAAGCGCTGACGCTCGAGCAGGTAGGCGGTGACGAGACCGATCAGCGCCGTCAGTGGTGCAGCGATCAGGGCGAGCCGCAAGGTGGTCAACAGCGAATCCCACGCTTGACCCTTCAGGCGCAATCCCGCCGGACCCCATTCCAGGCCGAAGGCCCCGGCATAGTGGCGAAGCGTGACGGCATGGTTGAGGCCCCAATTCTCGACGAAGCCGCCGAACAGGATCATGGCGTAGATGACGATCGTGAGCGCGGCCCAGGGCAACGCGATCCCGGCGGCGGCAACCCGCACGAAGCCGGGCAGGGGCGCCGCGATGCCAGTTTGCCCCTTGCCCGCGATGGTGACGAAGGCCTTGTTTGCCAGCATCGAGCGCTGAATCAGGAAGACGGTGAGCATGGCGGCAAGCAGGATCATGCCGAGCACCGCGGCGACGCCGCGATCCTGACGCGCACCGACGATGGCAAAGTAGATGCTGGTCGCCAGCACTTCGGTGTCGCCACCGAGCAGCAAGGGATTGCCGAAATCGGCGAGACTCTCGATGAATCCGATGAGAAATGCGTTGGCGATGCCGGGCAGCGCAAGCGGCAGCGTGATCGTGGCAAACACGCGGGCGCGGCTTGCCTTCAAGGTCTGCGCTGCTTCCTCCAGGGCCGGATTGATCCCCTGCACGACGCCGACCAGCACGAGATACGCGATTGGCGTGAAGGACAAGGTCTGGGCGAACCAGACGCCTTGAAATCCGTAGATCCACCGGCTGGGCTCGATGGCGAATGCCCACTCCAATAGCCGGTTGACCGCGCCGTTGCGGCCCATCAGCAGGATCACCGCGAGACCGACGACGAAGGGCGGCGTGATGATCGGCAGGATCGACAGCGTGCGCAGCACCCTGCGCATCGGCAACGTCGATCGCTCGGTCACCAGCGCGAAGGCGAATGCCAGCAGCGTGGATGACGCAGCGCTGGCGAGGCCGAGCAGGATGGTCGTCGGTACGATGCCTCGCCACGACCAGATGCGCGGATCGATCAGGCGTTGCCACAGCAGCTCCGGGGCGAAGACGCCGCGCGGTGTCTGTACCGCACTAAGTCCGAGGCGGACGAGAGGATAGAAGACGAACAGGGATATGACTGCAACGACGAGGCCTAGGCCGCAGGTCACCGTCGTATCGCCACCGCAGGCGCCGCGCGCCGCCAGGCCACAACAGACCATCATGAGCGCCGCAAGTCCGTAGATCCAGGCCCCGGCGCCGAAGCCTGCATTGCGACGCGGCAGTGGCCCGAACCACTCGGCCGGCAGCTGCCATGTCCAGCCGCGCAGATCAATCGAGAGCGCCAGCACCAGCAGCAGGGCAAGACCCAGCGATCCTGCCGCGACGAGCCAGCTGCCGCCACGCCGACGCGATGATGCGCCGATTGCCGCGGGCATCGCCAACAGCAGTGGCAGCGCGAGTAACAGCAGCCACGGCCGGCCAAGCGCCACGCCCTGGATCAACGCAGGTGCGCCGGCGACGGTGCCGTACTGTCCGATCCAAGCGAAGGCAAAGAAGCCTGGATCGTCGCCGTTCCAAGGGAGCAGGAGGAACGCGACCCAGCCGAGGATGGGCCAAATCGCGGTCGGGCGGTCGGGCCTCAGCGGCTGCACCGCTCCGCCGTCTCGTCGCCGCGCGCGGGCCGCGTGGCGCCTACTTCGGCGCCGTTTTCACTTCCTTCTCGAAGCGGCCGAGAATGCGGTTGCGCGCATCCTCGCTCGCGAACTTGAACAGGTCGTAGTCCATCAACTTCACCTGCTCCGGGCGCGGGGCCAGCGGGTGCAGCTTGGCGTTCTTGTTCGACTGGATCTGGAACTTGTTCTGATCGAAAGAGACGTTCTGCCCGTCGACGCCGAGCGCGAAGTCGACCCACTTCTTGGCGCCTTCGAGATTGCGCGCGTCCTTGACAATGGCCACTCCCTGCATCTCGAAGCCGGTGCCTTCGCAGGGCGGCACCGTCTTGACCGGGAAACCCTGGACGGCCTGCGCGACGGAGTCGTGCAGGAACGCCACGCCGAGCGTGGTCTCGCCGCGGCCGGCGGCGCGGATACCGGCGGTGCCCGAGCGCGTGTACTGGTTGATGTTCTTGTGCAGGGCCTTGAGGTAGTCGAAGCCTTTGTCCTCGCCCATGAGCTGCAGGATGGTCGTCACCATCGTATAGGCGGTGCCCGAAGTCGACGGGTCAGCCATCTGGATCTCGTTCTTGTAGGCCGGGTTGGTCAGATCGGCCCAGCACTTCGGCTCCGGCATGTTCTTCTTGGCCGCCAGGTCGCTGTTGTAGCCGAAGCCGATCAGGCCGGTATAGATCGGCGTCAGCGCGTACTTGTTGGCCTCGGCGAACTTGACCGCCCAATCGTGCAACTCGGCAACTTTGGGTGACTTGTAGGCTTCGATGAAACCGTCCTTGATCATGATCGCCGCCGTGTCCGCGCCGGCGGAGTGCCAGATGTCGAAGCGCGGGTTGCCCGCTTCGGCGCGCATCTGCGCCATGATCTCACCGTCGGTCTTGCGCGTGACGGCCGCCTTCATCCCGGTGGTTGCTTCGAACCTGGCACGCAGCGCCTCGCACCACTCGAGCTCGAAGGCACAATTGACGACGACCTGCTGGGCATGGGCTGACGCGGCGCCCAGAAGAATGACGGGGAGCACGGATGCTGCACGCGCAGCATCGGCGAACTTGCGAACGATCATGGCGAATCCCCCTGCAATCGCGCTCCGATGGCGCAACTTCGTCAGAAAGCATGGCACGACAAGCCCCTTGCGGTAAGTGCCAAAATGCCCGTCAAATCGCGCCTTACGGCAAGCTGACGGAAGAATTTGGGGCGGTATGAAATTCGGCATCGGCATTCCGGTCGCGCACCAGGGCGAATATTGTCCGACACCCTTCGCCGGTCCGAATGAACTCGTGACCATCGTGCAGACCGCAGAGCGCCTGGGATTCCATTCCGCCTGGGGGCTCGACTTCATGACGCCGCGCCACGATCCCGAGGCCGTGCGCGGCAGCTTGCCGGAGTGGTACGAGGTCTTGACGGCGCTGACCTATCTGGCGGGCAAAACCAGCCGGATCCGGCTCGGCACGGGCGCTCTCCAGGTTCCGCTGCGCGACCCATTCCTCTTGGCGCGTCAGGCGGCGACGCTCGATGTGTTGAGCGGCGGGCGCTTCATGCTAGGCGTTGGGCTCGGCACCTACCGGGTCGAGTTCGAGCGCATTCGCGCGCGCGACAAGGGCGTTCATCGCGGCCAGCTTTTTGTCGAGAGCCTCGAGGCCCTGCACCGCTTCTTCAGCGAAGACATCGTCACTTTCACCGGCAAGCACTACAGCTGCAGGGATCTGTGCATGGTGCCGAAGCCGGTGCAGCAGCCGTTTCCACTCTACATCACCGGCACGACCGACGACGTGACGAACCGCATCGCCGCTTGGGGCTCGGGCTGGCTTTTGTCGCGCGCGCAGAGCCGCAAGCTCGACGAGCGATTGGAGCAGCTCGACCGCTCGCTGGCCGCGGTCGGCCGCCGGCGCTCCGCGATCGATCTCGTGGTCAGCAAGGGATTGAGCCTGGGCAGGAGCCGCGAAGAGGCGCTCGAGCGCTTTTACCACAGCATCCTGCCGACGCGCATGGACAGCATGGCGACCGCGCTCAATGTCGGCGGCAAGCCGTCGGAAGATCTGGCCATGGTATTCGAGCAGAATCTGATCGGCACGCCCGACGACGTGATCGAGCAGTTCGCAGCGGTGCGCGCCAAGTCGATCGACCACTGCATCCTCTACTATTTCCCGGCGCCCGATGTGCGCGAGCTGCTCGATCAGGTGCAGTGGTTCGGCGAGGCGGTGATGCCGGCTTTCGCCGGCCGCTAGCCGTGGTCCGCGCCGTCACATGCGCGACGGCAGCCAGATCGCCAGGATCGGAAACGCGATCAGGATCGCGAGGCGCAGGATATCCGTGACGATGAATGGAATGACGCCGTAGAAAATGGTCGAGATCCTGATGTCTTTGACCACGCTGCGGATGACGAAGACGTTCATGCCGACCGGCGGATGGATCAGGCCGAGCTCGACCGTCATGACGATGACGACGCCGAACCAGATCGGGTCGAAGCCGAGCTCCTTGATGACCGGGAAGATGATCGGCACGGTCAGGATGACCATGGCCATGGCATCCATCAGGCAGCCGAGCACCAGGTACATGATCATGATCAGGACGAGCACCCCATAGGGTCCGAGGCCGAGGCCGGTCAGGAACGCAGTGACCTTCTGCGGCGTCTGGGTGATGGTGAGGAAATAGCCGAACAGCAAGGCGCCGATCAGGATGGTGAACACCGATGCCGTGGTGCGCACCGTCTCGATGCAGGCTTGCCAGAACTCCGCGCCGCTCAGGCGGCGGCGCAGCACGGCGATGATGAAGGCGCCGCCGGCTCCGGCGCCTGCCGCTTCGGTCGCCGTGAACAACCCGCCGTAGAGGCCGCCTATGATGAAGACGAACAGCAGAATGACGGCCCAGATCCCTTTGGATGCGGCAATGCGCTCGCGCCATGAGCTGCGCTCGCCCGCCGGCATGAGGTCGGGCCGGGCCATGCCGATGATGTTGATCGTGACGATGTACATGCCGACCGCCACGAGTCCGGGAATGATGCCGGCGATGAACAGCTTGCCGATGTCCTGCTCCGTGATCAGCCCGTAGACCGCCAGCACGGTCGAAGGCGGGATCATGATGCCCAAGGTGCCGCCGGCGGCGATCACCCCGGCGGCAAAACTCTGGGAGTAGTTGAACCGCCGCATCTCCGGATAGGCGACCGAGGCAAAGGTTGCCGCCGTGGCGACCGACGAGCCGCAGATCGCCGCGAAGGCGCCGCAGGCCGCGATCGTCGCGATGCCCAGGCCGCCACGCAGATGGCCGAGGAAGGCATTGGCCGCACGGAACAGCTCGCGGCTCATGCCCGAGGTCGATGCGAGCGCGCCCATCAGCAGGAACAGCGGAATGACCGCGAACTCACCCGAGGTCACCGTGCGGATCGGCGATTGGGCGAGCAGCTTGAGTGCGGGACCGATGTCAGTCAGGTAGGCGAAGCCGGCGACGCCGACCAGGCCCATGGCGATGCCCACGGGCACACGCAACAGCATCAGGACGAACAAAACGATGAAACCGACGACCGCAACCGCGTCGGTGCTCATGACGATCTACCGGCTATCCGCGGAAGGCTGCATCTGCGTGCGCACCAGGCGGAGGCCGACCAGGATGACGGTGGCGGCGAGGCCGATCCAGGCGACGAAATAGAAGATCCAGACCGGCATGCGCAAATCGAAGGTCCTGACGTTGTCGTTGAGCGTGCTCGTGACCTTGGTGCCGACCATCCAGGCAAGCGTCGCGAGGCATATGAGCGTGAGCACGCCGGCAAAGAGGTCGAGAGCACGCTTGATCCGTGGCGGAGCGACGCTCCAGACCAGGTCGACGGTGATGTGCTCGCCGCGATAGCTCGTCGCGGCGATGCCCCAGAAGATCAGGATTCCGAGCAGCAGGCTGCACACATCGTAGGCGTCCGGGATCGAGCGCGCGAACAGGTAGCGCAGGAAGACCGAAACGAACGTGATCGCCGCGACAGCCGCGAGGAATGCCGCCGCCGTCAGCTCGAAGGCACGCATCACGCGGTCCATCCGGCTGAACCCCTCAGTTTGCGGATCCAACGATTGGCCCGAAGGAGGACGGCCCTAGTAGGCCGCGTTGTACTTGGCGATGCTGTCCTTGAACTCCTTCATCGCGACGACCGGATCGGCGCCGGCCTTGCGCACACCATCCGCCCACGCCGCCTCGAGCGGCTCGGCCGCCTTGCGCCACAGCGCGAGCTGCTGCGGCGTGATGCTGTAGACCTCGTGTCCGGCCATGGCGCGGATCTTGGCGCGCCCGCTGTCCTCGAAGTCTGCCCAGGGTCCGGTGATCTTGAGCACCCAGTCATTGGTGCAGTGGCTGTCGATCGCGGACTTCTGCTTGGCCGACATGCCGTCATACCGCGGCTTGTTCATGATCCATGCGAAGGTCGAGACGTAGAGCGGCGCGTCGAGGTGGTATTTGACGACCTTGTCGATGCCGAACAGCGGAATCGAGCCCCATGGGAAGGTCACCGCGTCGGCAACGCCCTTCTCGAGAATGTCGCGCACCTCCGGCGCTCCGGCCTGGACGTTGGTGCCGCCCAGCATGGTGACGAAGCTCGCCATCGTCGCCTGAGCGGGCCGGATCTTCATGCCCTTGATGTCCTCGGGCACCGACACCTTCTTGTTCCGCGAATGGATGGCGCCGGGGTCATGCACGAAGCCGAGGCAGAATTTCACGTCCTTCATTTCGGCTGCGGCGTATTTCCGATACCACGCGTCGAGCGCCTGCGATCCGCCCTTGCCGTCCTTCATGATGAAGGGTAGCTCGCCGGCGGCGATGATCGGAAAGCGGCCGGGCTGATAGCCGGGATTGATGTAGGTGAAGTCGGCGATGCCGTCGCGCGCCATGTCGTAGTGGTCGAAGGCTTTGCCGAGCTGCTGCGCGGGGAACATGGCGAAGGTGATCGAGCCGCCTGAAGCCTGCTGCAGCGATTTGCCCCACGCCTCGAAGGCGGGATGCAGCGGATGGGACGGCGGCAGCCAGTGCGCCAGCTTGAGCTGCACCGGCTTGTCCTGGGCCTGCGCCGTAACCGGCAGCAAGATCGCCAGGGTCGCGGCCAGCCTGATGGCCAACGAACGGATTCTCATCTCTGCCTCCCGTGTGCAGAACGTACCGGCCTTTGCGGCCTAGAATAGTTGGTGTATCCAACAATTTACAGACGGGGACCTGATGTCGCAAGGTCCGCCATGAGCGGGGCTGCCAGCAAAGGGAGGCGCGCCGACCCCATGTCAGTCCGCATCCGCCCGGTCGCACTGGGTCCATCGGACGTCGTCCTCGAGCGGCGCGCCGAGGGCACCATCTATGCCCGCTCGCCGCATCCGCTGGCGGCCTATCCCCGGGCCATGACCGGTCTGCTGAGCCATTGGGCTGCTGCGACGCCGGATCGGGTTTTTCTCGCCGAGCGGAACCGCCATGGCCGATGGAACACGGTCACGTATCGCGAGGCACTCGCGTCAGTCCGCGCGATTGCCGCTCACCTGCTGCGGCGCGGGCTGTCGCGCGACCGCCCGCTCGCCATGCTGTCGGGCAACGACCTCAACCAGGGGCTGCTCAGCCTGGCCGCTCAATATGTCGGCGTTCCCATCGTGCCGATCTCACCCGCCTATTCGCTGCTCGACCGCGAATTCGGCAAGCTTCGACACATCATCGCGCTGGTGACGCCGGGGCTGGTCTACGCATCCTCCGGTACAGCCTTCGGGCCCGCCATCGCTGCGACCGTGCCTGCGGATGCGGAGCTGGTCGTCGGCGAGGATCCGCCGGCGAGCCGCGTCGCGACTCGCTTTGCGTCGCTGACGAACGACGGAACGGATCCGGCGGTCGAGGCCGCGCACGCCGCCGTGGGACCGGAAACGGTTGCCAAGATCCTGTTCACCTCGGGTTCGACCGGTGTGCCCAAGGGCGTGATCAACACGCAGCGCATGCTGTGCGCGAACCAGGCGATGATCCGGGCTGCCATCCCGTTCCTCGCCGAGGAGCCTCCCGTCCTCGTGGACTGGCTGCCCTGGAGCCACACCTTCGGCGCCAACCACAATTTCGGCATCGCGCTCTTTAATGGCGGCACGCTCTACATCGACGACGGACGGCCGCTGCCCGGGCAGATCGAGGCGACTGTCAGGAACCTCAAGGACATCGCGCCGAACATCTATCTGAACGTGCCGCGCGGCTACGACGCACTCGTACCCTTCCTGCGCGACGACCGCGAGCTCGCGCGAAACTTTTTCAGCCGTCTCAAGTTGCTGTTCTACGCCGGCGCCAGCCTGCCGCAGCGGATCTGGGATGCGCTGCGCGAGATCTCGCTGTCAACCGTCGGCGAGCGCGTGCGCATGACGACCTGCCTCGGCTCGACCGAGACGGCGCCGGCGGCGCTGTTCGCCACGCAAGAATTCGAGCGCGCCGGCTATATCGGCGTGCCCATGCAGGGCGTGGAGCTCAAGCTGGTGCCAATTGGCGGCACGGTCGGCGGCGGCAAACTCGAAGCGCGCCTGAAAGGGCCGAACATCACGCCCGGCTATTGGAAGCGCGCCGATCTCACGCGCGAGGCATTCGACGAGGAGGGCTTCTATCGGCTCGGCGACGCGCTCCGGTTCATGGACGAGAATGACGCGAACAAGGGCTTCATCTTCGACGGGCGGCTCGCCGAGGATTTCAAGCTTGCGACTGGGACCTGGGTCAATGTCGGGCCGTTGCGCACCGATTTCGTCAGCCGCGGCGTGCCGCTCATCCGCGATGCCGTGATCGCGGGCCACGACCGCGACTATCTCGCGGTCCTGCTCGTGCCCAACCTCGCCGCCTGCCGGATAGTTTGCGCCGACCTCGCCGCGGACGCGCCGCCGGCTGAGGTTTATGCACATCCGCGCCTGCGCGAGCGTCTTGCCGCATTGCTCGATGCGCATGGGCAGGCCGCAACCGGCAGCTCCAACCGCATCCTGCGCGCTCTCGTCGTCGAAGCGAATTTGTCGATGGAGCTGGGCGAGCTGACCGACAAGGGGTCGATCAATCCGGGCGCCGTGCTGCACCATCGCGCCGATCTCGTGGCCGAGCTCTATGCCGACCCGCCTGGGCCAAGGGTCATCACGGCGGGCGGCCCGGTCTGACAGCAGCGCGCTTGCCGTGGCGCCGGCCCGGGGGCAAGATTGCTCATCGGCCTGGGCGATGATGTGCGCCAGGCCGTAACAAGAATCCCGGGAGCTTCACGATGAAACACACCTCGACGACCTTCCTCAAGACGACGCTGGTCGCGGCTTCATTGCTGATCGCGGCGGCCACGGCATCGGCGCAATCCGTGATCAAGATCGTGCCGCAAGCCGATCTGCGCAACATCGACCCGATTTGGACGACTGCGGCGATCACCCAGAACCACGGCTACATGATCTACGACACGCTGTTCGCGCTGAACAGCAAGATGGAGCCGAAGCCGCAGAT
The DNA here is from genome assembly GCA_016869645.1 of Alphaproteobacteria bacterium. Lineage (GTDB taxonomy): Bacteria > Pseudomonadota > Alphaproteobacteria > SHVW01 > SHVW01 > SHVW01. Next base: position 41,807 of record VGDO01000002.1, read on the forward strand.
GGTCGACACTTTCACGTCGACGCCCGACGGCATGTCCTGGAGCTTCAAGCTGCGCGCCGGCATGAAATGGCACGACGGCACGCCGGTCACGGCCAAGGACGTCGTCGCCTCGCTCACGCGCTGGAGCAAGCACACCTCGCGCGGCGGCTATCCCATGATGCAGCGCGCCCAGTCGCTGACCGCCAAGGACGAGCTCACGTTCGAGCTGGTTTTCAAGGAGAAGTTCGGACCCGTGCTGGAGATGCTGGCCGAGCCGTCGCTGCCGCCCTTCATCATGCGCGAGAAGGACGCGATGACGGATCCATTCCAGCAGGTTGCCGAGCCGATCGGCTCGGGCCCGTTCATCTTCGTCAAGGACGAGTGGGTCCCCGGCAGCAAGGTCGTCTACCGCAAGAATCCCGACTACAAGCCGCGCAGCGAGCCCTCGGACGGCTTCTCCGGCGGCAAGGTCGTGAAGGTGGACAAAGTCGAGTGGATCTACATTCCCGATACCAATACGGCGGTCCAGGCGCTGATCTCCGGTGAAGTCGACGCCATAGAGCAGCCGCCCTATGACCTGATGCCGCAGATGAAACGCGACCGCAACATCACGGTCCGCGTGCTCGATCCGTTGGGCAAGATGGGCCATGTCCGGCCCAACCATCTGCATCCGCCGTTCAACAATCTGAAGGCGCGCCAGGCGCTCCAACTCGTCGTCGACCAGAAGGACTTCCTGGCCGCCATGGTCGGCAACAAGGAGTTCGAGAAGGAGTGCTACGCGGTCTTCATGTGCGGCTCGCCGCTCGAGAGCAACAAGTTCGGGGAGGAGTACCGCAAGGCAAACGCCGAGAAGGCGAAGCAGCTCTTCAAAGAGGCCGGCTACAACGGCGAGAAGATCGTCATCATGCAGCCGACCGATCAGCAGCTGATCGGCACGATCGCGCTCGTCATCGCGCAGAAGCTGACCGAGGCCGGCGTCAACGTCGACCTGCAGGCCATGGACTGGAGCACGCTGACGACGCGGCGGACCAAGCAGGATGCGCCTGGACCGAACTCGCCGGGCTGGCACATCTTCACCACGTGGTGGACGGGCATCCCCATGTCGAACCCGATCACCAACGCGCCGCTGGTGACGACCTGCGACAAGAAAAACTGGTTCGGCTGGCCGTGCGACGAGGAGATGGAAAAACTGCGCGCCGACTACGTGAAGGCGGGTCCGATCGCCGAGCAGAAGGCGGCGGCCGAAGCGCTGCAGAAGCGTTTCTACGAGACCATTCCCTACGTCAACACCGGACAGTTCACCGCTCCGGTCGCCTATCGCAACACGCTCAAAGGCGTTCCTGACGCGTTGCTGCTGGTGGCGTGGAACATCGAGAAGTCCAGATAATCAAGGCGCCGCGGCGGGTCGGGCTCGAACCCGGCCCGCCGCGACAGTTGGGGGATCGAACCATGGTTAAGGTCAGCGCGACGAGCTTCACCGAGGCGACCGCCCAGGACTGGGAGGTCGCCGTCGCCAATGGACGGCGCCACTACGTCGCCAATGCGGGGGTTGCTGCGCTCAATCTGCTGAAGAGCCAGAAGGACGAGCCGGGCCTGAGCTGGCAGGTCAACAATTACGAGCACTCGCTGTCCGCGGCGACCAAGGCTCTGCGCAACGGCGAGGACGAGGAGTATGTGGTCGCGGTGCTGCTGCACGATCTGGCCCAGGATCTTGATCCCATGCGGCATGACCGCGTTGCCGGCACGCTGCTAAAGCCGTTCCTCAATTCGGCCAATCACTGGATGGTTGCCAACCACCAGGTCTTCCAGCTCAGCTTTCGCGTGAACTCGAAGTTCGACACCAAGAAGGTCGAAACGTTCCGCGGTCACCCCTATTTCGAGCACACCATGCGGTTCTGCGATCTCTACGATCAGAGCTGCTTCGATCCAAGGGCCGAGCGCTTGCCGATCGAGACCTTCGAGCCGATGGTAAGGCGCATTTTCGGCCGCGTGCAGGAACAGCGCATGGGCTCGTATCCCTGACGGGCGAGGGCTGAAGGGCCCGGTCTCCGGGTCGCTAGGATTTGTCGGCGCTGACTCGCTGGATCGTTTCGTCCATCCGGCGCTTCAGGCTTTCGAAGCCTTCACGCTGAATCACCGAGCCGAATTCCGACCGTTTGGTGACGATCAGGCTGACGCCGCCAACCGCGATGTCGACGATTTTTGGACTGTTGTCGCGGGTGAGCACGTGGAAATGGATCTTGGACGCCGCCTCTCCCGGCTTCTTGATTTCGCCGAGAACCAGCGTATCGCGTTCAGATTTCATCTCGCTGCCGGTGATCTCGAACATCTCGCCGTCATAGGTTGCAAACTGCGCGGCATAGATCGCCACGATGTATTTATTGAATGATTCGAGGTAGCTCGCGCGCTGATCCTCTTTCAATGCATCCCAGTGTCGCCCGAGCACGAAACGGCCAATCAGAGGTGCGTCGAACGAGTCGACGAAGAGCGCGACGAACTGCTTATGCCGCGCTGCGCTGCTGTTGTCGCCTTCGCTCAGGATCGTGAGGACCCGGACGCCGACGTCCTCGACGAATTGCCGAGCCATGGTCGACTGATCCGCGGCGCGCACAGCTGGTGCGGCGAGAATTCCGATGATCGCGCCGATCATGCCGACAAAGCGAAGTACGGCCGTCGCCTTGGCGAATTCGGCCAAAGGTGCGCAAAGTCCAATTGTCATTTTTGTCTCCTGGCCCCAGCCTCCGGCGTGCACCGCCGCGATGACCAACGAGCGAACCAGGAAACAATTCCCACCCTGCCTGCAGGGCCAATTTTGCCGTCTCCGGCAATGCTGATGAGGCCCTAGTTTCCGCCAATTGCGGTCGGAGCAGTCGACCTGAACTTCGGATGCGTGAAGAGCCGGATGCCGAGCAGCAGGCCGGCAATCCCGAGGCCCGAGGTCAGGCCGGTCAACACGCCTTGGAGACCCCAACCGCGCTCGAAGGCCAGGACGTAGGCCATGGGGACGGCGACGGCCCAGAACGCTGCGAGCACGATGACCGACGGGACGAGGCCGTCCGACACGCCGCGGAGAGCGGAGTTGAAGAACCCCTGAAAACCGTCGAAGACGATGAGGAGAGCGGTCAGAAGCAGGGCGATTCTCAGCGTCTCCAGAAACGCTCGATCATCGGTGAACAGGCCGCCGACGGCCATCGGGAACAAAGCCACGGCGCCGCCGACGCCGATCGAGACGATGGCGTTGAGATCGATGCCGACTCTCACGACGCGGCGCACCGCGTCGATCTCCCGCCGGCCGACGGTGCCCGCGACGAAAATCGACACGGCCAGCCCCAGTGCGATCGATGGTATGAACGGCATCTGATAGAGGTTCCTGGCGATCTGATAGCCGGCAAGCGCCTCTGCGCCCAGCATGCCGGCAAAGCTCGCCAGGGTCAGAAACCCCCCGACCTCGAACACGATGGCGCAGGCGACGGGTGCGCCGACCTGCATCAGCGTCAGGACTCGCCGCCGGATCTCGGCGCGGCCGAGCGGGATCCAGCCGAGCTCCTGCGACGCCGCAGCTGCCAGGATGGCGACCAGCATGAGCCAGCGCACGATCGACGTGCTGATCGCCGCACCCAATGCGCCCAGGGGCGCGATGAGATCCGTCACGCCTTGGATGAGGATCAGGTTGAGCACGATCTTCACGCCGAGCGCCGCGATGATGATGGCAAGCGGCAGCTTCGGTCTGCCGAAGGATTCAAGGTAGAGGCAGGCCGACCAGAACATCAGGACGGCCGGCATGCTCCAGGCAAACATGCGCAGGACCGGCTCTCCGGCGGACGCGATGTCGGCCGGCTGCCGGGCGGCCGTCAGGAGAACCTCGCCGAGTGCCATGACGAGACCAAGCGCGATGCCGAGCAGCGCGGCGACGGCGAGCGAGCCGCTCAGCCAGCAGCGCGCCTCGCGCACCTCGCCGCGGACATGAGCGGTCGCGACCAGGGCCGGCAGGCCCGCGGCCAGACCCTGTCCCATGGCCGAAAGGGACTGGTGCGGCTGCGCCGCGATGGCGAGATAGGCGAGTTGTTCGATGCCGACACGGCCGACCATGGCCGTGTCGAGGAACGTCATCGCGAGCAGGCCGGCGCGCGACAACGTCGCGGGACCGGTCAGACCGAGGATCGGCCCGGCGATCTGCCACCACGACATGTCCCTGCCGCCGAGCTCGCCGCCGGTCATGGATTGGAATCCTGAACGAGCTCAGCCGGTGCGCAGATGGCAGGCCGCGAAATGCCCAGGGCTGAGCTCGCGCAGCACTGGTTCCTCGACGCGGCAGCGATCCTCGGCATGCGGACAGCGCGTATGAAAGCGGCACCCCGCTGGTGGACGCACCGCCGAGGGCACGTCGCCGGCGATCAGCGCGCGCCGGCGCTTGCGCTTGGGCTGCGGCACGGGAACGGCGGCCAGCAGCGCCTCGGTGTAGGGATGCTGCGGCCGACGGAACAGCGCGGCCGTCGGCGCCATCTCGACGATCTTGCCGAGATACATGACCGCGACACGATGGCTGATGTGACGTACCACGGCCAGATCATGGGCAATGAAAAGGTAGGAGAGATTGCCTTCCTGCTGCAGGTCGATCAGCAAATTGATGATCTGTGCCTGCACCGACACATCGAGCGCGGAGACCGGCTCGTCGCACACGATGAGGTCGGGATTGAGCGCCAGGGCGCGCGCGATGCCGAGGCGCTGGCGCTGCCCACCGGAGAATTCGTGCGGGTACTTCGCCATTTGCTCCGCGCGCAGGCCGACGCGGTCGAACAGCTCGGTCGCCCGTGCGCGGCGTGACGCCGCATCGCCGATGCCGTAGTTCAGCATCGGCTCGGCGACGATGTCGCCGGCCACCATGTGCGGATTGAGCGACGAGTAGGGGTCCTGGAAGATCACCTGCATGGCGCGCCGGTACTTGCGGAGCGCACCGCGGCCGAGCGTTGAGATATCGTCGCCGTTGACCAGCACGGCGCCCGAGGTCGGCTCGAGCAGGCGCAGGATGCACTTGCCTGCCGTCGACTTGCCGCAACCGCTCTCGCCGACCAGGCCCAGCGTCTCGCCGGCGGCGAGCTGCAGGCTGATGCCGTCGACGGCGCGCACCGTGCGGCCCTTGCGCAGGGGCAGACCGCCTGAAATGGTGAAATGCTTCACCAGATCGCGCACCTCGAGGAGCGGCGCGGCCATGCTAGCTTGCCGCCACAGGTGCGGGCAGACGGTCGGACTCCCAGCAGGCTGCGATGTGCCCAGGCGCCTTCTGCTCGAGCGGCGGATATTCGGCGCGGCAGCGCTCGGTGGCGTAGGTGCAGCGCGCCGAGAACGCGCAGCCCTGCGGCATGTCGATCAGCGACGGCACCATGCCCGCGATCTCGTTGAGGCGGCGGCGCGGATGGTCGTCATCGAGGCGCGGGATCGAGCCGAGCAGGCCGATCGTGTAGGGATGGCGCGGCCGCGTGAACAGCGCCTCGACCGGGGCCTCCTCGACCTTGCGGCCGGCATACATGATGACGACGCGCTCGGCCATCTCGGCGACCACGCCCAGATCGTGGGTGATCAGGATGATGGCGGTACCGAGCCTCTCCTTGATTTCCTCCATGAGCGCGAGGATTTGCGCCTGGATCGTCACGTCGAGCGCCGTCGTCGGCTCGTCGGCGATCAGGACCTTGGGGTTGCAGGCGAGCGCCATCGCGATCATGACGCGCTGACGCATGCCGCCGGACAATTGATGCGGATATTGCTCGATGCGTTGACGCGCCTCCGGGATGCGCACGAGCTCGAGGAGCTCGACGGCGCGCGCGAGCGCCTGCTTGCGCGTCATGCGCTGGTGCAACCGTAGCGTCTCGACGATCTGCCAGCCGATCGACAGTACCGGATTGAGGCTCGTCATCGGCTCCTGGAAGATCATGGAGATGTCGTTGCCGCGCAGATCGCGCATCTCCTGCTCGTCGAGCGTCAGCAGGTCGCGGCCTGCGAAGCGGATCGATCCCCCGACGATGCGGCCGGGCGGCGAGGGCACGAGGCGAAGGACCGACAGGGCCGTGATGCTCTTGCCGCAGCCGGATTCGCCGACGATGCCCAGCGTCTCGCCGCGGTGAAGGTCCCAGGATACGCCGTCGACGGCCTTGGTGACACCGTCGCGGTTGGTGAAATAGGTGCGCAGGTCGCGCACGCTGAGCAGCGGCTCGTCGCCCGCGCTCCGGACCACCTCGTTCATAGCCGCCTGCGCATGCGCGGATCGAACATGTCGCGCAGCCCGTCGCCCAGCAGATTGACCGCGAGGACCGTGAGCGTCAGGAACAGCCCCGGGAAGCCGAGGATCCAGAACGCGACGGTCACGAATTGGCGGCCCTCGGCCATGATGTTGCCCCAGCTCGGGATCGACGACGGGGTCCCGGCGCCGAGGAAGCTGAGGATCGCCTCGAGGATCATCGCGGAGGCGCAGACATATGTGGCCTGTACGATCAGCGGCGCCACGGCGCTCGGCAGGATGTGGCGGATCAGGATGCGATGGAAGCGCGTTCCCGTCGCCTCGGCCGCCTCGACGAAGGGCTGCTCGCGCAGGCTGAGCACGACCGAGCGGACGAGCCGGACGATGCGCGGCACCTCGGGCACGACGATGGCGATGATCACGGTCTGCACGCTCGCCTTGGTCAGCGCCATCAGCGCAATGGCGAGCAGGATGCCTGGAACGGCCATCAGCCCGTCCATGATGCGCATGACAACCGCGTCGATCCAGCGCACGAAGCCGGCAAGCAAGCCGATCGCCGTGCCGATGACCGACGCGACGACCGCCACCGCGAGGCCGACCTGGAGCGAGATGCGGCTGCCATAGAGAACGCGGCTGTAGAGATCGCGTCCGAGGTGGTCGGTGCCGAACCACCAGCGCTCCGAGGGCGGGCGCAGCCGGAACACGGGATTGAGCTTCATCGGATCGGAGGTGCCGAGGTAAGGCGCGAAGATCGCCACGGCCGCCAGCAGCAGCATGATCAGCATGCCCAGCACGATCGTGGGATGGCGACGGACTGTGTCGAACAGTCGGGAGCGCTGGCGGGGGACGGCGAAATCCTGCGGCAGGCTGTTGGCGGTCACGTCGCTAATACCGAATTCGAGGATCGAGAACGGTGTAGAGGAGATCGACCGCCAGGTTGATCGCCAGGTAGATGACGGCGAAGACGAGGATGACTCCCTGGATGACCGGGTAGTCGCGCCGGAGAATGGCATCGACGGTCAGCCGCCCCAGCCCGGGGATGTTGAACACGCTTTCGGTCACGACGACGCCGCCCAGGAGCAGCGCCACGCCGATGCCGATCGTGGTGACGATCGGCACCGCAGCCGGCTTGAGCGCGTGAATGAGCAGGATCGGCAAGCGCGACAGGCCCTTGGCATGGGCGGTGCGGATGTAGTCCTGGTTGAGAACGTCGATCATGCTGGCGCGCGTCATGCGCGCAATCAGCGCGACATAGACGATGCCGAGCGCCGTCGACGGCAGAATCAGGTTCTCCAGGAAGGGCAGGAGGCCCTGGCGGATCGGCGTGTAGCCCTGCACCGGCAGGAGCTCGAGCCGCACCGCGAAGACCCAGATCAGGAAATAGCCCAGTGCGAAGATCGGCACCGAGAAGCCCAACACGGCGAAGCCCATGATCGAGCGGTCGATCCATGTGCCTGCCTTCCACGCCGCGACGATGCCGATCGGCACGGCGGCGAGAATGGCGACGATCATGGTCATGATCGTCAGCGAGATCGTCGGCTCGATGCGCTGGCCGATCAGTCGGCTGACCGGCAGGTTGGAGAAGATCGAGGTGCCGAGATCGCCTTGGGCCAGGCGCCAGACCCACTCGACGAACTGGATGTGGAGCGGCCGGTCGAGTCCGAGCTTCGCGCGGATGCGGTCGATGTCCTGGGCGGTCGCCAGGTCGCCGGCGATTACCGCCGCGGGATCGCCCGGCGACAGGTGCAGCAGCAGGAAGACGAACAGCGCCACGACGGCGATAACGGGTATCGCAGCCAGCAATCGCCGCGCCAGATAGGCGTACATGTGCCGCCAGCCTCCCAACCCCCTGTTTTCGTGCCGGGTCGGCCGGTCACGCCATTATCGCCAATGTTAGGCGATGGACGATTGACGCTCAAGCTCCGGCCGCGCCGGCCGGTATCAGATGAAAGTCAGCAGGCGACGCGGATTGGTGACCAGGATCGCCTCGATCTCGCTCTCGGAGAAGCCGCGCCGGCGCATCATGGGCACCACATTGGAGAAGATGTGGCCGTAACCATGACCTCCGAAGCAACTGAGCCGGGAGCGGTAGCAGATGTCATGGCTGATGACGATGCGCTCGACATGGCCGCGATCTATCAACGCGCGGATCAGGCGCAGCCGGATCGCGTCGTTGGGCATGTCGATGTCGGAGAGCTTGTAATAGGACTGTTCCTGGCCGAACAGGTCGAACTCGACGACGCAACCCGAGTCGGCGAGGCGCAACAGTCGCTCCTCGTCGAAGATCGTGCGGTCGATGTGGCTGATGACGACGCGGTCGATGGCGCCGCCGTTCATGCGGACGAAATCTGCGACCTCCAGCGGCTGGTCGGGATGGCGACCGGGATGCACATTGATGGCGGCGCCGGTCTCGCGCTGCGCGAGGATTGCGCCTTGCATCACGCGCTTCTCCAGCTCGGTCCATGGCGCCTGGCAGCCGATCTCGCCGATCATTCCGGCGCGCACGGGCGTGCCCCAGGCGCCGACCTGGACCTGGTCGACCATTTCAGCGGCAAAACTGTCGACTGAGCGATGCCGGTTGGCCGGATCCTGGTACTCCTCCACATAGTGACCGCAGCCCATCACGATATTGACCCCGGTCCCTTCGGCAATCTGGACCAGGCCGCGCGGGTCGGGCTTCAGCCCGCCGCAGGAAAGTTCGACGACGGTGCGTCCGCCGGCGTCGCGCATGCGGCCGATTTCATCGATGGCGACGGCAAGGTCCTCGATGCCGAGACGCAAGTTTCCCGGCGCGACCAGCGTGCCGTAGTTCATCGCCCAGACGTTCTCGAGCGTGATCTGCGGCCCGGGATCATTCTGTGCGGCGAGGGACGGCGGGCAGATGTCCCACAACACATGCTCGTGCATGAGCGTCGGACCGAGCGAGGCAGGATCGATCGGGCCCAGAACCGTCTGTGCCTTGCCGCGCAGCTCCGTCCGCGATCGTCGGGTCATGGTCGTCTTCCAGAGATGTCGACATCGCATTCGACCGGCAATCAGCCGGACTTGTCAAATCTCGATCTGCGAGCCGAGCTCCACGACGCGGTCGGTCGGCAGCTCGAAGAATTCCATGGCGCTCGCCGCGTTGCGCGACATCGAGGCGAACAGTGCATCGCGCCATGGCGACATGCCAGGGCGGACGCTGGGCACCACAGTTTCGCGGCTGAGGAAGAACGAGGTCTCCATCATGTTGAACTCGTGGCCGTGCCGCTTGCACAGCCGGAGCGCGCGTGGCACGTCGGGTCGCTGCATGAAGCCATAGCGCACGATCATGCGCAGGAACCCGTTGCCGAGATCTGTGACGGTGGTCTGCTCCTGTTGAGGCACGCGCGGCACGTCCTGGATCTGCATGGTCAGGATCACGTTGCGCTCGTGCAGCACCTTGTTGTGCTTGAGGTTGTGCAGCAGCGCGTGTGGCACGCCCTCCGTCGTCCCGGTCAGGAACACCGCGGTGCCGGCCACGCGCGTGATGCGCGACGACAGGCTGCGCTGGAGATCCTCGAACGGCATGGCGTCGCGCATGCGCCCCTGCATCAGGAGCTCGCGTCCACGCTTCCAGGTCTGAAGCAGCACGAAGATGCCCAGTCCGATCAGCAACGGGAACCAGCCGCCATAAGGGATCTTCGTCGCATTGGCGAGGAAGAACGCCATGTCGACCGTCAGGAACAGGCCGACCATCAGGCAAGCCGCAATGCGATTGATGCGCCACATCATGAACACGACGAAGGCCACCAGCAGGGTGTCGATCAGCATCGTGCCCGTCACGGCCACGCCGTAGGCCGCCGCAAGGTTGCTCGACGTCTGGAAGCCGAGCACGAGCAATACAACCGCCACGAGCAGGGTCCAGTTGAGGAACGGGATGTAGACCTGCCCGATCTCGCTGGCCGAGGTGTGGAGGATCTGCAGGCGCGGCAGATAGCCGAGCTGGATCGCCTGGCGGGTCACGGAAAAGGCGCCGGAGATGACCGCCTGCGAGGCGACCACCGTGGCGAGCGTCGCGAGCACGACCAGCGGAATTTGTGCCCAGCCGGGCGCCAGACGGTAGAACGGGTTGTCGAGAGCCTGGGGTTGAACAGTCAGCAGCGCGCCCTGGCCGAAATAGTTGAGCAGAAGAGCGGGCAGGATGAGCGCGAACCAGGCGACCCGAATCGGGCGCCGGCCGAAATGCCCCATGTCCGCGTAGAGTGCTTCGGCGCCGGTCAGCGCCAGCACGACAGAGCCGAGCGCCAGGAAGGCGAGCCAGCCGTCGCGGAGGAAAAAGGAAATCGCGTAAGCTGGATTGAGGGCGGCAAGGATTTGCGGATAGGCCGCGATGTTGATGATCCCGAGCGCGGCCAATGCGGTGAACCAAACGCACATGATGGGACCGAACAGTGCGCCGACCACACGGGTGCCGTAGCGCTGGATCAGGAACAGGCAGACCAGGATCGCGACCGTGATCGGCAGCACGAAGATGTGCAAGGCGGGGGCCGCGACTTCGAGACCTTCGATCGCGCTCAGCACGGAGATCGCCGGCGTGATCATGCTGTCGCCATAGAAGAGGCACGCCGCAAAAATGCCGAGAAAAGGCACGACCGGCGCCAGCCGCGATCCGTGGGCGATGGCGCTGGTCAATGCCAGCAGCGCCAGGCTGCCGCCTTCGCCCCTGTTGTCGGCGCGCATCATGACGCCGACATATTTGAACGACACGACGAGCATGACCGACCAGAAGATGAGCGAGAGCACGCCGAGGACGTGCTCCTGGTCGAGCGCCAGCGGGTGGGCGCCGGCGAAGCATTCCTTCATCGTGTAGAGCGGACTGGTGCCGATATCGCCGAAGACGACGCCGATGGCGCCGATCATCAACGTGGCGAGTGGCGGCTTCTCGGAGGTGGAGTTCACCGGCAACCGGGGACTGTTTCTGCCGTCGGGGCTATCTAGTGGGCCTGACGCACGTCTTTAACACCAAAGATGGCTCGCGGTTCCAATGGCTAGTGGCGGTGGCATGATGCCCAGTGGCCCGGCGCCAGTTCGCGAAGCGCGGGCGGCTCGACGCGGCAACGCGCCTCGGCATAAGGGCAGCGCGTGTGGAAATGGCAGCCGGAAGGCGGCTTTGCAGGATTGGGCACGTCACCCGCCAGAATGATTCGCTTGCTTCGCGTGGCGCGGGGATTGGGGATCGGCACGGCCGAAAGCAGCGCTTCAGTATAGGGGTGCAGCGGATTGGAGAACAGCGCGCGCTTCTCGGCCAGCTCGACGATACGGCCGAGATACATGACGGCAATGCGGTGGCTGATGTGCTCGATCACGGCCAAGTCATGCGCGATGAAGACGTAGGACAAGCGATACTCGTCCTGCAGGTCGGTCATCAGATTGATGACCTGGGCCTGAATCGACACGTCGAGGGCTGAGACCGGCTCGTCGCCGATGATCAGGCTTGGGCTGACCGCCAGCGCGCGGGCGATGCCGATGCGCTGGCGCTGTCCGCCGGAGAACTGGTGCGGAAAATCGGCCATCTGCTCCGGGCGCAGGCCGACGCGCACGAACAACGCGGCGACCCGATCTTCGCGCTCGGCATCGGCGGCAATGCCGTGGATGCCGAATGGCTCGGCGACGATGTCGCCGGCGGTCATGCGCGGGTTGAGCGACGAGTAGGGATCCTGAAATACCATCTGCATCTGCCGGCGCAGCGGACGAAGCTCGCCGGCCGCGAGGTGCGTGATGTCCCGTCCCTGCAGCCGTATCGTGCCGGCCGTCGGCTCGAGCAGCTTGAGCACGGTGCGCCCGACCGTCGATTTGCCGCAGCCGCTTTCGCCCACGAGCCCCAGCGTTTCGCCGCGCCGCACGGCAAAGCTGACGCCGTCGACGGCGTAGACCGTGCCGATTCGGCGCGCGAGGATGCCGCGGCGGATCGGGAAGTGCTTCTTGAGATCCTCGACCTCCAGGGTGGCAATGTCGGTTCCGCTGGGGGGCGGCACGCTCATGACGACTGCCGCGCCAAGCGGTCGGAGTGCCAGCACGAGGCCCAATGGCCGGGACGCTTGAGCTCGAGCGGCGGCGCCGCGGCCCGACACTGATCCGTCGCGTGCCGACATCGCGGCGCGAAGCTGCAGCCGGTCGGGAGATCGAGCAGGGACGGCACCGTTCCCTCGATCTCGATCAGGCGTCGCCGTAGCAGCGGGGCGTGGGCGGCCGCCTGGTCGAGCCGGGGTATCGAGGCGAGCAGTCCCACGGTGTAGGGGTGGCAGGGGTTGTCGAACAGCTCCTCGACATCGGCTTCCTCGACCCTTTGGCCGGCATACATCACGGCGACGCGATCGGCGTTCTCGGCGATGACACCCATGTCGTGCGTGATGAAGATGATCGCCGTGCCGAACTTGTCCTGCAGCTCGCTCATGAGGTGCAGGATCTGCGCCTGGATTGTCACGTCGAGCGCCGTGGTCGGCTCGTCGGCAAGCAGCACCTTGGGATTGCACGCGAGCGCCATCGCGATCATGACGCGCTGGCGCATGCCGCCGGAGAGCTGGTGCGGATAGTCGTCGAGCCGGCGGCGCGCCTCGGGAATGCGCACGAGTTCGAGCATCTCGGCCGCCTTGTCGAGCGCGTCGCGCTGGGCGAAGCCCTGATGGAGCACGATGGTCTCGCTGATCTGGCGGCCGATCGTCATCACCGGATTGAGCGACGTCATCGGCTCCTGGAAGATCATCGACACGTCGTTGCCGCGGATGCGGCGCATCTCCGGCTCGCTGAGCTGGAGCAGTTCGACGCCGCGAAAGCGCACGGAGCCGCCGACGATGCGCGCCGCCGGCTGTGGATGCAGCCGCAGAATCGACAGCGCCATCATGCTCTTGCCGCAACCGGACTCGCCGACGACGCCCAGAGTCTCGCCCGCGGTCAACCGGCAGGAGAAGCCGTCGACGGCGCGCACCACGCCGGCGCGCAGGAAAAAATGAGTCTGCAGATCCTCGATCTGGAGGATAGCTTCCTGCGCGGAGGGATGGGTCGCGCGTTGGATCGCACCCTGCTGAAATGACGAGGCCTCGGTCACGCTTCCTCGATGGCATTCGGCGTCGGCCGGATCGCAGAAGCATACAGCGTGCCGCAAGAAGTGCCGATACAGACTTCGCGATAGCGCTGCTTGGCCTTGCTTCGGCGATAAATCTTTCGTTGAACGGCAGACGAGCCGAACCGGATACTTTCCGTATCGGATTTGGCTTCGGCGGGGCTCGGGTTTGCGGCTATGCTCGATCGGCGCCCTGCCTGAACGAAGCCTGCGGCAGTGCGCAGCGAATTAAAATGTGGCTCTGTCCTGGGGAGGACCGTCATGATCACCAGACGCACATTCCTTCATGGTGCAGCGCTCGGCGCTGGCGGACTGCTGGCAACCTCGCGGGGTCTTGCGCAAAGCGCTCCGGCGGCGATCAAGCGTGGCGGCACGCTGAGGGTCGCGATCTTCGCCGATCCGCTCACCTTCGATCAGCACATCACCGGCAATCTGCAAGGGCGGACCGCCTGCAGGGCGATCTACGATACGCTGCTGACGATCGACCGTGAGGGCCGGCTCGCGCCCGGTCTCGTCGAGTCTTGGTCCCAGCCGGACGACCAGACCTTCCTGCTCAAGCTCCGCCAGGGCGTGAAGTTCCACGACGGCACGCCGTTCGATGCCGCGGCGGTCAAGTTCAACATCGACCGTATCCGTGATCCCAAGCTCGGCTCGATCCGTGGCGGCGAGATCCGCGCGCTCGATACGGTCGAGGTGGTCGACGCGCACACGGTCAAGCTCAACCTGAAGAGCGCATTCGCAGCTTTCCTCTTTCCCTTTACCGACGTGACGGGATGCATCGCCTCGCCGACGGCAATGCAGAAATGGGGCAACGACTATGGCCTGCATCCGGTCGGCGCCGGACCGTTCAGGCTGGTGCAGTACCAGAAGGATACCCAGACGGTCATGGAGAAGAGTGCCGACTACTGGGACAAGGGAAAGCCCTACCTCGATCGGCTGATCCTGCGGCCGATTCCGACCGACAGCACCCGCCTGGCCGAGCTGCGCTCCGGCGGTGTCGACATTGCCGAGGCGCTGCCGTTGCAAGACATCAGGCGGCTGCGCCAGACCCAGGAGATCATCGTTTCCGAGAAGGTGGGATTCCGCTGGGAGTATTTCGGCTTCAATCTGAACGACCAGTTCCCGGGCAAGTCGAAGAAGTTCCGTCAGGCATTCCAATGGGCGATCGACCGCGAGGCGCTGCACCAGGCGGCGTATTTCGGCACCGGTTCGATCGGCTATGACGGCATCTTGCCGGGCAGCCCGTTCCACGACCCCAACTACAAGCCGTACAAGCGCGACATGGAAATGGCGAAGCGGCTGATCGGGGAATCCGGCCTGAGCACGCCGATCGTCATCAAGGGGCCGCTCCAGCCTGACCCAGTCAAGCAGCGCGCCGCCCAGGTCTTCCAGGCGACCGCCGCCGAGCTTGGCGTCAAGGTCGAAATCGAGCAGGTCGACTCGGCCGGTTACCGGGATGCGCTGCGCGGCGGCAAGATGCCGATGGATCTGCAGGGATGGTGGGGCTACCGGCCCGACCCCGACCAGTATCTCGCGATCCTGCTGCACTCCTCCGGTTCATACGCCCAGTACCACGGGTACAAGAATCCGCGCATGGATCAATTGATCGACGCCGAGCGCACGGCGCGCACCGAGGCGGAGCGGCGCAAGGCGTTCCGCGAGCTCTCGGAACTCATGAACGATGATGCGGTCTACGTGCCCTGGCACTACAGCTCCGACTTCAAGGGGCTGCATCCGCGCGTCAAGGGATTCTTCCACTCCCAGGATGCGATCATGACGTTCGAGGACATTCACCTCGCGTGATCGGGGGCGGTCGGGCGCGGGAAATCGAATCCAAGTCAGGAGGTATCCGATCATGCCAGTCGTGCGCGTCATGTTCTATGAGGGTCGTTCGCCGCAGAAAAAGCGGGAGATCGCCGAGCAGATCACCGATGCGCTCGTGCGTATCGGAGGCTCCAAGCGCGAGGCGGTCAACGTGATCTTCGACAACTTCAAGAAGGAAGATTGGGTGATCGGCGGCGCGCCCGAGCTCAACGGCAGCATCACCAAGGTTGGAGCGAAGAGCGCTTAGCTCGGCGTTGCGCAGGGGATCCGCATGCGCCCGTCGCTCGGCGTCCTGCTCTTCTCCGACTACACGCTCGCGGAGTTGACCGAACTCGGGCGCCTGAGCGAGGGCCTGGGCTACCGCTTCTTCTGGTACACCGACGTGCGGTTCACCCGCGAGTGCTACCTGGGGTTGGCCGCCGTCGCGTCGGTGACGCAGCGCGTGCTGCTCGGCACGGGCGTGACCGATCCATATTCGCGGCATCCCGCGATCACTGCGGCCTCGATCGCGACACTCGACGAGCTGTGCCACGGCCGCGCCGTGCTCGGCCTCGGCACCGGCGGCGCTGGATTCCGGGAGATCGGTCTCGAGCGCAAGCTGCCGGTCGCGGCAATGCGCGAGACCGTCGAGATGGTCAGGCGCCTGCTGCGCGGCGAGAAAGTGACGTCGCAGGGCAAGGTCGTCTCGGTCAGCGACGGCAAGCTCAATTTCAAACCGGTGCGCGACACGATCCCGGTCTACTTCGCCACCCATGGCGCGCAGATCACCCGCCTCGCCGGCCTGGTCGCCGACGGCGTGCTGATCGCCAACACGCTCAATCCCGCCGCCTTCGGTTTCTATTTGGGCCAGCTCGACGAGGGCATGACGAAGGCGGGCAGGGGACCCGAGACGCTCGACATCGGCTTGCGCGTCGAGGCGTGCATCGCCGACGACGACGAGGCCGCCTTCGCCGTCATGCGCCGGCGCGTGGCGACGCGCGTCATGCAGCAGCATCCGCATTGGGAATATCTCGACGAAATCGGCATCTCCCTGCCCGAGGAGTTCGTCGCGATCGCCGCCAACAAGGATCGCAATCCCGAGGACGTGCAGCGGGCGACCACTCTGTTGCCGGCGGCCGTGGTGGAATCGATGGTGCTGGCCGGCAACGTCGAACGCTGCGCCGAGCAGCTCGCCCGCGGTCTCAATCCGCGGATCACGCAGATCTCCGTCCGGCCGCACGCTGTTGCCGGGCAGAACGTGGCAGATGTCATTCGCGCCTTCGCCGAACAGGTGGTGCCGCGCGCGCTGCAGCTTCGCGAATCAGTGACGGCCTGAGGCCGCCCGGCAGGCCGGTTCGACATTCGTGCTGGCGGTGCGCCGTCGGCAGCCCATTCCGGCAATAGGGGAAGCGACAATGATCACCATGGTCACACTGCACATCGTCAACGCCGACGCGCGCGATCAGGCGCTCGTCCTGCTCAAGAAGAACACGGAGCTGGCGCGCAAGGCCAAGGGCTTCGTTTCGCGCGACATCCTGTTCGCGCAGAACGATCCACTGAAGGGTTACAGCATCACGACCTGGCAAACGCGTGAGGACATGGAACGCTTTCTCAAGAGCCCGGAGCGGCCGCCGTTGACCCACGAGGGCCCGGACAAGACGGTCTACGAGATCACCCCCCAGGGCCGCGTGTTGCTGTTCACGCGCACCTACTCGGACGTGTTCGAGGTCGTTCCCGTCCCGTAGAGTCCCGAGCGACGATGACGGGAGACCATTAGCGGCGATGGCGACCTATCTGCTCAGGCGATTGCTGGCGACCCTGCCGGTCCTGCTGCTGACGTCGATCATCGTCTTTCTGCTGATGCGGCTTCTGCCGGGCGATCCGATCAACATGTATATCGGCCAGGCGCAGGCCGACGTCAGCGAGGAGATGATCGCGCAGTTGCGGCGCGACCATGGCCTGGATCAGCCGCTCCCGGTCCAGTACGCGGTATGGATCGGCAAGGTGCTGGCCGGCGATCTCGGGCGATCGATCCTCAGCCCACAGCCCGTTTTGGACATTCTCGCCCCGCGCATCCTGCCGACCGTGCAGATCAGCCTGATCGCCTGGCTCTTGGCCGTCGCGTTCGCGCTGCCCGTGGGCATCATGTCCGCCACGCGTCCCGATTCCTGGGCCGACCGCGCCGGCACGGTCGGCGCCCTGATCGGCGCCGCCATGCCTTACTTCCTGGTCGGCGGTCTGCTCATCTATTTCGTGGCCCTGGAATGGCGGCTGTTGCCGGCCTCGGGCTTCGTCTCGCCTTTCGTCGATCCATGGGCCAGCCTGCGTACGTCGCTGCTGCCGGCCGTGACGCTCAGCTTCGGCCTGGCTGCCGTCATCGTCCGCCAGAGCCGATCGAGCTTCATCGACGTGCTCCAGCAGGCCTACATCAAGACAGCGCGCGCCAAGGGCCTGGCCGAGGACAAGGTGATCCTTCGCCACGCGTTCAAGAATGCCATGTTGCCGGTGGTGACCATCATGGGCATCCAGCTCGCGACCCTGTTCAGCGGTTCGATCGTGACGGAAACCATCTTTGCCGTGCCCGGGGTCGGCCGGCTGCTGGTCAGCGCGATCCTCGGCCGCGACTATCCGGTGGTCCAGGCCGTCGTGCTGTTCATCACGCTCGTCGTCGTGTTTGCCAATCTGGCGGTCGACCTCGCCTATGGCTTCCTCGACCCCCGCACGCGGCAGGGCTAGCACCGCGATGGTCACGCTGCCCGCCGGTCGCTCGATCGCCCCTCGCCGCCGGCTCAGCCTGGCGCGGCGCCTGGCACTGACCATCGGCCGGCTCGTGCGGCACCGCTTCGCGCTCCTGGGCATCGTGCTGCTGGCGCTCGAAATCGGCGCGGCGCTGCTGGCGCCGTGGCTTGCCGGCTATGCGCCGAACGCGATCGACTATCGGGCCATGCTGCAGGCGCCCAGTTTCGACCATCTCCTCGGCACCGACGATCTCGGGCGCGACATCCTCAGCCGGCTGATCCATGGCGGCCGACTGTCATTGACGGTCAGCACCTTGGCCGTGCTGATGGCGGTTTCGGTCGGCGTGCCGCTCGGGCTGATCGCCGGCTATGTCGGTGGCGCCGTCGATGAAGTGCTCATGCGCGTGCTCGACAGCATCATGGCGCTGCCGCCTCTGGTGCTCGCTTTGATGATCGCCGCGGTGCTCGGCCCCGGCCTGATCAATGCCATGATCGCGATCGCAATCGTGGCCGTCCCGGTCTACACGCGCCTCATGCGCGGCCAGGTGCTGTCGCTCAAGCACAACGACTACATTGCGGCAGCCCAGTCGGTCGGCGTTCCCGCCTGGCTGATCCTGTTCCGCCATGTCCTGCCCAACGCGATCAACCCGGTGATCGTCCAGGCCTCGCTCGGCATCGGCTTCGCGATCATCACGGAATCGAGCCTGAGCTTCATCGGTCTCGGCGCCCAGCCGCCGATCTCGACGTGGGGCTCGATGGTTCAGGTCGGGTTCCAGTTCCTCGAGCTGGCGCCGTGGTTCGTGCTGGCGCCGGCGACCGCGATTTTCGTCGCGGTGCTCGGCTTCAACATGCTGGGCGAAGGGTTGCGCGACGCGCTCGATCCGACGACCAGCACGCGACTGTAGGCGCTGCGAGCGGTTCAAGACCGCCGTCGCGCCCTGGCCGGCTTTGCCGTTCCCTTGAAGTGGCTGACGACCCAATCGCGGAAGGCGAGCAGGGCATCGGGACAACGCTTGTCGGGCAGCAAGAGATAGAAGCTCTTGGGCGTCCGCACGGCGACGTCGAGCGGACGGACGAGACGGCCGCGCGCGATCAGGTCGTCGCTCAAGAGCGTCCAGCCGAGCGCGATGCCCTGGCCTTCGCAGGCGGCCTGCAGCAGAAGGGGATGGCTGTTGAAGCGCAGGCTGCGGTGCCGCTTGTAATCGGTGACACCGAGCTCGGCGAAGAAGATCGGCCAGCCGAACAGGCCGGGCCGGTCGTCATCATGCGCGAGCAGCGTCTCGTCGACGAGCTGCTCGACGCGCGTCAGCGGCGGCCGTCCGCGCAGGTAGTCGGGGCTGCACACGGGAAAGACTTCGCCCTCGCGAAGCAGCGTCGCCGTGAAGACCGGCCAGGGGCCCGTGCCATAGGCGATGCCGCCATCGACCTGGTCGGCAACGCGCTCGAAGCCGCGGTCGTTGGCGACGATGTGCACGTCGATGTCGGGGTGGAGCGCGCGGAACTCGGGCAGGCGCGGCACGAGCCAGAAGGTCGCCACCGCGAAGGTGACGCCGATCTTGATCTCGCGCGAGCGATCGGCGCCGCGCAGATCGTCGGCCGTGGTCGCGACATGCTCGAAGGCCATGGACACGGCACGGTAGAGTCGGCTGCCCTGGCGCGTCAGCTCCAGCCCGCGATGCAACCGCGTGAACAGCTCAATGCCGAGCTCGCGCTCGAGCGCGCGCACCTGCTGGCTGACGGCAGCCTGCGTCACGCCCAGCTCGCGGCCCGCGAGCGTAAAGCTGAGGTGGCGCGCCGACGCCTCGAACATGAGCAGTCCGGATAGTCTGGGCAGGCGGCCAACGAGGTCAGGCAGGGCGGCGATCTCCCAAGGTCGATTGCGCGATGATACGACGGGACTCGTTCCTGTCAGAAGTCCGATACAGGAGACCAAACTTCAGCTTGGCCATACTCCCCGTCGCAATCTTTCATTGATGATAGAGTGCCACGCCGGGATACTCGCGAGGGCCGCCTCTACCAGGAGAACAGCGCTGTGATCAAGATCGGCTACAAGGCCTCGGCGGAGCAGTTTGGGCCGCGCGAATTGCTCGATTTTGCCTGTCTCGCCGAGCAGCTCGATTTCGACAGCGTGTTCGTCAGCGACCATTTCCAGCCCTGGCGGCACACGGGCGGCCATGCGCCCTCCGCGCTCGCCTGGCTCGGCGCGCTGGGTGCGCTGACCTCGCGCATCACGATGGGCACCAGCGTGCTGACGCCGACCTTCCGCTATCACCCCTCGGTGGTGGCCCAGAGCTTCGGTACGCTGGGCGCCATGTATCCCGGCCGCGTCATCCTCGGTGTCGGCTCCGGCGAAGGCCTCAATGAGGTGCCGGCGACCGGGATCGAGTGGCCGGAGATGAAGGAGCGCTTCGCCCGACTGCGCGAGGCCGTCCAGCTCATCCGCAAGCTGTGGACGGACGAGCGCCACAGTCACGAAGGCGAGTACTACAAGACCAAAGGAGCCACGATTTACGATCGGCCGGACGAGATGGTGCCGATCTACATCGCCGCCGCGGGCCCGATGGTGGCGAAGTATGTCGGTCGGGTCGCCGATGGCTTCATCTGCACCAGCGGCAAGAACACGACCCTCTACACCGAGACGCTGTTGCCCAATCTGGCCGCCGGCCTCGAGGCCGCGAAGCGATCCGCCGATGCGATCGACCGCATGATCGAGGTTAAGGTCTCGTTCGATACGGACCTGGAGCGCGCGCGCGAGGATACGCGCCACTGGGCGGCGCTAGCGCTGTCGCAAGAAGAGAAAATGTCGGTCGAGGATCCGGTCGAAATGGAGAAGCTGGCCGATGCCCTCCCGATCGAGCGCGCGGCCAGTCGCTGGATCGTGTCGACCGATCCGGAGGAGCACGTCGAAGCGGTCGCGAAGTATGTCGATCTCGGATTCCGCCATCTGGTCTTCCATGCCCCAGGACCCGATCAGGCGCGGTTTCTCAAGCTCTATGCCGAGCATGTGGTCCCGAGGTTGCGCCGACGCTGGGGCTGACCCGACCCGCTGACATGATGCAGGGTCATCCGCCATGCTGACGCTGACCGGAATACCGGGGGTACCTCTGGTCAAGCCGGGCGACGATCTCGGCGGCTTGCTTGCAGCCGCTCTTGAGCGCGCCGGACGTGCACCCGTCGACCGGGACGTCATCGTCGTCGCGCAGAAGGTCGTGTCGAAGGCGGAGGACCGCTTCGTCGACCTGGCCAGGGTCAAGCCGTCGGCGCGCGCGATGGAGCTCGCAGCCGAGCTCGAGAAGGACCCGCGCATTGTGGAAGTTGTGCTCTCCGAATCGCGGCGCGTGGTGCGCAAACGGCCCGGCCTGCTGATCGTCGAGCACCGCCTCGGCTTCGTCATGGCCAATGGCGGTGTCGACCGCTCGAATGTCGGGCCGGTGGAGGAGGGCGAGCGCGTACTGCTGCTGCCGCGCGACCCGGATGCCTCGGCTGAGAGGCTGCGCCAACAGCTCTCGCGTCAATTCCGCTGCGACCTTGCGGTCATCATCAACGACAGCTTCGGCCGGCCCTGGCGCAAGGGCATCGTCGGCGTGGCGCTGGGTGCCGCCGGCATACCTTCGCTGATGGACATGCGCGGCCGGCCCGATCTGTTCGGGCGTCCGCTCGAGGTGACCGTCACGTGTTTCGCCGACGAGATCTCGGCTGCCGCGTCACTGGTCATGGGGCAGGCCGGCGACGGCATTCCGGCCGTGCTCGTGCATGGGCTCGACTGGTCCGCACCGCCGACACAAGCGTCATATCTGGTGCGCGGCGCTGAAGAGGACCTGTTCCGCTGATGGCCGCGGTGCTGGCCTTGTCGGGCGGCATCGGCGGGGCGAAACTCGCCCTCGGGCTTGCCCGCGTGCTCGGGCCCGGGGAGCTGACGGTGGTCGCCAACACCGGCGACGATTTCGAGCATCTCGGTCTCAGCATCTCGCCCGATCTCGACACGCTGATGTACACGCTCGCCGGCCTCGACAACCCGGCGACGGGCTGGGGTCGGCGCGACGAGACCTGGACCTTCATGTCCGCTCTCGGCCAGCTTGGCGGCGAGACCTGGTTCCGCCTCGGCGATGGCGACCTCGCTGTCCATGTCGAGCGCACGCGTCGCCTGCGCGCCGGCGAAACGCTGACGGCGATCACCGAGGATTTCCGGAAGCGGCTTGGCATCGGTGCGCGGCTGATGCCGATGTCCGACGATCCGGTGCGTACGCGCGTGAATACCGCGGAAGGCTGGCTCGACTTCCAGGAATATTTTGTCCATCGCCAATGCGCGCCGATTGTCACCGGCTTCGAGTTCGCGGGTGCCGCCGCGGCTCGCGCGCAGCCGGACATTCTGCGCATACTGCGGCAGCCCGATCTGCGCGCGGTCGTGATCTGCCCGTCGAATCCATTCATCAGCGTCGAGCCGATTCTGGCCGTTCCCGGTCTGCGCGCGGCGATCGCGGCATGCGCCGCGCCGGTCGTCGCCGTATCGCCGATCATCGGCGGCCGCGCGGTCAAGGGCCCGACGGCCAAGATGATGGTCGAGCTCGGCCTCACATGCACGGCCGCGACGGTCGCCGCGCGCTATGCCGATCTGCTCGACGGCTATGTCGTCGATGCCGAGGACGCCCGGTCCCTGGATGGTCGCGACGTCGTCGTGACGCCTGCTGCGATCCTGATGACGTCGCTGGCCGATCGCGAGCGGCTGGCGCGCGCCGTTCTCGACGCTGCGGACGCCCTCAGGAGGCACCCATGAGCGACAGCGCAGGCATCTGGGCTGTCATACCGGTCAAGGAGCTGCGCAATGCCAAGCACCGATTGGCGGCGGCGCTGACGCCGGACCAGCGGCGTGGCCTGGCGCTCGCCATGGTCGAAGATGTCTTGGACGCGCTGGCGGCCGTGCAAGAACTGGCCGGCATTGCCGTCGTCTCGATCGATCCGGACGTCGCTCGAATTGCGGTCGCGCGCGGCGCACGCCTGATCGCGACCGACGCCACCGGCGGCCACACCGCCGCGGTCGCGGGCGCGGCGCGGCTGCTGGCCGGCGAAGGACGTGATGGCATGCTGACCATGCCCGGCGACGTGCCGCTCGCCACATCGGGCGAGGTCGTCCGGTTGCTCCAGGCTCACGGCACCTCCCCCGCCTTCACGATCTGTCCTGCCCATGACGGGCGCGGCTCGAATGCCGTGCTGTGCTCGCCGCCCGACATCTTGGCGCTCAGCTTCGGCAACGACAGTTTCCAGCCTCATCTGGCCGCTGCGCGTGCGCGCGGAATTGTGCCGAAGGTGCTAGGCTTGACGGGTATCGGGCTCGATATCGACAATCCCGAGGATCTGGCGGCGTTCATGCGCGTGCCATCGCGCACGCGGACGCGCCGGTTTCTCGAGCAAATCGGGATCGGTGGTTCGGGAGAATCCAGGTGGACGGCGGCATCGTGAGCGAGGTCTTGGAACGAGCGGCGGC
Source organism: Alphaproteobacteria bacterium (assembly GCA_016869645.1). Lineage (GTDB taxonomy): Bacteria > Pseudomonadota > Alphaproteobacteria > SHVW01 > SHVW01 > SHVW01. Next base: position 65,122 of record VGDO01000002.1, read on the forward strand.
GGGCGTCGTGCCGTCGTCGGACGACGCCTTGGCGTTGTCCGAGCGCGACGACCTCGAGGCGCTCATGGCCGCCGCGGCCATCGTCCGCGACCGCGGTCATGGCAATCTCGTGTCCTATTCGCGCAAGGTCTTCATCCCGCTGACACGGCTGTGCCGTGATACGTGCCACTACTGCACCTTCGCGCATGCGCCGCGTTTGGGCGAGCCGGCCTATCTCGGGCCGGACGAGGTCCTCGCGATTGCGCGGGCCGGCGCCGCGGCCGGCTGCCGCGAGGCGCTGTTCACGTTGGGCGACAAGCCGGAGCTGTGCTACCGAGTCGCGCGCGAGGAGCTTGCCCGGCTGGGACACGGCACGACGATTTCCTATCTCGCCGGGATGGCCAGCCTGGTTCTGCGCGAAACTGGATTGCTGCCGCACGTCAATCCCGGCGTGATGTCGCGCGACGAGATCGAGGCGTTGCGCAATGTCTCCGTCTCGCAGGGCATCATGCTGGAGAGCGCGTCGGAACGGCTGTGCCAGCGCGGCGGTCCGCATTTCGGCTCGCCCGACAAGCATCCGGCGCGGCGCCTCGCCACCATTGCCGCGGCTGGCGAAGCCGCCGTGCCGTTCACGTCGGGCATCCTCATCGGCATCGGCGAGACGCGGCGCGAGCGCATCGAAGCGCTCTTGCAGTTGCGGAGCCTGCACCGGCGCTTCGGCCACCTGCAGGAGATCATCATCCAGAACTTCCGCGCCAAGGACGGCACGCGCATGGTGGATGCGCCGGAGCCCGATCTGACCGAGCATCTCTGGACCATCGCCGTGGCGCGCATCGTGTTCGGCCCCGACATGAACATTCAGGCGCCGCCCAACCTCAGCCCGGGCGTGCTGCCGCGCCTGATCGCCGCAGGCATCAACGACTGGGGCGGCGTGTCGCCGGTCACACCCGATCACGTCAATCCCGAGGCGCCCTGGCCGACCTTGGAGGGGCTGGCGCGGGAGACGGCATCGGGCGGCAAGGTTCTGGTCGAGCGCTTGGCGATCTATCCCGCGTATGTCCACGAGCCGGATCGCTGGTTGGCGCCCGCATTGCGCACGACCGTCTTGCGCAACACCGACGCCGATGGGCTGGCGCGGCCCGATTCTTGGGTCCCGGGGACGGGCATGCCCGTGCCTCGTGCAACCGCGCCACCGCGACCATCGGCCGGCGTCGAGCTCGATCGCATCATCGAGCGCGCGCGGACTGGCACCGGTCTCGACGAGGACGACATCGTCGAGCTGTTCGGCGCACGCGGCGACGACTTCACGGCGGTGTGCGCGGCGGCCGACCAGTTGCGTCGCGAGGTCAGCGGCGACACGGTCAGCTATGTCGTCAATCGCAACATCAACTACACGAACATCTGCTCCTATCGCTGCAAGTTCTGCGCTTTCTCCAAGGGCAAGCTGAGCGACAATCTGCGCGGCCGGCCCTACGATCTCGATCTCGGCGAGCTCGCGCGGCGCGCCGGGGAGGCGTGGGCGCGCGGCGCAACCGAGGTGTGCCTCCAGGGCGGCATCCATCCGGAATATACGGGCGCCACCTATCTCGCAATCTGCCGCGCGGTCAAAGACGCCGTGCCCGAACTGCACATCCATGCCTTCTCGCCGCTCGAGATCTGGCAGGGTGCTTCGACGCTCGGTATGACCGTGCCGGCCTTCCTCGCCGAGCTCAAGGCAGCAGGGCTCGGCACGCTGCCCGGGACCGCTGCAGAGATCCTCGACGACGAGGTGCGCCAGGTCATCTGCCCGGACAAGGTCACGACCGATCAGTGGCTGTCGGTGATGCGGGCAGCCCACGGGCTCGGTCTGCGCACGACGGCGACCATCATGTTCGGCCATGTCGACCGCCGGCGCCATTGGGCGCGCCACCTGCAGCGGGTGCGTCGCCTTCAGGAGGAGACCGGCGGCTTCACCGAGTTCGTGCCGCTGCCGTTCGTGCCGATGGAAACGCCGATCTACCTGCGCGGGCAGTCGCGCAGCGGGCCGACTTTCCGCGAGGCCGTGCTGATGCATGCCGTCGCGCGGCTGGCGCTGCATCCGGCGATTCCCAACATCCAGACCTCCTGGGTCAAGCTGGGTCCGGACGGCGTGACGGCGTGCCTTGCGGCCGGCGCCAACGATCTCGGCGGCACGCTGATGAACGAGAGCATCACACGCGCCGCCGGCGCGGTGCACGGCCAGGAGATGTCGCCGGAACGCATGGAAGCTCTGATCGGCTCGCTCGGGCGGCCGGCGCGCCAGCGCACGACGCTGTATGCCGAGCCGCCGGAGGAGCGCCGCGTCCGCTCCTTCGGCGCAGCGGCCCTCGCGGACCCGATCAATGCGCCGGCCCCGCGCTACGAACGCGCCTCCCAGGCCGCGGCGCCGGGCTCGGTGACGATCGCGCAGGCGTCGGCCACGGCCTGAAGCAGGGACGGCCGCTCGTCCGCTGCGCACAGGCAGAGCGCGGTCGACAGCGCGTCGGCGTCGCTGGCGCGCGGCGCCGCGACCGTGACGGTGCGCCAGAGCGGCGCGGATGCCCCGGTCGCCGGATCGAGCAGGTGGTTGATCTGGCCGTCTGCGCTGAGCCGTGTGCCGTGGCCGCCCGACGTCGCCAGAGCGCCGGTTGCGAGAGGATAGGTCCGGTCGGGAAACGGCGGGTGACGCAGGGCGATCCGCCAGGGCGAGTCGTCGGCCTGGGAAGTCGCTGCCCTGAATTCGCCGGCATTGATGAGGACATGCGCGAAGCCGAGGTCCTGGAGCAAGTCTGCGATGCGGTCGGTTACGTAGCCTTGAGCGATGCCGTTGAGGGTTGCCGCCATGCCTTCGCGCGCGAATGCTATGCGGCCGACCGCTGCCTCGACTTGACGGTAGTCGACCAGTCCCAGGGCTGCCTCGGCGGCGCGCCGATCGGGCGTGCCGGCGGACTCTGCAAGCAGCCGCCAGAGCGGCTGGATCGTGATGTCGAATCGGCCGCCGGTCGCCGCGCCGAAGCGCAGCGACTGCTCGACGAGGCGTCGCATGTCGAGCGACGGCCGGAGGAGTTCGCCCTCCCGGTTGAGCCTGCTTAGCGCAAAGTCGGCGCGGTACAGGCTGAATTCGTTCTCCAGCCGGTCGATCTCGGCCCGGCAAACCTCGAGTGCGGCCACGCCTCTGATCCGATCGAAATGGTGGAGCGTGATCCGCGCCGGGGCGCCGAGCGCCGTGCCGCGCCACTCGTGGCGCAGGCCGTCGCGATCGGCCGGCGGCAGTTGCCAGCCGGGCATGCCAAGCGCAGAAGCGGCGCCGAGCGCGGCCAAGAACCGCCTGCGCGTCGGCATCGCGGCGTGTGCAGGCGGCGCCGGCGAATCACGACTTGGCACGGTTGGCCTCCTTGGCCGCAAGTTCCGGATGGTCGCGAGCGGCTCCGCGATGGTCGCGGCGCGTCCGGCGCATGATCAGGGGCGGACACACCGAGTCGTCGAAATAGTTGGTCTGGCAGCGCAGGCAGTAAATGCATTCATTCGAGTTGATGTGACCGTCGGGGTGGATGGCCTGAACCGGGCATCGCTGCGCGCAGATCTGGCATTCGGTGCCGCATTGGCGGCGCCGCTTCAGCCATTCGAACATGCGCAGGCGCGCCGGAATGGCGAGCGCGGCGCCGAGCGGGCAGAGGTACCGGCAGAATGGCCGCTCGACGAACAGCCCGACGGCGAGCAGCAGGGTTGGGTAGAGCAGCCAGGCGTCGGGCCGCAGGAACTTGAGGCTGATCGCGGTCTTGAACGGCTCGATCTCGGCGCCGAGGATCGCGGCGTCCATGGAGCCCAGCGAGACGGCGAACAGGCAAAGGAAGGCGATGTACTTGATCGGCCACAGCCGCTCGTGCAGTCCGAAGCGCGGGCGCAACTGGGGCAGCCGCAGCGCCTGAGCGAACCTCGCCATGAGATCCTGCATCGCGCCGAACGGGCACAGCCAGCCGCAGAACACGCCACGACCCCAGAACAGGAGCGCGACGGCCACGTAGCCCCACAGCAGAAAGATCAACGGATCGAGCAGGAACAGCGTCCAATCGAAGCGCGTCAGCAGGGCGTTGGCGAAGGTGAGCACGTTGACGACCGAGAGCTGGGCGCCGGCGATCCAGCCGAGCCAGCCCAGAGCGAACCCGCTGGCGACGATCCGGATCATCAGCCAGTGGTGCCTGCGCCGCGCCACCGGATCCTGCAGCACGAGCATGCCGGTCAGCAGCAGGAGCGCGGCGCACAGCACGACGACCTCCGGCGCGCGCGCGAGCCACATGCGTTGCCAAAGCGGCATGATTTCGTCGGCGCTCGTCGGCCCGGGTGGCGCGAGTCGTGAACCGACCGTGGCGGGCGCGAGATGTCGCGCGGGAAGTTCGTAGCCGAATGAGAACACAGCCGAGCTCGCAGAAGCGCTGGAGGCGCTGACGGCGACATCGAGGCGCCACGTCCGGGTCGGAATGAAGCCGTCGTCCGGCGACAGGACGAAAAGGGCAGTCTCACGCAGCTCAGGCGCATCGCGGGCAAGAAGCCGATCGATGCGGTGATAGCGGTCGACGCGCAGCGGGATGCTCCGCTCGCCCTGAACGAGCTGCATGCGCTCGAACACGCCGCTGCGCACATGGGCCGTGCCCTTGATCGAGTAGAGGCCGTGGGCGGCGACGAAGACAAGCTGCGTTCCCGGGGCCGCCTCCGCCATCAGGCGATCATAGAGCGGCCCGAGGAGATTGCGGCCGATCCAAGCAGGCGTCGCGAGAGCAAGATAGACCGTCAGGAACGTCGCATCGGGATCGGTGACGCCGGGCATGACCGCGGCACCCAGCGCACCGAGGCGCGCGGTCACCGAGGACGCGCGCAAGGTATGGCGGACGATCGATCCGGCCGCGCTCAGTGCCGCCCAGTCCTCCCGCTCGAACCGGTCGATGTCGAGCGTATCGGTGGCCGCCGCCGACGCAGGACCCGATGCCGCATTCAGCAGGCCCCTGCTGCGTGCGACCGCGCGCGCCGAACCGATGATGGCGTCGTTGAGCGACACGGAACTGATGGTCGCGCCTGCGATCCCCTCGAGCGTCGTGTCGTCGCCGCGACCGAGCGGCACGACCCTGACGGGCCGGTGAATGTCGAGGCCGGCATACTGGCGCACGAATTGTCGCAGCGCCTGGTCGGTCACACCGATCACCAGGATCGGCTCGTGATGCTCGACCAGCGACGCACCGGCGATGACGGCGTCGAGGGCGAGTCCGACCGCAACATTGAGCGATCGCGCGGTGAAGCCGTGCGTCGGGACGACATCCCGGCTCAAGAACGCGTAACCGATGAGTTGATCCTGCCGGTAGGCCGGGTAGGCGGGAGGCGTGCCCTCGCGGTCGCCGAACGCGTCGGCGTCCGGAAACGCCGCACGCAAGTGAGTCTCGATGGGCTGGCCTGCCTGCGCCGGCGGTTGCCAGGCCAGCCACGCGGACGCGATCAGCCCGATTGTAACCGTGAAGCGCTGACAATGCCCGAGCTTTGACAGCATGACGCACCACGCTCGCGCCGTCGCCGCGGCGGCGGACGGGGCGGACTTCAAATACACCAGTGCGGCGCGCAGCGGATTGATGCAGGTCAATGATCGGCCGCATGCGAGTTCCTAGCCTCAGTCGGCAACCCGCCAGGAGCGAGGACTTGACCATGCTCAAACGGATCGCAGAACTTGCCGTCGCCTCAATGCTTGCTGCCGCACTGGTGGGCGGAAGTTCGACCTGGGCCCAGCAGGCTGCGCCTCGGCCGGAAGACGCGCACAAGGCCGGACCGAAATACGAACCCAGCCTGGACGTGCTCAAGGAAGTGCCGGCGAAGTTGCCGGGCGCGGAGGCCGGCATTCCGACGCTGAGCCAGGACGAGTTCGATCACGCGCGGAAGATCTACTTCGAGCGCTGCGCCGGCTGCCACGGGGTCCTGCGCAAGGGTGCGACGGGCAAGGCGTTGACGACCGACGTCACGCGCGAGCGCGGCTTCGACTATCTCAAGGACTTCGTCACGTTCGGCTCGCCCGGCGGCATGCCGAACTGGGGCTCCTCGGGCGACCTTACGGCTCAGGAGGTCGAATTGATGGCGAAGTACCTGCTGAACGAGCCGCCGACGCCGCCGGAATTCGGCATGGCGCAGATAAAGGCGACGTGGAAGGTCGCAGTGCCGCCGGACAAGCGGCCCAGGAAGAAGGAAAACAGCATCGACATTTCCAATCTGTTTTCGGTGACGCTGCGCGATTCGGGCGAGGTCGCCCTGATCGACGGCGCATCGAAGCAGATCGTCACCATCGTCAAGACCGGCTATGCGGTCCACATCTCGCGCGTGTCGGCGTCGGGCCGCTACCTCTACGTCGTCGGCCGCGACGCCAAGATCAACCTGATCGACCTGTGGATGAAGGTGCCTGACACGGTCGCCGAAGTCCGCGTCGGCCTCGAGGCGCGCTCGGTCGACACCTCGAAGGCGCCGAAATGGTAGGACAAGCTGGCCATCGCCGGCGCGTACTGGCCGCCCCAGTACGTCATCATGAAGGGCGACACGCTCGAACCGATCAAGGTTGAATCGACGCGCGGCATCACGGTCGACACGCAGGAGTTCCATCCTGAGCCGCGCGTGGCCTCGATCGTCGCGTCGCGCTTCAAGCCGGAGTGGGTCGTGAACATCAAGGAGACCGGCAGGATCCTAATGGTCAACTACTCCGACCTGAACAACCTGCGCACCACGTCGATCGCCGCCGATCGCTTCCTGCATGACGGCGGCTTCGACTCGACGGGTCGCTACTTCCTGGTGGCCGCCAATGCCCGCAACAAGATCGCGGTCGTCGACACGCGGGCGAGCAAGCTGGTCAAGATCATCGAGGTCAGCCAGACGCCGCATCCGGGACGGGGTGCCAACTTCGTGCATCCGAAGCATGGGCCGGTATGGGCGACCGGACATCTCGGCAGCAGCACGGTCTCGCTGATCGGTACCGATCCCGCCAAGCACAAGGAACAGGCGTGGACGGTGGTCCAGGAACTCGATGGCCAGGGTGGCGGATCGCTGTTCATCAAGACTCATCCGAAGTCGCGCAACCTTTATGTCGACACCCCGCTGCATCCGGAGGCCGAGATCTCGTCGAGCGTGGCCGTGTTTGATCTCAACGACCTGGACAAGCCTTACGAGGTGCTGCCGATCGGTCAGTGGTCCGGCATCACGGAAGGCCAGCGCCGGGTCGTGCATCCCGAGTACAACAAGGACGGCACCGAGGTCTGGTTCTCCGTGTGGAACGCGCGCAATCAGGAATCGGCCATCGTCGTGGTCGACGACAGGACGCGCAAGCTCAAGCACGTCATCCGTGACAAGCGTCTCGTCACGCCGACCGGCAAGTTCAACATCTACAACACGCAGCATGACGTCTACTGAGCGTCACGGGGCGGGGCGGCCCGAAGGTCGTCCCGCCCCGCGCGCGGTAGGGAGCGCAGGAATGGTGGGACGTGTCTATCTGGTAGGTGCCGGCCCCGGAGCCGCGGATATGCTGACGGTCCGGGCGCAGCGTGTGCTGCAGGGTGCCGACGTCGTCGTCTTCGACCGGCTGGTGTCGCCCGAGATCCTCGACCAGGTTCCGCGCGGCGCCATGCGCATCGACGTCGGCAAGCGACCGCAGCACCATGCCGTGCCTCAGGAGGAGATCAACGACATGCTCGTGCGCCTGGCAACGGCCGGTCGCACGGTCGTCCGGCTCAAGGGCGGCGATCCCTTTACCTTCGGGCGCGGCAGCGAGGAGGCACGGCATCTCATGCGCGCGGGCATCGCGACCGAAGTGATCGCCGGTGTCACCTCCGCCTCGGCGTGCGCAGCGGCGGTCGGCATCCCGCTCACCCATCGCGGGTTGGCGTCCGGCGTGCGCTACGTCGCCGGTCACTGCCGTAACGACGGCAACCTCGACTACGATTGGCGGGGTCTGGCCGACCCGGACACGACATTGGTCGTGTATATGGGCATGGCGCAGATTGGCGCGATCGCCGTCCGGCTGGTCGAAGCGGGACTCTCGCCCGAGACGCCGGCGGCGGCAATCGTCAACGGCACGACGCCGCGGCAACGCCACTGCATAGCGACCCTTGCGACGATTGCCAACCGGGCCAGGCCGTATCAAGGGCAAGGCCCGGTCCTGTTCATCATCGGCCGCGTGGTCGGCTTGGCGCCCACGCTTGATCTTTCGCTGCCGTCGCAGCCTGGCGCCCGCGCGTGTCATGCCTCGGCGGACTAAGGTCTACGGCCTGCTCGGCTTGCTGGCGCTCGCTGGAGCGCTGCCCGGAGCGCCGTCGTCTGCCGATCCGGACGCCGAACGGCGCCAGGGCCTGCGCCATCTGCTGCTGCACGACTGCGGGTCGTGTCACGGCCTGACCATGCGGGGCGGGCTCGGTCGACCGCTCCTGCCCGAGTCGCTGGCCGACAAATCCGACGAAGCCCTGACCTCGATCATCCTCCATGGCATGCCCGGTACGCCGATGCCGCCCTGGGCCGCCGAGATCGACGAGGACGAGGCGCTGTGGTTGGTGACGCTGCTGCGCGGAGGAGTCTCCCTTGGCGACTGATCTACGCCGCTATGCGGTCTTTGCCGTCGCTGCATGGCTGGCAGCGACGCCGGGTGCCTCTGCCGAAGACATGCGCGGCACGGCCGATCTCGGCCTTGTGGTGGAGCGTGCGTCAGGCAGCGTTCTGATCGTCGAAACGACTGCGCGCACCAGTCTGGGGCGGGTGACCGGCTTGGGCGATCTTTCCCATGCCTCGGCTGTGTTCTCGCGCGACGGACGCATGGCCTACGTGTTCGGCCGTGATGGCGGCCTGAACAAGGTTGACCTCCTCAGCCGTGCCCTGGTCAAGCGGATCACCCAGGCCGGCAACAGCATCGGCGGCGCGATCTCCCAGGACGGGCGCATCATCGCGGTCGCCAACTACGAGCCCGGCGGCGTGCGCCTGTTCGATGCGGCGAGTCTCGCCGCGGTCGGCGAGATTCCGGCCCTATTCGGACCGGAGCAGACACCGTCCAAGGTGGTCGGACTGGCCGACGCGCCGGGTCAGAAATTCGTGTTCACGCTGTACGACGGGGGCGAGATCTGGCTGGCCGACGTGTCCGACCCGGCCCGGCTGAAGGTCGACAAGTATCCCGGGATCGGACGCTTGCCCTATGACGGCCTCATTACGCCCGACGGTCGTACCTATGTCGCCGGACTGTTCGGCGAGGACGGTCTGGCCAAGCTCGATCTCTGGCGGCCCGAGGCTGGCGTTTCGCGCATTCTCGACGGATATGGCCGCGGCGAGGACCCGATGCCGGTCTACAAGATGCCGCACCTGCGCGGATGGGCGGTCAGTGGCGGCCACGCTTTCCTGCCGGCGATCGGCCGGCACGAGCTCCTGGTGGTCGACACGCGCTCCTGGCGCGAGGCCGCCCGCGTAACGGTGCATGGCCAGCCGGTTTTCGCAATCGCCAGCCCGGCCGGCCGACATGTCTGGGTCAATTTCGCGCATCCGCGCAACGATACCGTCCAGATAGTCGACGTGGCGACGATGGCAGTCACGCTCACGCTGAGGCCGGGGAAGGCGGTCATGCACATGGAGTTCACGCCGCGCGGAGAGCAGGTTTGGCTGTCGCTGCGCGATGAGAATCGCGTGGACGTCTACGACACGCGCAGCTTCGTTCGCATCGCCTCGATTCCCGCACGGGCGCCGAGCGGCATCCTGCTTGCCGCCCGCGCCAACCGCATCGGATTTTGAGCATGTCGCCGGCGGCTTGCAGCGAGTTGGAGCGTCGGCTGATCGATTGCTATCAGCGCGGTCTGCCCCTCGTGCCGCGTCCCTGGGCCGAAATCGCCAACGAGCTTGGCGTCGAGGAAGTTGACGTGCTCGCCGCGCTCGAGCGCTTGCAGCGCGACGCGATCGTGAGTCGGGTCGGTGCGGTCGTCCGGCCGCGCGCCATCGGCGCGAGCACGTTGGCGGCCATGGTGGTGCCGCCCGAGCGCCTGGACGAGGTTGCAGCCATGGTGAGCGCCCGGCCGGAGGTCAACCACAACTACGAGCGCGAGCATCGAATCAATCTCTGGTTCGTGCTTGCGGCGTCCGACCACGATGCGGTCGAGCGTGCGATCCGCGCCATCGAGCAGGCAACCGGGATTGCCGTGATCGTCCTGCCGCTCGTCGACGAATACCGCATCGACCTGGGGTTCGAGCTGTCATGGACGTGACCGAGACGGATCGTCGATTGCTGGCCGGGATCGCCGACGGCTTGCCGTTGGTGGAGCGCCCCTATCGGCGCGTCGGCGACGATCTGGGCCTGAGCGAAGCCGAGGTGATCGCTCGGCTGCGGGCCTTGATCGGTGCGGGCATGGTCAGGCGGCTCGGCATCGTCGTTCGGCACCACGAACTCGGCTACCGGGCCAACGCCATGGCAGTGTGGGACGTGCCGGACGACCGGATCCAGGAGGCCGGCCGGCTGCTCGCCGCAGAGCCCGATGTGACTTTGTGCTACCGGCGCGATCGCCGGCCGCCCGAGTGGCCTTACAACCTTTTCGCGATGGTGCATGGACGCTGCCGGCGCCTGGTCCAGATGCGGGTGGCGCAGCTTTCGGACTTGCCGAGCCTTGCGGGCCTGCCGAACGCGGTGCTGTTCAGCCGCCGTCGATTCAAGCAACGCGGCGCGCGCTACGCGCCGCTCGCCGAGGTGGCCTGACGTGGACGGCCTCGACCGCGCCATCATCAACGCGCTTCAGGGCGGCTTTCCGATCAGCGAACGGCCTTTCGCCGATGCGGCATCGGAGCTCGGCATCGACCAAACCGAACTGATCGGACGATTGAGCCGCCTGGTCGACGACGGCGTGCTGTCGCGTTTCGGTCCCCTGTTCAATGCGGAACGCATGGGCGGCGCGGCGACGCTGGCGGCGATGTCGGTTCCGAAGGCTGACTTCGATCGGGTCGCAGCGATCGTCAACGCGCGGCCCGAAGTCGCGCATAACTACGAGCGCAACCATCGGCTCAACATGTGGTTCGTGCTGACGACCGATTGCGCCGAGGCCACAGCGCCGGTCGTGCAGGCGATCGAGGCCGAGACGGGGCTTTCCGTGCTCGTCATGCCCAAGATCGCGGAATACCGTCTCGACCTCAGGCTCGAAGCATGACCGGTGCCGTACCCATCCTCGATGTGGCAGACCGGCGCCTGATTCGGGCGACGCAGGGCGGTCTGCCGCTGGTTCCAAGACCCTACGACGCCGTCGCGCGCGCGGCCGCCGTGCCGGCGGCCGATGCGATCCGACGTCTGCGGCGGATGCTCGAGCTCGGCATCATCCGCCGCATCGGCGCCGTGCCCAATCACTATGCGCTCGGCTATCGCCACAACGGCATGTCGGTCTGGGATGTGCCGGACGACGAGGTCGATGCGCTGGGCGCCATGGTCGCCCGTTTCGACTTCGTCAGCCACTGCTACCGGCGGCCGCGGCATCCACTGGCTTGGCCGTACAACCTGTTCGCCATGGTCCACGGCCGCGACCGCGCGGAGGTCGACGGCAAGGTGGCGGCGATCGCAGACCGGCTGGGCGCGAGTGTGCGTGGGCGCGACGTGCTCTACAGCGTGCGCATCCTGAAGAAGACCGGGCTGCGCCTGGGCGGATAGGGAGGGACGGGTGTTCCGCATATCGCACTTCATGCGCGAGCTGATCAAGCCGACGCCGGTCGGCCGTCGGCACCGGCCGTCCGGGCCGGTGGTGATCTGGAACCTGATTCGCCGTTGCAATCTCAACTGCAAGCACTGCTACTCGCTTTCGACCGACGTGGATTTCGCTGGAGAATTGACGACCGCAGAGGTGGCCGAGGTCATGGTCGATCTCAAACGCTTCGGCGTGCCGGTCCTCATCCTGTCGGGCGGCGAGCCGCTGCTTCGTCCAGACATCTTCGACATCTCCGCCCGTGCCAAGCAGATGGGGTTCTATGTCGGGCTGTCGACCAATGGGACGCCGATCACCGCCGGAAATGTCGCCCGCATCGCCGATGTCGGCTACGACTATGTCGGTATCAGCCTTGACGGCATCGGCGAGGTGCACGACCGGTTCCGGCGCCGTGACGGCGCTTTCGCTGCGTCCCTGGCTGCGCTCCACCTGTGCCGCGCGCGCGGCATCAAGGTCGGGGTGCGGTTCACCATCACACAGGAAAACGGCGCCGAGCTGCCGCGCCTCCTCGACCTGGTCGACGCCGAGGAAATCGACAAATTCTACCTGTCACACCTGAACTACGCCGGTCGGGGCGACCGCAATCGGGACGGCGATGCCGCATTCGCGCTGACGCGCTGGGCCATGGACCAGCTGTTCGAGCGCGCCTGGGACCACGCGCGCAACGGTACCAGCAAGGAGTTCGTCACCGGCAACAACGACGCCGACGGCGTCTATCTTCTGCACTGGGTGGCGCGGCGGATGCCCGACCGGGTCGACCACATCCGTGCCAAGCTCTGCGAATGGGGCGGCAACAGCTCGGGCGTCAACATCGCCAACATCGACAATCTCGGCAACGTCCATCCCGACACATTCTGGTGGCACTACAGCCTGGGCAACGTGCGTGATCGCCCGTTCTCGGCGATCTGGGCAGATATGTCCGATCCGATCATGCGCGGCCTCAACGTCGAGCGGCGGACGATCGGAGGGCGGTGTGCCACCTGCCGCCACTTCGATATTTGCAACGGCAATACGCGCGTGCGCGCACTCAAGCTAACCGGTGACGCCTGGGCGGAGGATCCCGGCTGCTATCTGACCGACCATGAGATCGGCATTGCCGCGCCGCAGCTCCAGGAGCTGGTCGATGCCTAGCCGCTCGATCGCCCTGTTGGCCGTCCTGCTGATCGTCGGCGCAGTTGGGCACGGGCGGGCGATCGCCGCGTCGGCCAGCGACGGCGCAGCGATCTACGCCCAGCACTGCGCCCAGTGCCATGGCGCCGACCGGCTCGGCGGCACCGGACCTGCGCTGCTGCCGGAAAGCCTGGAGCGACTGCGACCGGCCGCGGCGCGCGTCGTGATCCGGGACGGTCGCACGGCGACGCAAATGCCAGCGTTCGGCGACCTGCTGGATGGCGCAGCGATCGACGCCGTCGCCGATCTCATCCATGCGCCGACCAGGATTTCGCCCATCTGGGGGCGGTCCGAAATCGAGACGTCGCACATCGCAGAGCCGTCCGCAGGACAGGGGGTGGACCGGCCGGTCTTCGCGGCGGATCCGCTCAACCTGTTCGTCGTCGTGGAGAGCGGAGACCATCACATCACCCTTCTCGATGGCGACCGCTTCGAGCCGATCCACCGGTTTCCGACGCGCTATGCCCTTCATGGCGGGCCGAAGTTCTCTCCGGATGGTCGGTACGTCTATCTGGCGTCACGCGACGGCTGGATCGCCAAGTACGATCTGTATGCTCTCGCCCTCGTTGCCGAGATCCGGGCCGGCATCAACACGCGCAACCTGGCCCTGTCCGGCGATGGCCGCTTCGTCGCCGTCGCCAATTACCTGCCCCACACGCTCGTGCTGCTCGATGCGCGCGATCTGGCCCTGATTGACGTGCTGAAGGTCGAAGACGCGCGACGAACCCGGACGTCGCGCGTCAGCGCCGTCTATCAGGCGCGGCCGCGCAAGAGCTTCATTCTTGCGCTGAAGGACATTGCCGAGATCTGGGAGATCTCGACCGACGAGACCGCGCGGCCGGTATATCCCGGACTGGTCCACAGCCACGAGCAGGGCGCCGTCGAAGCCGTTGGCGCACGCCGCGGGCTTTTCGCGCTGCGCCGCATCGCCATCGATCAGCCGCTCGACGACTTCCAGTTCGACGAGAGCTATCGGCACCTGCTCGGATCATCGCGCGAAACTGGACGCACGGCGGTGGTCAACCTCAATGTCGGTCGCCAAATCGGCTGGGTGGAACTCGACGGGTTGCCGCATCTCGCGTCGGGGATCACCTGGACGCAGGGAGGCCGGCGGGTGATGGCGACGCCCCACCTCAGCCGCGGCGAAATCAGCGTGTTCGACACGTCGGATTGGCGGTTGGTCGGCAGCGTGAAGCTGCCGGGACCCGGCTTCTTCCTCAGGAGCCATGAGGCCACGCCCTATGCCTGGACCGATTCGATGCTCGGCAAGCAGCGCGACGGAATCCACATCATCGACAAGCGCAGCTTGACCCTGGTGCGCACCCTGACTCCGGCGCCAGGTCGGACAGCCGCCCATGTCGAATTCACGCGCGATGGGCGCCATGCCCTGGTCAGCGTGTGGGACATGGACGGCGCCCTCATCGTCTACGACGCGCAAACCTTCGCGGAGGTCAAGCGTCTGCCGATGGTCAGGCCCTCGGGAAAGTACAATGTCTTCAACAAGATTTCATTGTCCGAAGGCACCAGCCACTGAACCGGCGGTGCTGCTCGTCGGGCATGGCTCACGCTGCACGGCAGCCGACGCGGTGGCCACCCATGCGGCGCGCTTGGTCCAGTCCGGCCGCTACAGGCGTGCCGATGTCGCCTATCTGCGCGGCGATCCCTCCCCTACCGATGTGCTGGCGAAAATGCCCGCCGGCGACATCGTGGTGGTTCCGATGCTGATGTCGAACGGAAGCCTGGCACGCAGGCTCGCGACCGACCTCAGGGCGGCGCCGCATCCGGGCCAACGGCTGCACCTTTGCCCTCCCATCGGCGCAAGTCCGGGCATGGCCGGGCTCGTTTCGCGAATGGCCGAGCGGGCGAGCGCCGCAGCCGGGTGGGCACCGGCCGCGTCTCGTCTCCTGCTGATCGGGCATGGCAACTCCCGTGATCCGGATTCGCGCCGGAGCATGGACTCGCTGGTCCGTTCGTTGCACGCGTGCGGACGGTTCGGCCGGGTCGATGGTGCGTACCTGGAGGCGGAGCCGAGGGCCGCCGATGCCCTGTGGCTCGCGTCGCCGCCCACGATCGTCGTCGGCTTTCTTGCCGACCGCGGCGTTCATGCCGAGCTCGATCTCCGCGGCGCGATCTCCGCGGCTGATCGGGTCGACCTCATCTATGCCGGACCGGTGGGCGCGGAGCCGCACCTCGCCGACCTGCTCATGCGCGAGATCGATGCCGCGCCCCGACTCGCCGCCTGAGCAGCGGCATCACACTGCGCGGCGGCGCGTCGCGGCGCGCCCGCGCCACATCGTTTCGGCCAACGCCTGGGCTTCCGACATCGTCGCGGCGCGTCCCGTCAGCTTGAGCGCGATTGCCGCCGTACCGGTGACCGCGGCGGCCGGAGCCGGGAGCGCGATCTCACCGCGCCACAAGGCGACCGCCGCATCCGGCCGCAGGTCCTCGTCGCGCCAAGCGTACGCGTCATCGGGCAAGAGCGCCGGCCATTCCTCGTCGCCCGACGCGCCATCGCGAAGCCACGAGACTTGGCACGGCTTCAGCGGATTGCGCTGCGCCTCGCCCGCGCCACCCTTGAAGACGGCGGCGCGCGGCTGGCCGATCAGCAGGGCCGCCTCGCAATGAAGCGTCCGGTACGGCGGATGAAACACGCCTTGAAGCTGCGCCGGAGCGCGCAGCGGGTTGAGTGCCCGCGCGAACGAATTGGCGACGGTGCGCACGCCGAGCTTCGCCCTCAGGTCGAGCAGGCGCGCGACATCGGGCGCCATGTGCTCGAGGCCGACATACGCGATGTTGCCGCGCCCGATTGCGGCGGCCACCTGTGCGGTGCTCGTGCAGATCGGCACGCCGAGTGCGGCCAATACGGGGCGCGTCGGCGCGTGCCCTTCGGCCGCGCCCTCGACGCCATGCATCAGGATCCGCAGGCCGTTCCGGGCCAGGAGCAGCGCCGCCAACGCGAACCAGGGCTGCTGGCGATGGCGATCGGCATAGGAGGGCCAATCCAGGTCGACCCGGGCCGCGTCTTGGTCGATGGTCAGCCGGTCGCGGGCCGCCGCGACGAACCCGGCCAGCTCCGCTGCTGTTTCGCCGCGCTGGCGAAGGAGCAGAAGGAATCCACCGACCTGGAGCGGCTCGGCGGACCCGGCCAGAATGGCGGCCATGGCGGCACGCGCCTCGCCCATGTCCAAGCTGCGCGATAGACGAGGTCCGCGACCGATGGTGCGGAGGACAGAGGCGAAGGGATGTTCGACGGACATGCGAGCCATGCCATAGCCGGGACCGTCCGGCCGCGACTTATGCAGGATGCGGCGATCGGCCGCGGAGTTCGCCCTGCTTGGTGCGATCTGATCCTCGTGTCAATTCGACCAAGCGGGGTATGCTATTCTTGAATATATGACTGGCTCCTGCTGGATGTTGATCTTGGTCAAGCCGGTCGATCCTTGCCGGTGGGTCCGGGCCGAAACGAGGCGGCAGATGCGCTGCCGTCGCCAACGAAGGGAGTACGTCCATGAGGTCTTCGTCTGTCTCTCGCGCCCTGATGGTGATGGCCGTCGCGGCCATCGGGCTCGGCGCCAGCCCGGCACGAGGCGATGGGCCGAGCGACAAATCGTTCAAGAAGCACTGCTCGGCATGCCATACGGTCGAGAAGGGTAAGAACAAGATCGGTCCGAGCCTGGCGGGCATCGTCGGGCGCAAGGCCGGTACGATCGAAGGCTTCAAGTATTCCGACGCCAACCTCAAGTCGGACGTTGTGTGGGACGAGGCGAAGCTCGACATCTATCTCGAGGACCCGAAGAAGTTCATGCCCGGCAACAAGATGGTCTTCCCGGGCGTCAAGAAGGCGGACGAGCGCAAGGAGATCATCGCCTACATGAAGAGCTCCCAATAGTACCGCGGACTGCGTCCGGACGACGGCCCGCGCCGCCGCTCGCGGCCGGATCTTGAGAGCCCTCGCGTCCAGGGTCGCCGCCCGTGGAGGCCCTGTATTTCACACTCGTAGCGATCTGCCTCTACGTGGCGGCCGACCGACTCCTCGACGCCTATGAGCGTCGCATCGGTCGTCGCCTCGAGCAGCGGCCGAGGCACGGGCGGCCGGCTATGGCGGCATTGCGGCGGTGTCGGCGGTGACCGGTGTGGCGGCGAGTACGATCGGACGCGGATTGCGCGATCTG
>VGDO01000003.1 GCA_016869645.1 Alphaproteobacteria bacterium
TTTCGCCGCTGAGCGGCGCCACCGCGATCGACGTGATGCGGATCGGGGCAAGCATGCCCCTGATGGGAGCGGTCATGCGGTCAATCCGGCTGATTCGCGCGCGGTTGCGCGCGGGTCCGGATTGTATACGATTGCTTCGGTGAGGCAACGGCGCAGCGCGCAGTTCGCGAGGCGCACCAGGGAGGTTTTCATGACAAGACGCATCACGTGGTCGGCGCTCGCCTTTGCGGCGGCAGCGCTCGCGGCAGGCTCTGCGATGGCGCAGAAGAAGGGCGGCGATGTCGTCATCGCCATCACCCAGGCGCCGCCGGCGGTCGACGCGCACGTCACCAGCGCGCAGGCCGCGCGCAACATCACGCTGCACATCTTCGAGACGCTCTATGCGCGCGACGAGAAGGCGCAGCCCCAGCCCGAGCTCGCCGAGGGCGTCAACATCTCGGCCGACGGCCTGACCTACGTCTTCCCGCTGCGCAAGGGCGTCAAGTTCCACAACGGCAAGGAGATGACGTCGGCCGACGTCGTCGCGTCCCTCGAGCGCTACCGCAAGGTCGGCGCCTCCGCGACGCTGCTCGGCCAGATCGACACGGTATCGGCGAGCGGACCGTATGAGGTCACCATCAAGCTCAAGACCGTGCAGTCGACCTTCCTCGACAACCTGTCGTCGCCGCGCGCGCCGATCGCCATCTATCCGGCCGAAGAGGCCGCCAAGGCCGCCAACCAGATCAACTACATCGGCACCGGGCCCTATCGCTTCGTCGAGTACAAGCCCGACAGCCACGTCAAGCTCGTGCGCTATGACGGCTATTCGCAGAATCCCAAGGCGACCGGCCGCGACGGCTTCGCCGGCAAGAAAGAAGTCTATCTCGACACGGTCACGTTCCGCTTCATGCCCGAGGCGGGTGCGCGCAACGCGGCCTTCGAGGCAGGCGAGGTGCACCTGGTCGAGACGGTCGACGGGCCGACGGCCAAGCGTTTTGCCAACAACAGCAAGATCGCCATCCACAAGGCGCTGCCCTTCGCGCTCCAGGTGATCAAGTTCAACCACGCGCAGGCGCCCGGCAACGATGTGAATTTCCGCCTCGCCGTGCAGACCGCCATCGACATGGAAGAGATCATGGCGATCGCGTTCGCCGACATCTACCAGATGGATCCGAGCTGGCTCTATCCGGGCTCGCACGCGCACAACGACGCCGGCAAGGCGCGGTACAACACGGCCGACCTCAAGGCCGCCAAGGCCCTGCTCGACAAGTCCAGCTACAAGAAAGAGAAGCTCATCTTCATGGTCGACAGCGGCCGGCAGAACGTCGACACGGCGACCGTGATCCAGCAGCGCCTCAAGGAGATCGGCATCGACATCGAGCTCAAGGTCGCGGATTGGCCGACCGTGTCCAAGATCGGCTTCACCAAGGAAGGCTGGAACTTCTGGGCGCACGGCTTCGGCATCGAGCCTTACGAGGGTCCGGCCTCGGTGATGAGCCCGTGGGTCAACGGCACCTCGCAGCAGGCGAAGGACGAGAAGATCGATAGGCTCTTCGATCAGCTCAACCGCGAGATGGACGTCAACAAGCGCAAGGCGCTGTTCACCGAGTTCCAGCAACACATGTGGGACAATGCGATCGCGATGAAGGCCGGCAACTACGGCTTGTTCCAGGTCGCGACCACGCGGCTGAAGAACTTCACGCCCTATCGCATCCCGCGCATGTGGGGCGTGTGGCTGGAGTAGCGCGAGCGTTGTCTGAGATCCGCGAATTTCCTCACCTTGAGCTTGTCGAAGGGTGAGGACGTGGGTTGCAAAATCTGAGCTGTCGAACGGACGACTGGCCCGCGGCCCGGGCCTCGTCCTTCGGCAGGCTCAGGACGAGGCACCAACTCCTAGACCGAAGCCCTCATCATGCTCGGCTTCCTGACGCGGCGTCTCGCCGGCGCGTTTCTCGTCCTGCTGCTCGTCTCGGTGCTGTCGTTCGGCATCATCTGGCTGGTGCCGGGCGATCCGGCCGCCGTGTTCCTCGACGCAGGCGCGACACCCGACCAGGTCGAGCGCTTGCGCCGCGAGCTCGGCCTCGACAAGCCGCTCGCGATGCAGGTCGTCGAGTGGTACAGCCGCATCCTCAAGGGCGATCTCGGCCGGTCGATCCTGCTCAGCCGGGGCGTCACCGAAGCGATCATCGAACGACTGCCAGTCACGCTGTCGCTCGCCGGGATTTCCCTCGTGCTCTCGGTCGTGGCCGGCGTGGCGGCCGGCATGGTCGCCGCCACCAAGCACGGCCAGCCGGTCGACCAGGCGGTCATGGCGGGTGCCTTGTTCGGCCTGTCGATACCGGAATTCTGGCTCGGCCTCGTGCTGATCGTCGTCTTCGCGGTCCAGCTCGGCGTGCTGCCGACCGGCGGCTTCGTGCCGCCGACCGAAAGCATCACCGGCTGGATCCGCTCGATCACGCTGCCCGCCATTGCCCTGGCCGTCGTGCACATGGGCTTCATCGCGCGCATGACGCGCGCCGCCCTTCTGGAAGTGCTGAGCCAGGATTTCATCCGCACGGCCGACTCCAAGGGTCTCACGCGCCTGCACATTCTGTTGCGCCATGGACTGCCCAACGCGCTGATCCCGATCCTGACCGTGACCGGCATCGTCGCGGGATCGCTGCTCGGCGGCACGGTGATCATCGAGCAGGTCTTTTCGATCCCGGGTGTCGGCCGGCTGATCATCGGCGCCATCCTGTCGCGCGACTTCCCGGTCATCCAGGGCGGGCTGCTGTTCGTGGCGCTCGTCTACCTCACGATCAACCTGCTCGTCGACATCTGCTACGCCATCGTCGATCCGCGCGTGAGGCTGGAATGACGGCGGAAGCAGTGCTCGATCTCAGCCACCCGCCGTCGAAGCCGTTCCGGGAAACGCTCGCACGCCTGCTCGGCCACCGCTCCTTCGTGATCGGCGGCTTTCTCGTGCTGATCGTGCTGATCATCGCGCTGACCGCCGATCTGATCGCGCCCTTCGATCCGCTGAGGAACGCCGCGCGCGTGCGGCTCCGGGCGCCCGACAGCGTCTACTGGTTCGGCACCGACCATTTCGGGCGGGACATCCTGTCGCGCGTGATACATGGCGCGCGCATCTCGCTCATCATCGGCGGCGCGACGGTGCTCATGACCGGCCTGTTCGGCACGCTGATCGGCGCCGTCGCCGGCTTTTTCCGGCCGCTCGACAACCCGATCATGCGCCTGATGGATGCGCTGATGGCGTTTCCCGCGATTCTCCTGGCCCTCACCGTCGCCGCCGTGCTGGGCGCCTCGGTCGTCAACGTCATCATCGCGCTCTCGATCGCCACGGCGCCGCATACCGCGCGCATCGTGCGCGCCTCGGTGCTGGTCATCCGCGAGCTCGAATTCGTCGAGGCGGCGCGCGCGCTCGGCGCCAGCGAGGCGCGCATCCTGCTCCGCCACGTCCTCGTCAATGCGCTGGGCCCGCTGATCGTCCGCCTGACCTATGTCTTCGCCATCGCCATCCTGGCCGAGGCAGCGCTGTCGTTCATCGGCGTCGGACCGCCGCCGCCGGCGCCGTCCTTCGGCAACATCATCGCCAACGGACGCGATTTCATGGTGGTGGCGCCGTGGATCACGATCTTTCCCGGTCTGGCCATCATTGTGACCGTGCTCGGCCTCAACCTGCTCGGCGACGCGCTGCGCGACGTGCTCGACCCGCGCATGAAGGTGTGAGCGTGCCGGCCCCCCTCCTCCGCGTCGATGGACTCGAAGTGGCGCTTGCATCCACGGGCGCCACCATCATCGAGGAGGTCTCGCTGTCGCTGGAGCCTGGCGAGACTTTGGGTGTGGTCGGCGAATCCGGATCGGGCAAGAGCGTGCTGGCGCTGACCGTCATGGGCCTGCTGCCGCGCGCGCTCGCGCGCACCAGGGGCAACATCCAGCTCGGCGGCGACGAGCTGACGACGCTGTCGCCCGACGCCTGGCGCGACCGGCGCGGACGCGACATGGCCATGATCTTCCAGGAACCGATGACTGCGCTGAATCCGGTCATGCGCGTCGGCCACCAGGTCGAGGAAGTGCTCATGAACCGCCGGGGCATGTCGGCCGGCGACGCACGACGCCGCGCCACGGCGCTGTTCGAGCGCGTCGAGATCCCCGAGCCGGCCCGACGTCTCGCCGCGTTCCCGCACGAGCTCTCGGGCGGCATGCGCCAGCGCGTCATGATCACGATTGCGCTTGCCGCCGAGCCGCGCCTGCTGATTGCCGACGAGCCGACGACCGCGCTCGACGTCACGATCCAGGCGCAGATCCTCGATCTGCTGCGCGACCTGCAGAAGGAGCGCGGGCTGGCGCTGCTGCTCATCACGCACGATCTCGGCGTCATCGCCGAGATCACCGACCGCGTGCTGGTCCTCTACGCAGGCCGCGTTGCCGAAGTGGCGCCGGCACGGCTCATCTTCGACGCGCCCGCCCACCCCTATACACGCGCCCTTCTGGCCTCGCGGCCGGCGCTCACGGGCCCGCGCGACCGGCTGGTCTCGATCGAGGGCGCGGTTCCCTCGGTCGGCGCCATGCCGCCGGGCTGCCGCTTCGCGCCGCGCTGTTCATTCGCCATCGGTCCGTGCATGACGGCGCCGCCGGCGCTCATCGCCTGTGCCGAACGACACGCAGCGGCCTGCGTTCGCGTGGGAGAGCTAGGGTGAGAGCCGCGGCTCCTTTGGTCGAGGCATCCGGCCTCGCCAAGACCTTCGCCGGCCGGGGCGGCGTGCTCGGCTTCGGCGCCGGCCCGTCGGTGCGAGCGGTCGACGGCGTCGACATCGCCATCGACAAGGGCGAAACTTTGGGCCTGGTCGGCGAGTCCGGCTGCGGCAAGTCGACGACCGGCCGCCTCCTCCTGCGCCTGATCGAACCGAGCGCCGGCGTGATCCGCTTCCGCGGCGAGGAGCTGTCCGGCCTGTCGAAGGCCGAGCTGCGCCGCTTCCGCCGGCACATGCAGATCATCTTCCAGGACCCCTACGGTTCGCTCAACCCGCGCATGACCGTCGGCGACATGATTGCCGAGGCGCTGGTCATTCATGGTGAGGGTGACCGTGGCGATCGGGTGCGTGTCGTCGCGGACATGCTCGATCTCGTGCGCCTGCCGCGCGCTGCCGCCCAGCGCTATCCGCACGAATTCTCCGGCGGCCAGCGCCAGCGCGTCGGCATCGCGCGCGCGCTGACGCTCCGGCCCGAATTCGTCGTCTGCGACGAGGCGGTCTCCGCGCTCGACGTATCGGTCCAGGCCCAGATCATCAATCTGCTGCAGGACCTGCAGCGCGAGCTGGGTCTGACGTATCTTTTCATCTCCCACAACCTCGCGGTCGTCCGGCACATCTCCAACCGCGTCTCGGTCATGTATCTCGGACGCATCGTCGAGACAGCACCGACCGACGAGCTTTTCCGCAAGCCCGAGCATCCCTATACGCGCGCCCTGCTCTCGGCCGTGCCGGTCGACCGCCCTGGCACGGCGAGCCGGCGCACGAGGCTCAAGGGCGATCTGCCGGGCGCAGCCAGCCGGATCGTCGGCTGCCGCTTTGCCACCCGTTGCCCGCACGTCCAGGACCGCTGCCGGCAGTCCGACCCCGCGCCCACTCAGCTTCCGGGTGGCCACGAGGTTGCTTGTCACCGCGTCGCCGACGGCACGCTGCCGGCGACTGAATCTATCGTCTGAAGAGGAAACCATGCCGCGCATCCTGATCGTCGAGTGCAAGCAGGAGATCTCGTCCTTCAACCCCCTGCCCTCCGCGTACGACAATTTCAGCATCCAGCGCGGCAACGAACTGCAGCGCCAGCGCGGCCTCAACACCGAGATCGGCGGTGCGCTCGAGGTGTTCGAAGCAGCCAAGGACGTATCCGTCGTGGCCGCCTATGGCGCGCGGGCCGGCAGTGCCGGCCTCCTGTCGTCCAAGGGCTGGCAGCGCCTGTCGACCGAGGTGCTCGACGCCGTCGAGGCCAATCGCGCCGGCATCGACGGCGTCTATTTCTCGCTGCATGGCGCGATGGGCGCCGATGGCGAGCTCGATCCCGAAGGGCACCTGCTGACGGAGGTGCGCCGCATGGTCGGCCCCAAGGTGCCGATCGTCATCTCGCTCGACCTGCACGGCATCCTGACCGACCGCATGCTCAAGCAGATCGACGGCTTTGCCATCTACCATACCTATCCGCATGTCGACTTCGCCGACACCGGGCAACGCGCGGCACGCCTGCTTCTCCGCCTGCTCGGCAAGCCGGCCCGGCTGACCATCGCGCGCGTGGTCATTCCCGCTCTCGTCCGCGGCGACGAGCTGGTGACCAAGATCGGGTGCTACGGCGACCTGATCCGCGAATGCCAGCGCATCGAGCGCGACGGCTCGGCGCTGGCGGCCGGCATCATGATCGGCAACCCATTCACGGATGTGCCCGAGCTGTGCTGCCAGGTCATCGTCATGACCGACGGCAACGAGGAGCTGGCCAAGCGCGAGGCGACGCGGCTGGCCGAGGAGTTCTGGCCGCAGCGCCACCGCATGCAGGGCAAGCTGATCCCGCTCGACCGCGCGATCGCCCAGGCGCGCACGATCAATGGGCCGGTCATCTTCACGGACGCGGCCGACGCGACATCGTCCGGCGCCACCGGCGATTCCAACGCCATCATCAAGGCGCTGCACGCCGCCGGCTACGACAAGCGCGTGCTGGCGCAGATCGTCGACCCCGAGGCCGCGGCCGTCGCGCACAGGGCCGGCGTCGGCGCCACCGTCGAGGTCAAGCTCGGCGGCTGCTACGATCCGCGCCGATTCAGCCCGATGTCCGTCAAGGCCACCGTGCAGCTTCTGTCCAACGGCAAGGCGCGGCTGGAGACGTCGGGCATGGAGCTGAACGCCGGCCCGACCGCCGTGCTCGCCTTCGGTTCGTTCACCATCGTCGTCATGAGCCGCACGGTCAGCCTCTATGACCGCTCGATCTACTACGCCAACGGCCTCGATCCGGTCGACTTCGACCTGATCGTGGTCAAGTCGCCGCATTGCGAGCACCACATGTACGACGCCTGGGTCGAGAAGAACTTCAACATCGACGCGCCGGGCGCGACGTCGGCCAATCTCAAGAGCCTCGGCCACACGATCTGCGCGCGGCCGATCTACCCGCTCGACGAGGGCGTGTCGTTCAAGGCCCAGGCTGTGATGTACCGGCGCTCATAGCAATTTGCTCCCTCCCTTGCCGTAGGCCGGGGAGGAAAACAATCGATAGTTACCGCCGGATGAACATGCGTTCGACGGTCCGGTTGAGCTCCTTGTAGCGGGCTTCCGGAATCGGCCGGTAGGGGATCAACGACGTCAGCGATTCGAGCTTGATGTCGTAGGTGCCATTCTTGTTGGCGAAGGCGCGGCCGGGCTCGAGCTTGTCGAGGACCTGGAGCGTCTCCGCCGCGGTCAGGAAATCGATCAGCAGCGCCGCCGCATATGGATGCGGCGCCTGACGCGCTGCGGCGATCATGTCCCCGACCGAGAAGATCGGCGTCGGAAAATGCCAGTCGACCGGCGCGCCTTGCGCCTTCAGCTGCGCCGCGCGATAGGCGCCGATGCCCCAGGCAACGTCGATCTCGCCGCCGGCGAGCGCTTGCGACAAGGCGGCAATGCTCGGATAGAGGCGATTCTGCTGCGCGGCGATCCTGGTCATGAGCGCCATGGTCGCTTCCTCGCCGCGCTGCTGCGTCAGGCCGTCGATCGTACGCTCGACGGAAGTGATGCTGCCCATGCGGCCCTTCCAGCGTGGATCTGCCAGGTCTTCGACCGTTTTCGGCGCCTCCGCAGCCTTGACCCGGTCGGTCCGCCAGGCGATGGCCTCGAGCAGGAGCTCATAGTCGATCGCCACCCATCCCTTGGCGAAGCCGCCGTGGCGGAAGCGAGGATCGTAGGCCGCCCACTCGGCCGGTTCGTAAGGCGCAAAATACTGATCCATCAGGTCGAGCCACGGGGTCGAGGTGATGATCGCGTCCGCGCGCATGCGGTTGCTGCGGCTTTCCTGCGCGACCTTCTGCGCCATCTCGTTGACCGTCAGCCGCACGAACTCGACCTTGACCTCCGGATACTTCGCCTGGAACGGATCGAGGAACATCTTCGCCCGATCGATGCCAAGCGCGCCGTAGAGCACGACCGCGCCCTCGCGCCTGGCTTCGCGCTCGATCACTGCCTTCCGCTCGGCGGGCTTCAGACCGGCGAGGTAGGACCATACCTTGTCCGCTGCCTGGGGCGCCTGTGCTTTGGCGCTCGATGCCGACGACAGAATTACGGCTCCCGCCAGGATCGTGCTGGCAGCGAACACGGCTATGACCTGCCGACGTTCCATGATGACGACTCCCCTACGAACGACCACGACCCGCGCTTTCAGCATGAAGCCCCATGCGCAGGCGAGCAAACAGAGAGTCGGCGCGTGATCTGCACGAGATATTAATGCAGCCGTAACCGCTAACCGGACACCATCATCCGATTCAGGTCGGCGCGCGCGAACCAGTCCTGAACATGACTTGCGAAGGCATCGGCCATGCCGGTCAGCTTCACCTTGGCCGGACGCGCCAGCACGATGCTGAGCGCCGGCAGCCTCTCGGCCAACGGCCGGCAGATGACGCGGCCGCCGTCATAGGTGCGGTCGCCGCGCGGCCTCAAATTGAGCAGCGCGTAGCCATGCCCCTGCCCGACCAGCGCGCGCACCAGCTCGAAGCTGGCGCTGCGATGCCGGATGCTGGGCGCGACGCCGCGCGTCACGAACAGCGATTGGAAATAGTCGCGGCTGTGCGGCAGGTCGAGCAGCACCATCGGCCGTTCGAGCAGCCGCTCGAGCGGCACGCGCTTGAGACGCGCCAACCGATCGCCCGCCGGCAGGATGACATGCGGCGCCACCTCGGCCAGCCTGGTCAGCGTCAGCCCCTTGCCAAGGCCGAGATCGTAGAGCAGGGCCAGCTCGACATGCCCGCGTTCCAGCTCGCCGGCGAGGGTTGCGAGATCGCCCTCGTGCAGGCGGATCGAGATCGCGGGGTGCCGACGCGCGAAGCCCAGCATGAGCTGGGGCAGGAAGAAGGGCGCCAGCGTGACGAAGCAACCGAGATCGAGCATGCCCGCAAGCCGGCCACCCTGTCCGCGGGCATCGGCGTCGAATTCGGCCGCGTGGGCCAGCAGTCTCCGCGCCTCGGCGGCGATGCGTCTCCCGGCTGCCGTCAGCGCCAGACCCCGCGCGTGCCGACGCAGGAACAGGATCGTCCCCAACTCGACCTCGAGCTCGGCAATGGCCGTCGAGACCGCCGGCTGTGACACGCCGAGCGCGTGCGCCGCCAGCGTCACGCTCTCATGATCGGCGGCGGCGGCGAAATAGCGCAGATGGCGCAGACTGTACTGCATCTGATTTTCCGATGCATAAGTTAATCGGATTTTATTATACGAAATCAATGGCGAACGCCAGAATCCCTGGCCCATGCTTCCTCCGCTGCGCGAAGCGCGGGGGAGGATCGAGGTAGGGGCCCGAAGCGGCAGGCGTTGACCGTGAAGGCACCCCACCCCGACCCTCCCCCACCTTCGGTGAGCGAGGGAGATTCCAACAATGGAATCCCAACCATGTTGCGCACCGGGGACGAATACCGCCGATCGATTCGCGACGGCCGCGAGGTCTGGATCGACGGCGAGCGGGTCACGGACGTGACCGTCCATCCCGCCTTCAAGCCGATCGTCGATGTCAAGGCGCGCATGTACGACATGGCGCACGAGCAGCGCCACGATGCGGTGATGAACTACCGCAACGACAAGGGCGAGACGTTCTCGCGCTCGACCAAGCCGCCGACGACGCAGCAGGACTGGCACGACAAGCGCGCCTGGGTCGACACCGTGCTCAACGACATCGCAGGCGTGGTCATCCGCGTCGGCGACGAGACGGTCGGCGAGATGTGGTCGCTCTATGACGGCCGCGACGTGCTCAACGAGATCGATCCCAAGTTCAGCGAGAACATCACGCGCCACATCGCGCGCGCCCACGAACAGGATCTGTTCCACGTGTCGGCCAACACGGATCCCAAGGGCGACCGCTCCAAGCGGCCGCAGGACCAGGATCCGGACATGCTGCTGC
This sequence comes from Alphaproteobacteria bacterium, assembly GCA_016869645.1. Classification (GTDB taxonomy): domain Bacteria; phylum Pseudomonadota; class Alphaproteobacteria; order SHVW01; family SHVW01; genus SHVW01. The sequence continues at coordinate 10,099 of VGDO01000003.1, forward strand.
ACCTGGTCAAGGAGACCGACAAGGGCATCGTCGTGCGCGGCGCCAAGTACGAGACCGCGGCCGCCTATGCCAACCAGGCATTCGTCAAGCCGACGATCGCCAACTGGGGCGACGACAAGCTCAGCGACTATGCCGTCGGCTTCATCGCGGAGATGGGCGCGCCCGGCATCAAGCACATCTGCCGCACCGGCTTCACGGGACGGCGGCCCGCCGAGGACTATCCGATCGCCAACAAGTTCGACGAAGTCGACACGCTCGTCGTGTTCGACAATGTGCTGATCCCCTGGGAAAACGTCCTCTTCTACCGGCACACGCGCGCGGCGACCTACATCCGCGGCACGCTGCACCGCTACAGCGCCTTCCCCTTCGTGCAGCGCATTCTCTATCTCGCCGATCTGATGATCGGCGTCGCCGTGTTCAACGTGCGCCAGACCGGCCTCGACAAGCAGCAGGCGGTCCAGGAGAAGCTGGCCGAGCTCGCCTGCTACCGCGAGACGATCAACGCGCACCTGACTGCCGCGATCGCTTCCGCCGAGCCGAGCCCGGGCGGGCTGCTCATGCCCAATCAGTCCTTGCTCTACACGGGTCGCGTGCATGCCTGCACGCGCCTGCCGGCCATGATGCACCTGGCGCGCGAGCTGTGCGGCGGCCAGATCTGCGTGACGCCGGACAGCGCGTCCTTCCGCGCCGCCGGCATCAAGGACTGGCTCGACAAGTACTACACCGTCAACGAGTTCTGGTCGGCCGACGACCGGCGCAAATTGCTCGCCTATGCGCGCGACCTGCTGAACTCCGACTACGCCGGCCACCGCGTGACCTTCGAGCTGTTCGCCCAGTCGCCGCCTTTCGCTCATCTGGGCGCGGTCTTCCGCAACTTCGACTTCAAGCGCTCGATGCAGTTCACGCAGCGCGCGGCGGGATTGTCCGATCGCGTCATGGATCAGAAGTAGGGAGCGTCGCGATGGCCCATGTCCGCCTGCGCAAGTTCAACACCAAGGCGATGTATCCCGACCAGAAGCTCGACAACGATCTCTCCATGGTCGTGCGCGCCGGCCGTCACATCTTCCTGCGCGGCCAGACCGCGATGGATTTCGACGGCAAAATCCACGGCATCGGCGACGCCGGCGCCCAGGCCGAGAACGCCATGCGCTGCGCCAAGATCCTGCTCGAGGAGGCGGGCTCGAAGCTGGAGCACGTTTGCAAGGTGACGATCTACATCACCGACCGCGCCTACCGCGAGGCGGTCTACCAGGTGGTCGGCAAATGGCTCAAGGGCGTGTTCCCGGTCTCCACCGGCTTGATCGTCAACGGCCTGGCGCGGCCGGAATATCTGATGGAGATCGACATCGACGCGGTGATACCGGAGGACGAGCCGTTGCCCACGAGCAAGGTCCTAAGCGACGACCGGCCGGGATAACCGCGCCGACCCGAATGCCGCGAACTCCGCCGGCAGCTTTCCCGCCGCGATGTGCGGCGCCAGCGCCAGCGCATGCGCGCCGGCCAGCGTCACGCCGCTGTGGCAGGTGGCAAGGAAGGCACCCGTGCAGTCGCCCGACTCCTCGTAGATCGGGAAGCCATCGGGCGACATGACCCGGAGCGCGCCCCATGCGCGCACGATCCTGAGGCCGGCGAGGCGCGGAAAGACGCGCACGGCGCGTCGCGCGATCTCCTGCATGATGTCGGGCCTGGTGCCGTCGTCGAATCCGACATCCTCGTGGCTGTCACCGAGCAGCACGCTGCCCTCGACGGTCTGGCGCACGGTCGTCGTGGGCATGTCGAGGAAGCGGCCGGTGCGCTCGGTCACCATGATCTGGCCGCGCAGCGGCTTGACCGGCGCTATCAGGCCGAGCAGCGACGCCAGGTCGGTGTTGCCATGTCCTGCCGCCAGCACGATGCGGCTGGCCTCGAAGGTCCGCCCTGCGGCCTCGATGCGAAACCCGCCCCCCGATCGCGCCGAGATCGTCGCGATGCGGTGCTTCGGCAGGTAGCGCCCGCCGCGCTTCTGCAACGCCGCCATCAAGGCGCGCAGCAGATGAAGCGGGCTCGCATGGCCGTCGAGTGGGCAGTACGAGCCGCCGACCACCTCGGGGCCGATGTCGGGCAGCATCCCGGCGACGCCGGTGCGGTCGAGGATCTCGTAGTTGAAAGCGCCGCCCGTCTGGTTATGAAGGCGGCGCATGAAGTCGCGCCGCTCGTCGAGCTCGGCCTCGTCGAGGCAGACATGGACCCCGCCGGGTCTGCTGTGGCCGACATCGATGCCGGTCTCGTCCTTGAGCATCGGCGCGAGCTCGAGCCAGAGATCGGACGAGCGCCGGGTCCATGCCGCATACTCCGGCATACCGTCGCCCTTGCTCTGGACCCAGACCAGTCCGAAATTGCCGCGCGCCGCGCGGAACGCGACGTCGCCCTCGTCGAACAGCGTTACGCGCTTGCCGCAGCGCGCGAGACCGTAGGCGATGGCAGCTCCAACCAATCCGCCGCCGGCGACCGCGACGTCGATGTCGCGCGCCGACGTCAACTCACATCGCCTCGCGATAGAGCTCCAGGAAGTCGGCTTTGGTCGCCGGGCGCGGATTGGTCTGCGTGCAGTGGTCGCCCTCGGCGTACTCCGCCATCGTCGCCAGGATGTCCGGGGTCACGCCCATGGCGCCGAGACCCGCGGGAATGCCGATCCGCCGGTTGAGCCCGGTGATCGCCGCCGGCAGCTCGACGCCGGCGCCGACGCCGAGCGCCGAGCGCAGCTGATCGTACTTGCTGCCGACATGGTCCTTGTTGAAGCGCAGCACGGCCGGCATGACGACCGCGTTGAGCGTGCCGTGATGCAGCACCGGCGCCTGCAAGGCTCCAAGCGGATGCGACAGCGAATGCACGGCACCCAGCCCCTTCTGGAACGCCATGGCGCCCTCCATCGAGGCCATCATCATGTTCCAGCGCGCCTCGCGGTCATTGCCGTTGCTCACGGCGCGCTCCAGCCATTTGCCGATGCGGCCCACGCCGTCGAGAGCGATCGCCTCGGCCGGCGGATTGACGCGCGGCGATATATAGGTCTCGACGCAGTGGGCGAGCGCGTCCATGCCAGTCGCCGCGGTCAGGCCCGGCGGCAAGCCGAGCGTCAGCTCCGGATCGCAGATCGCGCGCTTGGGCATCATCGGCGGGCCGATGACCGCGAGCTTGCGCCCGGTCCGCAGCGTGATCACCGCCCCGCGGCCGACCTCGCTGCCGGTGCCCGACGTCGTCGGAATGGCGATCAGCGGCGCCGCGTCGGCCTTCAACTTCGCCAGACCGCCATGGATGAGGGCATAGTCGGCGATCTTGCCGGGATGCGTCACCATCAGGCCGACGCACTTCGCCAGGTCCATCGACGATCCGCCGCCGAAGCCGATCAGCCCGTCGCACCCCTCGCTCTTGTAGAGCGCCAGCGCGCGGTCGAGCGCCTCCTCGGTCGGATTGGACGGCGTGCCGTCGAAGACCGCGCGCGGCACAGTGTTGCCGAGCACGGTCAGCAGGCGATCGATCAGCCCGTTCTTGACCAGCCCCGGATCGGTGACGACCAGCGGCTTGGTGATGCCCAGCGCCCGCAACTCTTCGGGGACGAGCCTGATTGCGCCGTGATCGAATTGAATGGTGGTCAGATAGGAAATGACGGCCACAACTGTCCCCTCGGGTTGGCGACAAGGCCCGATCGTCCGGGATTAGGCCTCATGCCGTCAATGACTACTTCTGGGCCGACTTGGCCGGCACAATCCCGTGACCGGACACCTATTTCTGCACTGCGCTCAACATCCGAATCATCTCTACATAGCCACGCCGCTTGGCATGTTCGAGCGGCCTGATTCCATCGCGGTCGGCCAGCTCGGCGTCGGCACCGCCATCGAGCAGCGCTTGGAGCGTGTCCTGGTGCGGCTTGCCGCCATTGCCGAGCACGACGGCCTCGATCACGGCAGTCCAGCCCAGATTGTTGACATGATCCAAGGGAGCCCCGGCGGCGATCAGGGTGCGTACCACCTCGGCGTGGCCGAGATGGGCTGCCGCGATGAGTGCGGTGCCGTCATAGGGCGAGGTGATCGCCCTCGGGTCCGCACCCAGCGAAATCGCGGTTCGCACCATCTCGACGTCGTTGCGCACCGCGGCGATCGTGATGATGTCATAGCGACGGCTGTCCTGGGCCCGCATATCGGCGCCCGCCTTCGCCAATTCACGCACGAAGGCGTGGTGTGAGAAGTGCGCGACGACATGCAGCGCCGTGCGGCCGTGACCATCGCGCCGCTCGAGCTCGACTCTCTGCTCGACCAGTTGGCGAAGCTGGGCGACATTGCCCTTGGCGGCGGCAGCATGCAGGCCGCCATAGGCCGCGATCTCGGCCGCGCTCGGCGGGACTTGGGCTTGAACGACGGCATCTTCCAGCCCGATCAAACCGAAAAGCAGCGGAAGGGCGAAGAACGTGACTCGCATGACGGACCTGTTTACCCGAATTCGTTCGGCCATGATACCGCGGCCGCGGATTGCCCGCGGCCCGAGCAGACCATAGGATGACGCAGGCGACATCCTCGGGGGATCACCGTGACCGTTACCATCCTGCGTAATTGCAGCGTTCTCGACACCGAGCGCCTGGCGCTCATCAAGGGTGCCGAGATCCTGATCGACGGCGAGCGCATCGCCGAGGTCGCACGAAAATCCATCAAAGCACCGCCCAAGTCGCGCGTGATCGACTGCGGCGGTGGCACGGTCATGCCAGGGCTCATTGATGCCCATGTCCACGTCACGGCCTTCACAGCGCGTCTGGCGGCGCTCGAGACGACCATGGCCTCGCTGGTCACAGCATCCGCCAAGCCGATCCTCGAAGGCATGCTGGCGCGCGGCTTTACCAGCGTGCGCGACGCGGGCGGCGCCGATCAGGGCTTAGCGCAAGCCGTCGAGCAGGGCCTCTTTGATGGCCCGCGTATCTTCCATGCCGGGCGCGCCCTCAGCCAGACCGGCGGCCATGCCGATTTCCGCGCGCTGACCCAGATGGTCGAGCCGTGCGTCTGCTGTGCGCTGCTCGGCGGCGCACTCGGCCGCATCGCCGACGGCGTCTCCGAGGTGCGCCGCGCCGTGCGCGACGAGGTGCGCAAGGGCGCCTCCCAGATCAAGATCATGGCCTCGGGCGGCGTCGCCTCGCCGACCGACCCGATCGCTTTCACCCAGTATTCCCTCGAGGAGATGCGCGCGATCGTCGAGGAAGCCGAGGCGGCCCAGACCTACGTGATGGCGCACGCCTACACGGCGCGCGCGATCCGGCGCGCGGTCGAATGCGGCGTGCGCACCATCGAGCATGGCAATCTGATCGACAAGGCGACCGCCCAGCTGATGGCGAAGAAGGGCGTGTTCCTGGTGCCGACGTTGTCCACCTACGACGCGCTGCACCGCTTCGGCCGCAAGGCGGGCTTTCCAGAAGACTCGATGCGCAAGCTCGAGGTCGTCCGCGGCCAGGGGCTCGAAGCGCTCAAGATCGCGCGTGCCGCGGGGGTGCGCATGGGCTACGGCACAGACTTGCTCGGCGAAATGCATGTCTTCCAGGCGGACGAGTTCACGCTGCGCGCCCAGGCCGTGCCTGCCGCCGAAGTGATTCAGAGCGCCACTCTGATCAACGCGGAGATCCTCCTGCGCAAGGATGATCTGGGCGTCGTCAAGTCCGGCGCGCTCGCGGATTTGATCGTTGTCGACGGCAACCCGCTCGACGACGTCACTCTGCTCCAGGGCCAGGGCAAGCACATGTCCATCATCATGAAGGGCGGCAAGCTGTTCAAGAATCGTCGCTAGCGCCGACACGGGAGAATGCGATGAGTGCCCAGCAGAAGAATTCGACGCCGCTCAGCCAGATCAACCGCAGCCGGCTGCGCCATATCAGCGTCGCGACCATCACGACGGCGCTGTTCAAGCGCGGCCTGCGCAACACGGCGATCCAGGGCGTAACACCCGTCAACCCGAACGCGCCGCGCATGGTCGGCGAGGCTTATACGCTACGCTACATTCCCGCGCGCGAGGATCTCGACTACATCAAGGTGTTCGAAGGACGTGGACACCCGCAGCGCGAAGGCATCGAGGCCTGCCCGCCGGGTCACGTCATGGTCATCGACTCGCGCAAGGACCCGCGCGCCGCCTCGGCCGGCGCCATCCTGATCACGCGACTGATGAAGCGTGGCGGCGCCGGCATCGTCACCGATGGCGGTTTCCGCGATTCGCCCGACATCGCCAGGCTCGAGTTTCCGGTCTATGCCGTGCAGCCTTCGGCACCGACCAATCTGATCCGTCATCATGCCATCGACCTCAACGTGCCGATCGGCTGCGGCGACGTCCCCGTCTATCCCGGCGACATCGTCGTCGGCGACGGCGAGGCGGTCGCCGTCATTCCCGCAGAGATCGCCAATGAGATCGCCCAGGAAGCCTGGGACATGACCGTCTTCGAGGACTATGCCGAGGAGCAGGTCCGCGCCGGCCGCGCGCTCTGGGGCCTCTACCCGCCCGACGAAAAGACGCGCGCCGAGTTCGCTGCCGTCCGCGCCGAGCGGGAGAAGGCATACAAGCTCTAGCCGTCCGCGTCGGTGCGCAGGCGCGACCCGCGCGCCGGCGGCGGCATCGGCTTGCCCCGGGGATCCTCGTAGCCGCCGCGATAGCGGTAGACGCCTTCGCCGGTGCCGATCAGTTCGCCGCCCGAGAACACCTCGACCGAGGCGAAGAAGATCTTCCGGCCCCCGCGCGTCCGGCGCGCCACTGCGCGGACGATGCCGTCGGTCGCCTGCCCCGTGAAGTTGGTCGAGATCGACAGGCTCATGCCGCGCCTGACATTGCCCGGCACCGCGCAATAGGTTCCAGAGAAGCCGCCGGCCGCATCGATCATGGTCATGATCACGCCGCCATGAAGCACGCCCGACCGGTTGCGATGGCGATCGGCGATATCGAGCTCGAGCACCGCGTGGCCCTCGCGCCATTCGACCAGCCGGTACCCCAGCAGGTTCTGAAAGCCGGTGATCGGCTCCTGCTGGATCGGATCGTGAGCGTCCTCGGCCATTGCGCGCGCTTTCGGGGTGAACGAGGTCCGGGAAGATAGCGGAGGCAGCCCGCGATGGTCCAGGCCGAGACCGACAAGGCGATTTTGGCCCCTTCCAGACCTGGAAGGCGGAATGTAGCCTTATGCCGCCGAGCAAGACCGGGCCGGCCCCACCGGAGAGCGTTCCGTCGATGTCGACATCCTCGCTTGCCAAATCGAAGCGCGCGGCGCTCGCGGGGCGCCTGCAGATCGGCAGCTTCGTCGTGGCGCCGGGCGTGTTCGACATGATCTCCGCGCGCATCGCCGACCGGCTCGGCTTCAACGCGCTCTACATGACCGGCTACGGCACGGTCGCGTCCCATCTCGGACTGCCCGACGCGGGCCTCGCCAGCTATCGCGACATGGTCGACCGCGCGCGCATGATCGCCGAGGGCACCAACACGCCGCTCATCGCCGATGCCGACACGGGCTACGGCGGACCGCTCAACGTGGCGCACACCGTGCGCGGCTACGAGACGGCCGGCGTATCGGCGTTGCAGATCGAGGATCAGGAATTCCCCAAGCGCTGCGGTCACACGCTCGGTCGCAAGGTCGTGTCGATGGCCGACATGGTGCGCAAGATCCAGGTGGCATCGGACTCGCGCACCTATGCCGACTTCCTGATCATCGCGCGCACCGACGCGCGCACCTCGCTCGGTCTCGACGAGGCGCTGCGCCGCGGCGAGGCCTATCAGCGCGCCGGCGCCGACATCCTCTTTATCGAATCGCCGGAAAGCGAGGCCGAGATGGCCGAGATCGGCCGGCGCTTCGACGTGCCGCTGATGGCCAACATGGTCGAGGGTGGGCGCACGCCGGTGGTCTCGGCCGACCGGCTGAAGCAGCTCGGCTACCGTGTCGCGATCTTTCCCGCCTTCGGCTTCCTCGCGGCAGGTGCGGCGCTGCGCGCCGCCTATGGCAAGCTCAAGCGTGACGGATCGAGCGTCGGCTTCGATCGCGAGCTCTATGGTTTCGAGGACTTCAACGAGCTGATGGGCTTCGAGCGCATCTGGGAATTCGACCGCACCTATGGCGAAGACGACGAGTAGCGCGGCAAACGCGCCGGTCGCCGAGGCGACCACCTATCGCGGGATGCCCGTCGAGGAGCTCGAGCGCCAGTACAATCCGCGCATCGCGGTGCCCGACTATGCCGACTATCTCGAGCGGCACAAGGCGACAAGCGCGGCCGTCCGCAACACGCTCAAGCCCCGACTCGACATCCGCTATGGCGAGGGTCCGAAGTCGACACTCGACATATTCCGACCCACCTCCGCCAAATCCGCATCCGGCGGCTTGCCCATCCAGCTGTTCTTTCACGGCGGCTACTGGCGCAATCTCGACAAGAGCGATTTCAGCTTCGTCGCCGTGCCGCTGGTCGCCGCGGGTGCCATGGTCGTCGTGGTCAATTACGATCTCTGCCCGTCGGTCAGCCTCGATGAGGTGGTCGCGCAGGCCTATGCCTCGATCGCCTGGACCGCACGGCACGCCGCCGAGCACGGCGGCGACCCCGCGCGCATCTTCATCTCCGGCAACTCCGCGGGCGCTCACCTCGTCGCCATGGCTGCCGCACGTGAATGGCGGCGCGACGGACTGCCCTCCGATCTGATCAAGGGTGCGGCCGCCATCACCGGCATCTTCGACATCGCACCGGTGCTCGACATCTCGGTCAACGCCGATATCCGACTCGACGCAGCCTCTGCGTGGCGCAATTCGCCGATGTACCGGCCGCCGCGCGCGGGCCTTCGCCTTCTGGTCGCGGTTGGCGCGAACGAGACGGCGGAATGGAAGCGCCAGTCGATCGACTACGCGGCGCTCGCGCGTGCCGCCGGGGCCGAGGTCACATTCATGGAGATTCCCGGCGCCAATCATTTTTCGATCAGCGAGCCGCTCGCGGATTCGGCCGGCACGTTGTCGCGCGCGATCATTGGCCAGATGGGGCTGGCATAGTCGAGGCCCATTGCCGGCCCTGCGGCCGATTGCCCGCCCCACGACCTTGTCACGCTGTGGTAATGTCGCCGTCATGCAATCGGCATCGCGCGGCAGGCGGGGGCCGTTGGCGCACAAGCCATTGACCGATTGGGGGAAGAGGGTGGTTCGATCCCGGCGATTTCGATTCTGGCTGAGCAGCCTGGCCGTCTTCATGATGGTGGCCATGGCGGTCCGCCTGGGGCTCGCCTCCTGGGTCGCCTTGTTCGACACGCGCACGGTTCCCGATCTGCTGATCGCGGTCGGCTTCGGCGCGGTAAACGACGCAGCCATGGCTCTGGCGCTTGGCCTGCCCTTCCTCATCGCGCTTTATGGGCTACAGCGGCCCTTGCGCTGGCGCCCCGTTGGCTGGCTCGCCCATGGACTGTTCATGGCGATGCTCGGCGTCCTCGTCTTCGCCGCCGTCGCCGAGTTCTTCTACTGGAACGAGTTCAACAGCCGCTTTGCCGGGATCGCGGTCAACTACCTGATCTTTCCACGCGAGGTCATCGGCAATATCCGCGAATCCTTCGATCTGCGCGTCGTCCTGCCGCCGATCGTCGCGGCATCCCTGCTGCTCTACCTGCTGATGCGGCGCCCGTTGAGAGAGGCGTTGGTCGCGCCCCTCGCCCCCGGCGAGTTCCGGCGCAGTCTCGGCTTCACGGCCGCGGCATTCGCCGTGATACTGCCCCTGCTCTATTTCGGCCCGTTGCAGGCGAGCCAGAACCGCGAGGTCAACGAAGTCGCGCGCAACGGTCTCTATTCCCTGTTCCATGCCTTCCTGACCAACGACGCGAACTACGACGGCGTCTACCCCGGCATGGCCGAGCGCGAGGCGCTGCCGCTCATGCGCGCGACGGTCGCGCAGGACAATACGCGCTTTCTCGATCCGGACGACCGGCGCAGCCTGCGCCGCTTCGTCGACAACGGGAACGCCCCGAAGAAGCTCAACGTCGTGCTCGTCATGAACGAGTCGTTCGGCTCGATCTTCGTCGACAGCCTGGACAATCCTCTGGTCGAATCGATCTCGCCGCATCTCGACCGCCTGGCCGAAGACGGACTGTTCTTCACCTCGATCTACTCGACCGGCGACCGCACGGTGCGCGGGCTCGAGTCCGTGCTGACCTCGTTCACGCCGATACCCGGCATTTCGACGGCGCGGCGCGCCGGCTCCGAGGGCATGCATTCCATGCCCGTCCTGCTGCGCCAGCACGGCTACCGCTCGGCCATGCTCTATGGCGGCCGTGCCGTGTTCGACAACATGGGCCACTACTGGAACTCGATCGGCTTCGACCACGTGTGGGAGCAGAAGGACATCGCGGTTCCCGGCTTCACCACCGCCTGGGGCGTGGCCGACGAGTATCTCTACACCGATGCGCTCCGGCGCATGGACGAGCATGCGCGGCCGGGCCAGCCCTTCTTCCTCGCCTTGCTGACCGTATCGAACCACCGGCCCTATACCTATCCGGAGGGCCGCATCGACAAGGACCCGCGCGGCAAGCGCCGCGAGAATGCGGCCACCTATGCCGACTGGGCGTTCGGCGATTTCGTCGAGCGCGCCCGCGCGCATTCCTGGTTCGACGACACGGTGTTCATCTTCATCGGCGACCACGGACCGAAGGTGAACGGCGCCGCCCAGGTGCCGGCCGAGGGCTTCCGCGTGCCTTTGCTCTTTTATGCACCGGCGCACATCAAGCCGGCGCGTCTCGACACCGTCGGTTCCAGCATGGATCTATTTCCGACGCTGCTCGGCCTGCTCGGCATCAGCCACGAGTCATCCTTCTTCGGCGTCGACCTGACGCGCGTGCCGCCTGGTGAGGGAAGGTTCGCCATGGCCCACAACTACTCGGTCGCCTGGGGCAAACGCGGGCAGGTCGCCGTGCTCGAGCCGAACGGGACGATCAAGGGGTACCGCGTTGTCGATGCAGGTCGCGAGCTCGAGCTGCTCGGCCGGCCCGATCCCGAGATCGCGCGCCTGGCGATCGCCGTAACGCAAACCGCACATCGAATGTTTTACGCGCGCGAGTATCACCAGCCGGGGTCGTGACCGCCGGGCGGTTGCCGACCGCGCTTGAATGTGTCTCGACCGGACTGAATCGCTCCGTCGCTTGCCAAAGGCGGGGAGGATCGGGGCGGCTGGTCCTTGCGGTCGTGGGTTCCCTACCCCTCGGGCCCACCCCTCGATCCTCCCGCGCCCGAGCGCGGGGGGACGCCTCAGTTCGGTTCGATTTGAACCAGCTTTACGCCTGGGTCAGGAATGTCTTGTAGTCCTCGCAGATATCGTTGACCGCCGCCTCGACCAGGCGGCGCCCATGCTCGGGCGAGGAGAGCGAGGGATCGGAGCCGATGCGCCCATCCGGGAACAGCCGGCGATAGTCCTCGGCGTCGGCGAAGGCGCGCGGCGGCTTGCCGACCGGCTCCATGCGCGCATGCTTGATCGCCTGGGGATAGGCGAATTGCGTCACCGACACTTCGCTCGGCGTGGCGTGGCTGCCCTCGCGGTCGCCGAACAGCTCCTTGGACAGCTTCTCGACCTGCGGCGTCTGCCACCAGTTCTTGAGCGTGCAGCGGATCGAGGGCGCATTGCTGCCGGCCTTGAGGCTGGTCTCGGCATAGATCTCGGAGAAGGCGGCCGTGACGGTCGCGATGTTGCCGCCATGGCCGTTGAGGAAGAAGAAGCGTTCGAAGCCGTGGCGGGTCAGCGACTGCACATAGTCGCGCACGACCTGGATCAGCGTCGATGGCCGGAGCGTGATCGAGCCGGTGAAGGCCAGGTGATGCTGCGCCATGCCCACGCTGATGGTCGGGCCGACCAGGGCGCCGATCTTGTCACCGATCCTGGCGCCGATGAATTCCGGGCAGATCGCATCCGTGCCGATCAGGCCGTTGGGGCCATGCTGCTCGGTCGAGCCGATCGGGATGATGATACCCTTGGAATCCTTTAGGTAGGTCTCGACCTCGGCCCAGGTGCTCAGGTGCAAAAGCATGATCGGCGCTCCGAAATGCGGCAATGGCTGCGCTACATGCCCGATCCGGGCGATTTTGTCGATTCCCCGTAGTTTTACCGGTCGCAAGACCTCAAGAATCGCGGCCGCCTGGCGCCTCAAATCCGCCAAAATTGACAGGGCAAATAACAAAGGGTATCGGAAATATATATCAGCCTCCGGAAATAAGGGGGCGGGGAGGAAAATTGCCGCCATTGCTCGCGGTCAGTGAACTGCACACCGAGTTCCGCACCGGTGCGGGCTTGGTGCGCGCGGTCGACGGCATTTCCTACACGGTCGACGCGGGCGAGACGGTGGCCATCGTCGGCGAAAGCGGGTCGGGCAAATCGGTCAGTGCGCTGTCGATCCTGCGCCTGATCCCGGACCCGCCGGGCCGAATCACCCAGGGCCAGATCCTGTTCAACGGACGCGACCTCATGCGCCTCACCGAAGAGGAGATGCGCGAGGTGCGCGGCGCCGACATCGGCATGATCTTCCAGGAGCCGATGACCTCGCTCAACCCGGTGCTCACCATCGGCCGCCAGATCACCGAGACCCTGGAGCAGCACCGCGGCGACGACGCTGCAACCGCAGCACGCCGCGCCGTCGAGCTGCTCGGCCTCGTCGGCATCTCCGATCCCCAGCGGCGCCTCGAGCAATATCCGCACCAGCTTTCCGGCGGCATGCGCCAGCGCATCATGATCGCCATCGCGATCGCGTGCGATCCCAAGATGATCATTGCCGACGAGCCGACCACGGCGCTCGACGTGACGATCCAGGCGCAGATCCTCGAGCTGATGAACGGCCTGCGCGAGCGCCTCGGCATCGCGCTGATCATCATCACCCACAATCTGGGCGTGGTCGCGCGCTATGCCAATCGCGTCAACGTCATGTATGCCGGCCGCATCGTCGAAACCGGCACCGCCAGGGACGTTTATGGCGATCCGCGCCATCCCTATACCATCGCGCTACTGCGCTCCGTGCCGCGCCTCGATCGGCCGCGCCGCGCGCGGCTCGACCCGATCGAGGGCCAACCGCCCGATCTGACCCGGCTTGGCAAGGGCTGCTCGTTCCGCCCGCGCTGCCGGTTCGCCATCGCGACATGCGCCGAGGCGCCGCCGCCGCTCGAAACCGCCGGCGAGCGAGACCACCGCTCTGCCTGCTTCCGCAGTCACGAGCTCACAAAGGCGGCGGCCGAGGCGGCAGCATGAACGCCATGGCGCAGGCCGAGCGACCGCTGCTCGAAGTCAAGGGCCTGCACATGCACTTCCCGATCACCAAGGGCGTGCTGCGCCGACGGCGCATCGGGGACGTCAGGGCGGTCGACGGCATCGACTTTTCGATCCAGCGCGGCGAGACCCTCGGCCTGGTCGGCGAGAGCGGCTGCGGCAAGACCACGACGGGCCGCTGCATCCTCCAGCTCGAGCGGCCGACCAGCGGCGAGGTGCTGTTCAACGGCGTCGATATCATCAAGCTCGACGCGCGCGAGCTCCTGGCGCTGCGCCGGCGTATCCAGGTGATCTTCCAGGACCCCTACAGCTCGCTCAATCCGCGCATGAAGGTCGGCGACATCATCGCCGAGCCGATCAAGGTGCATGGTCTCCAGCCCGATGCGGCGCGGCGCACGGCGCGGGTGCGCGAGCTGCTCGAGGTGTGCGGCCTGCGCGCCAATTTCGCCGACCGCTACCCGCACGAGATGTCGGGCGGCCAGCGCCAGCGCGTGGGCATTGCGCGGGCGCTGGCCCTCGAGCCCGACCTGATCGTGTGCGACGAGGCGGTGTCGGCGCTCGACGTGTCGATCCAGGCGCAGGTCGTCAACCTGCTCGAGGATCTGCGCGAGAAGCTCGGCCTGACCTATCTGTTCATCGCGCACGACCTCTCGGTCGTCCGCCATCTCTGCCATCGCGTCGCGGTCATGTATCTCGGGCGCATCGTCGAGCTGGCCGAATGCGACGAACTGTTCGACAGTCCCCTTCACCCCTATACGCAGGCGCTGCTGTCCGCCGTCCAGGTCCCCGACCCGATGGTCGAGGCGGGTCGGCAGTTCCGCCCGCTCAAGGGGGAGGTGCCGAGCCCGATCAACCCGCCGGCCGGATGCGCCTTTCATCCGCGCTGTCCGATCGCGGTCGACGGCTGCAGACAGGCGAGGCCGGAGCTCAGAGAGGTCCGACCAGGACATTGGGTCGCTTGTAGTGAAGTGAATTTGGTGAGGAGTCGCGCATAAACCCATCACGGGAGGACAAGCTCATGATTACACGAAGCGCATTGCTGACGACGGCCATCGCCGCGGCGATCGCCGCCTTGACCGCGGCGCCCGTCGCGGCGGAAAGCCCCAAGCGAGGCGGCACGCTGACCTACATGATCCCGGCGGACGCGCCGCCGAGCTTCGACGGCCACCGCGAGACGACCTTCGCCACCGCGCACGCCGTGTCGCCCTTCTATAGCGTGTTGATCCGGGTCAACCCGAACAATCCAGCATCGCCGACCGACTTCGTGTGCGACCTGTGCACGGAAATGCCGAAGCCGACCGACGGCGGCAAGCTCTACACCTTCAAGATTCGTCAAGGCGTCAAGTTCCACGACGGCTCGCCGCTGACCTCAGCCGACGTGGTCGCGAGCTGGCAGAAGATCATCAGCCCGAAGCCAGGCGTGACCAGCGCGCGCGCCAGCTACTTCAACATGGTCGAGTCGGTCACGGCGCCTGATGCGACGACGGTCGTGTTCAAGCTCAAGACCCCGTCGCCTGCATTCGTACCGGCGCTCGCGGATCCTTTCGCCTACATCTACAAGAAGGAGATCCTCGACAAGGATCCGCACTGGTTCGAGAAGAACGTCATGGGGTCCGGCCCGTTCAAGCTGACCTCCTATGACGTCGGCCAGTCGATCAAGGGCGAACGTTTCGCCGACTACCACCACAAGGGCCAACCGTACCTCGACGGAATTGTCGGCATCTTCGCCGCCAAGGAGTCCGTCCGGGTCGCGGCCCTTCGCGCCGACCGCGCCGCCGCCGAGTTCCGCGGCCATCCGCCCTCGGCGCGCGACGAACTGGTCAAGGAGCTGGGCGACAAAGTCACGGTTCAGCAGAGCAATTGGAACTGCGTCCTGCTGATCACGCCCAACCAGAAGAAGAAGCCGTTCGACGACGTCCGCGTCCGCCGCGCGCTCGCGCTCGCCATCGACAATTGGAACGGCGCACCGGCGCTGTCCAAGATCGCCATTGTCAACACGGTGGGCGGCGTCGTCTTCCCCGGCTCGCCCTTGGCCGCCACCAAAGAGGAGCTGCAGAAGCTGGTCGGCTATTGGCCGGACATCAACAAGTCCCGCGCCGAAGCCAAGAAGCTGCTGCAGGAAGCGGGCGTACCCAACTACAAGTTCGAGCTGATGAACCGCAACGTCGACCAGCCATACAAGTTCGTCGCGACCTGGCTGATCGACGAGTGGAGCAAGGCCGGCATGCAGGTGACGCAGCGCGTGCTGCCGACCGGACCGTTCTATGACGGTCTGCGCAACGGCACGTTCGACGTCAGCCTCGACTTCAATTGCCAGAGCGTGGTGAACCCGCTGCTCGATGTCGGCAAGTTCCTGCCGAGGTCGGTCTATGCCGAGAACTACGGCGGCTACGAGGACAAGAAGGTCATCGATCTCTACAATGCGATGCAGACCGAGACCGATCCCGCCAAGTTGCGCCAGAAAATGCGCGACTTCGAGACCTATGTGCTCGACACCCAGGTGCACATGATCATGACGCCCTGGTGGAACCGCATCCTGGCTCTCCGGTCCTACATGAAAGGCTGGAAGATCAGCCCCAGCCACTATCAGAACCAGGATCTGGCCAACGTATGGCTGGATAAGTAGCAAGCCCGGCGCGGCGCCCGCCTCTGTCGGAGGCGGGCGCCGCAGGGTCGCACGACATGTACAAGTACATCGTCAGCAGGCTGCTGCTTGCCGTCCCGACGCTGCTCGGGGCGGCGGGGCTGGTGTTCATGCTCATGCGCATGATCCCCGGCGACATCTGCGTCGTCCGGTTGGGCTCGGGCGGCGGCGTGGTCGATCCGCGCGCTGTCGCGTCGTGTCACATGCAGCTCGGTCTCGATCGCCCCATGTACATGCAGTTCCTGGATTTCGCCTTCGGCCTGTTCAAACTAGACTTCGGCGTCTCCATGTGGTCGGGCAAACCGGTCATCGACGAGATCGCCTCGCGTCTGGCTATCTCGCTCGAGATCGCGCTCATCGCCACCGTGGTAGCGATCCTGCTCGCGATCCCGCTCGGCACGATTTCGGCCCTCAAGCAGAACAGCTGGATCGACCATATCGTGCGCATCGTGGCGATCGCCGGCATCGCCACCCCGTCTTTCTGGCTCGGCATCGTGTCGATTCTGATCGTGCTCGACGTATCGCACGCGTTGTTCGGCAATCCGTGGATGCCGCCCATCGACTATGTGCCGCTCTGGCAGGACCCCGTGCGCAACCTGTCCATGGTGCTGCTGCCGGCGATCACCGTCGGCTATCGCTATTCCGCCGTGACGATGCGCATGACGCGATCGGCCATGCTGGAGGTGCTGCGCGAGGATTACATCAGGACGGCGCGCGCCAAGGGCCTGATGGAGCAGCTCGTAGTCAACCGCCACGCGCTCAAGAACGCGTTGCTGCCGGTCGTGACACTGATCGGCATCGAGTTCGCCTTCCTTATCGGCGGCCTGGTCGTCACCGAGCAGGTGTTCAACCTGAATGGCATCGGACGCCTGTTCGTGCTCGCCGTTCAAAACCAGGACTACACGCTGACCCAGGCGCTCGTCATGCTGACCGTCATCATCTTCGTCGTCGCGAACCTGATCGTCGACGTGCTCTACGCGTGGCTCGACCCGCGCATCCGATTCGCGTGAGGCATCATGACAGTCGCCAGTCCCGCCGAGATCGCACGCAGCGCCGACGTCGAGGAGGGGCCCGAGCTGCGGCGCACCGCGTGGCAATCGGCGCTGCTCTTCTGCCAGCGCCAGCCGCTCGGCACCGTGGGCATGGTGATCATGATCATCATGATCGCCGCCGGCCTGTCAGCCGAATGGATCTCGCCCTACAACCCGACTCGCAACGACTTCACAGCCATGACCCAGGCGCCAAGCTGGGCGCACCTGCTCGGCACCGACCAGTTCGGCCGCGATCTGCTGTCGCGCATCATCCATGGCGCGCGCACCGCGCTGATCGTCGGCTTCACCTCGGCCCTGGTCGGCGGCTTCGCCGGACTTGTTCTCGGCGTTTCCAGCGCTTATTTCGGCGGCCGCTTCGACCTGATCCTGCAGCGCGTGCTCGACGTCCTGATGGCGTTTCCGCTGATCATCATGGCGCTGGCCGTGGTCGCCATCTTCGGCACCGGCGTGCAGAACGTGATCATCGCCATCACCATCCCGCTGATCCCGCGTTGCGCGCGCGTGGTCCGCTCGAGCGCGCTGGTGATCCGCGAAGTGCCCTATATCGACGCCGCTCGCGCCTGCGGCTTCAACCACGCGCGCATCATCTTCCGCCACATGATCCCGAACGTGGTGGCGCCCTTCCTGATCATGCTGACCGCGTTCGCCGGCCAGGCGATCCTGGCCGAGGCCTCGCTCTCCTATCTCGGCCTCGGCGTCCAGGAGCCGGTCCCCGCCTGGGGCCTGATGCTCCAGGGTGGCGCCGAGGAGTACGCCTCGACTGCGCCCTGGATCGCGATCTTCCCCGGCGTTGCCATCGCGCTGACGGTGTTCGGCTTCAGCCTGTTCGGCGACGCGCTGCGCGACGCGCTCGACCCCAAGATGCGCGACCGCTGAACCGGCGCCGCCCGGCTATGAGGGAGAGTTGCACGCCCGGCGCGATTGACTAATCTCGCGGGCGATGTCCGCCCAGCCCGGCCGCGCTCCCCGCCGCCCGTCCCAGCATCTTCTCGATGGTCCGGTGCTGCCGACGCTCGCAGCGCTGGCGGCACCCAATCTCCTGCTGGTGATGGCGCAGCTCGGCGCCAACATGGCCGAGGGGCATTTCATCGGCCGGATCGGCACCGATGCGCTGGCGGGCGCGGCTCTCGTTTTTCCGCTCTTCATGCTGATGCAGATGATGTCGGCGGGCGCCATGGGCGGCGGAATCTCGTCCGCAGTGGCCCGCGCGCTTGGCGCCGGCCGGACCGACGAGGCCGAATCCCTGGCGCGCCACGCGCTCGTCATCGCGCTCGGGCTCGGCGTCGTGTTCACGGCCGGCGCCCTGCTCTTCGGCCCGGTTCTCTACCGCAGCCTCGGCGGACGCGACGAGTCGCTCGCCGCCGCGCTCACCTATTCGAACATCCTGTTCGGCGGCGCCGCGCTGTCCTGGTTGATGAACAGTCTGGCGTCGGTCGTGCGCGGTACCGGCAACATGCGCGTGCCGGCCGCCGTGCTGGTCGGCGTCGCGCTGGCGGGCGTGGCGCTCGCCCCGCCGCTGATGTTCGGCTGGGGCCCGGTGCCGGCGCTCGGCATCGCCGGTGCCGCGAGCGCGCTCGTTGTCAGCTACGGCGCCGGCGCCGCCATCTTCCTCTGGTATCTGACGAGCGGTCGCGGCGCGTTGCGCCTGCATCTCGGGCGTATGGAACTCAGCGCACGACGCCTCGGCGACATCCTCAAGGTCGGTCTGCCGGCGATCGCGCATTCGATCCTGGTCAACGTGTCGGTCGCCGCGATCACCGGCTATGTCGGCGCCTTCGGCACGGCGGCCTTGGCGGGCTACGGCCTCGGCGCGCGCCTCGAATATCTCCAGATCCCCATCGTCTTCGCCTTCGGCGCGGCGCTGGTCGCGATGGTCGGCATTAATGTTGGCGCCGGCCAGCGCCTGCGCGCGCGTCGCGTCGCCCTCACCGGCGGGCTCGCCTGTTTCATCATGACCGGCTCGGTCGGGCTCATCGTCGCGGTCGCACCCGATCTGTGGACCGGCCTTTTCTCCGACGACGCAGACGTGCGCGCGGCCGGTGCGGCCTATCTCCAGCGCGCCGGCTGGGTCTACGGCTTCCTCGGCATGGGCATGGCGCTCTATTTCGCGGCCCAGGGCGCCGGCGACATGCGCTGGCCGCTCTTCGCCGGCACGGTTCGCCTGATCATCTTGGTCGGTGGCGGCTATCTCGTGGTCAACCAGGACGGTGGCACGCTCGCCGCCATCTTCCTCGTCATCGCGATCGGCCTCGTTGCTTTCGGCTCGCTCAATCTCGCGGGCGCACTCCGGATCTTCCGCGTCCCCCCCCCCCCCCCCCCCCCCCCCCCCCCCCCCCCCCCCCCCCCCCCCCCCCCCGGGGGCCCCCCCCCCCGACGCCACCCTCCCGCGAACCGGCATCTCGGCCGTGAGGATCGCGCCTGTCTCGGACTCCGTGACGTAGATCGTGCGTCCTTCGGGTCCGCCATAGGCCAGGTTGGTCGTCAGCCCGGCTCCCGGCGGCTTGACGTGGACGAGCGGCCGACCCACGCGGTCGAACAGGAACACGCCGAGGCCGAGATGGCAGACCGCAAGGTTGTCGTCCTCGTCGAGCGCGAGCCCGTCGGGTCCGCCGAGGCCGCCCGAGAGCTGGATGAAAATGCCGACCTTGGACACGCCACCGTCGGCCATGAGCGGCAAGCGCCAGATCGCATTGGCACGCGTGACCGCGACGAGGAGTTGGCTGCCCGCCTTGTTGAGCACGAGACCGTTGGGGCTCGGCACCGTGTCGATCAGGCAGTCGAGCCTGCCCCTGGCCGACAGGCGATAGACGCGACCCGTGGGATCGTGCAGGCCGGTCTGTCCCTGGTCGGTGAAATAGAGGTCGCCGTTCGGCGCGACATGCAGGTCGTTCGGCCCCTTGAAGCCTTCGCTGCGATAGGTCTCGACGAGCGGCGTGACGCGGCCGCTCCCCGGATCGAGAGCCATGATGCCGCGCTTGTAATCGGCGATCACGAAGCGCCGTCCATCGGGATGCAGCTTCATGCCGTTCGGCCAGCCATCGTATTCGGCGATGAGCGACCACGCGCCCGCAGACGAGATGCTGAAGATGCGCCCGAACGGGATATCGACCACGTGGAGATTGCCCGCGCGGTCGAAGCATGGGCCCTCGAGAAAGCACCCGACCGCCTGGCCGCCGCGGTTGTAGTCTGCCCACTCGGTGCGCTTGCCGTCGCGTCGGAAACGCTTGGGCATGCGCGTGAACTCGCGGGCCACGATCTCGCGCGGCGGTGCAAACGACATCATGATGCCCCCGGCAGCGTCTGACGGCTGCCAGGATACCGGTGACGTCGGTTCGGCCGCCAGGGTAGACTGCCGCCCGTTCCCAACCCGGTGCACGTCTTGTCGACCACGCGGCCCAACGATTTCGATCCCGTCAGCCTGGAGATCTACTGGAGCCGGCTGATTTCGATCACCGATGAGTCCGCGGCGGCACTCGTGCGCACCGCTTTCTCGACCATCGTGCGCGAGTCGAACGACTACGCGACCGTGCTGATGGACGCCAATGGCGACTCCCTCGCCGAGAACACGGCAGGCATCCCCTCCTTCGTTGGCATCCTGCCGCGCACCCTGCGCCACATGTTCGAGCGCATTCCCAAGGAGAGCTGGCGGCCGGGCGATTGCATCATCACCAACGATCCGTGGATGGCCACCGGCCACCTGCTTGACGTCACCATGGCCTCGCCCATCTTCCACAAGGGCAAGCTCGTCGCCTTCTCCGGCTCGACGGCGCACCTGCCTGATATCGGCGGCTCGTTGTGGTCGGCCGACTGCCGCGAAGTGTACGAAGAAGGCCTGCGTATCCCGCCGGTCAAGTTCCTGCGCGAGGGAAAACCCAACGAGGACGTGTTCGATTTCATCCTGGGCAATGTGCGGGTCGCCGAGCAGGTGCGCGGCGATCTGTTCGCGCAGGTGTCGGCCCAGCAGGTGTGCGCGCGGCGGCTGAGCGAATTCCTGGATGACACCGGTATCGCCGATCTGGCGCCGCTCTCGGGTGCGTTGCAGACGCGCGCCGACCGTGCCATGCGTCAGGCCATCGCCGCGCTACCTGACGGGGAATATCGGAGCACCGTGCTGGCTGACGGCTTCGACGAGCACGAGACGCGCATCGAGTGCCGCATGATGATCGATGGCGACCGCATGCATATCGACTATACCGGCACTTCGCCCCAGATCCCGCGCGGCATCAACTGCGTGATGAACTACACGCATGCGTACACGGTCTATCCGGTCAAATGCGCGATCGACCCGCTGACACCGCGCAACGAAGGCTCCTATCGCTCGATGACGGTCGCGGCACCGGAGGGCAGCATCCTCAATCCGCGTTATCCCGCCGCCGTTCATGCGCGCCAGCTCACCGGCCACCTGCTCGCCGGCGCCGTCTATGGCTGCCTGGCGCAGGCGGCACCCGAGAAGGTGATCGCCGAATGCGGCGGCGCGCCGACGACGCGCGCCTTGTTCAGCGGCACGGACAAGGCAGGCCATCGCTTCTCCCAGATCATCTTCGCGAGCGGCGGCATGGGGGCCGGTGCAGCAAATGATGGCCTCGGCGCCACGGCCTTTCCGACCAATGTCGGCGCCGGCAGCATCGAGGCCTTCGAAAGCGCGGCGCCGCTCATCGTCTGGAAGAAGGAGCTGCGTCAGGATTCCGGTGGCGCCGGCCGTCGGCGCGGCGGGCTCGGCCAGGACGTCGTCATCGAAGTCGCCTCCGACGAGCCGATCCGGCTCTCGGTGCTGGCCGACCGCGTCAGGCATCCGGCACCTGGCATTCTTGGCGGCCAACCCGGTGCGCCGGTCGATGTCGTGCTGGCCGATGGCACACGGCCGCACCCGAAATCGCGCTCCGCACTCAAGCCCGGCGACAAGCTGACCATCCGCTATGCCGGGGGCGGAGGCTACGGCGATCCGCGCCAGCGCGAGCCGGCCACCATAGCCGACGACGTGAAGAACGGTTACGTCTCGGCCGAGGCGGCTCGCCGCCTCTACGGCTGGACGGGCTGAGCGATGAGCGCACGCGTTCGCGTCGGAGTCGACGTCGGCGGGACCTTCACGGATTTCGTGCTGGTCGACGAGGCGCGCGACCTGATCTTCACGGGCAAGCGCCTGACCACCTCACGCGATCCGAGCGACGCCATCATCGCCGGCACGGAGCGCCTGCTGCGCGAGGCAGGCCGGGCGATCGTCGAGCTCGACAGCGTCGTCCACGGCACCACGCTGGTGACCAACGCCGTCATCGAGCGCAAGGGCGCCAAGGTCGGCCTCGTCACGACCCAGGGCTTCCGCGACATCCTCGAGATGGGCAACGAGACGCGCTACGACCTCTATGATCTGGCGCTCGAGCGTCCGGCCGCGATCGTGCCGCGCCATCTGCGCCACGAAGTGAGCGAGCGGATCAACGCCGGCGGCGAGCGGCTCCTGCCGCTCGACGAAGCTGGGCTGCGCCAGGTTGCCCGCGCGCTGGCGCGCGACCGGATCGAAGCGATCGCGGTCTGCTTCATGCACGCCTACCGCAATCCCGTCCACGAGCGTCGCGCGCGCGAAATCCTGAACGAGGAGCTGCCCGGCATTCCCGTGAGCATTTCGGCCGAGATCGCTCCGGAGATCCGCGAATACGAGCGCACGAGCACGACCTGCGCCAACGCCTTTGTGCAGCCGCTCATGCAGCGCTATCTCGGGCGACTCGCCGACCGGCTGGGCGGCATGGGCCACAAGGGCACGATCTATCTCATGCTTTCGGCAGGCGGCATCACGACGGTACGCGCCGCACGCGAGGCGCCGATCCAGCTCATCGAATCCGGGCCCGCGGCGGGAGCCATGGCGGCCGCCTATTACGGCGGCCTGACGGAGACACCGGGTCTCATCTCCTTCGATATGGGCGGCACCACCGCCAAGATGTGCTTGGTCGAGGGCGGTCAGCCCGCGCGCGCGCATGCGCTCGAGGCGGGGCGCATCCGCCGCTTCAAGAAGGGTTCGGGCCTGCCGCTCAAGCTGCCGGTCGTCGACTTGATCGAGATCGGTGCCGGCGGCGGGTCCCAGGCCTGGATCGATGCGATGGGACTGCTCAAGGTCGGGCCGCACAGCGCCGGCGCCGAGCCGGGTCCCGTGTGCTACGGACGCGGCGGCACGAAGCCGACCGTGACCGATGCGGACCTGCTGCTGGGATATCTGTCGCCCGACTATTTTCTCGGCGGCGAGATGCAGCTCGACCGCCAGGCCGTCGAGCGCGCGATCGACGAACAGATCGCGCAGCCGCTCGGCATGAGCGTGCTTGACGCCGCGATCGGCATCCACAGTGTCGTCAACGAGAACATGGCGCAGGCGACGCGCATGTACATCGCCGAAAAGGGCAAGGACCCACGGCGCTTCGCCATGATGGCCTTCGGCGGGGCCGGGCCGGTGCATGCCTATGGCCTCGCGCAGATCCTCAAGGTCAGCCGGATCATCTGCCCCTTTGGCGCGGGCGTGACATCGGCGCTGGGCTTCCTCGTTGCACCGCCGGCGATCGACCTCGTGCGCAGTTACGTGACACATCTCGACAGTGTCGACTGGGCGGCGGTCGCGAAGCTGTATGCCGAAATGGAGCGCGAAGCGCGAGCGCTGATCGCCGAGACTGGCGCGGATCCGGCAGCGATCACGATCCGGCGCAGCGCCGACATGCGCTATGTCGGCCAGGGATTCGATGTCGACGTCGAACTGCCCGATGGCATCTACACAAGGCCGAGCGCCACCGATTTCCAGCAGCGCTTCTTCGCGACCTATCGACGCCTGTTCGACCGCTGGGTCGACGGCGTGCCGGTCGAGGTGACGAGCTGGCGCCTGTCGGCCTCGGCGCCCGCGCCAACGGTATCGCTCAACTTCGGCGGCCACTCGGCGCCGACCGGCGCCGCGCGCAAGGGCGAGCGGCCGGTCTGGTTCGCACGGACGGGTCTCGGCCCCTGCGCCGTCTATGACCGCTACGGCCTGGCGCCGGGCGCGAGCTTTGCCGGCCCGGCTGTGGTCGAGGAACGCGAATCGACCGTGGTGGCCGGCCCCGATACGCGCGTCACGGTCGATGCTCACCGCAACCTGATCATCGACATCGGCTGAGATGGCCCACTACAAGCTCGGCGTCATGAATGGTGACGGCATCGGACCGGAGATCGTCGCGTCGTCCGTCGAGGTGCTGCGCGCCGCCGCCAAGTCCAACGAACTGTCGATCGAGCTCGTCCCGCTCGCCATGGGCTGGGAGGCGATCCGCGCCGGCCGGCCAGCCCTGCCACCGGAGACCATTGCGGAGCTGGAGGGCGTCGACGGCTGGATCATGGGCCCGCACGATTCCGCCTCCTATCCCGAAGCCGAGCGCACGCGGCTCAATCCGAGCGGCGATCTGCGCATCCGCTTCGAACTTTACGCCAATATCCGGCCGGCGCGCGCGCTCAAGGGCATTCCCGCGCTGTCGCCCAACATGGATCTGGTGATCGCGCGCGAAAACACCGAAGGCTTCTACAGCGACCGCAACATGGCCCAGGGCAGCGGCGAGCTGGTGCCGAGCCGCGACATGGTGCTGACGGTCGGCAAGTTCACGAGGCATGCCGCCGAACGCATCGCGCGCGTCGGCTTCGCGCTTGCGCTGCAGCGGCGCAAGCGCGTCGCGATCGTCCACAAGATGAACGTTCTGCGCAACGCCTATGGCCTCTTCGTCGAGACCTGCCGCGCGGTCGGCAGGGACTTTCCCGGGGTCGCCGTCGAGAGCGTGCACATCGACGCCATGGCGGCTTTGCTCGTCCGCCGCGGCACCGACTATGACGTGATCATCACCACCAACATGTTCGGCGACATCCTGTCCGACTTGGCAGCCGAGCTCAGCGGAAGCCTCGGCCTCGCCCCTTCGATCAACGCCGGCGACCGCCATGTGATGGCCCAGGCAGCCCACGGCTCGGCGCCCGATATCGCGGGCCAGAGCGTGGCCAACCCATTGGGCATGATCCTGTCGACCGCGATGTTGCTGAACCACCTGGGTCAGCAGCGCCATGATGCATCGGCACGGGCGGTTGCCGCCTCGATCGACAAAGCCGTTGCCGCGGCCGTCGCGTCGGGCACGCGCACGCGCGACCTCGGTGGCACGGCCAGCACCAAAGACATGACTGCGGCCATCATTCGCGTGCTGCGTTAGGAGGACCTCATGCGTTTCAAGGACAAGGTCGCGCTCGTCACCGGCGCGGCCCAGGGCATCGGTTTCGGCTGCGCCAAGCGCTTCGCCGAGGAGGGCGCGCAGGTTGCGCTCGTCGACCTCAACGAGGAGGTCGGCCGGAAATCCGCTGCGACTCTGCCGGGCTCGGCCTTCTTGCGCTGCGATGCCGGCATCAAGGCCGAGGTCGATCGCACCATCGCGGCCACCATCGAGCGCTTCGGACGGATCGACGTGGTGGTCAACAATGCCGGCATCGTCAGGCCGAAGCCCCTCTTGGAGATGGCCGAAGAGGATTTCGATCTGGTCATCCGGACCAATTTGAAATCCACCTTTCTGTTCACCCAGGGTGCCGCGCGCCACATGATCGAGCGCGGCATCAAAGGTGCCTTCGTCAACATGTCCTCGACCAGCACGACCATCACCATGCCGACTCATACGGCATACGCCTCCTCCAAAGGCGGCATCTCCTCCATGACCAAGGCCGTGTCCCTGGCGCTGGCGCCGCACGGCATCCGGGTCAACGCCATCGGGCCGGGCACCATCGAGACCGACATGACCGCGCGGCTGCTCAACGACCCGAAGTCGCGCAGCAACATCCTGTCGCGCACGCCGCTTGGCCGCTTCGGCACCACTGGCGACGTCGCTGCCGTCGCAGCCTTCCTGGCGAGCGAGGATGCCGCCTATCTCACGGGCCAGACCATCTACCTCGAAGGCGGACGGATGGGGCTTAACTATGTAATGCCGGTAGCCTGAAACTCATTGCTTTATAAGGAAAATCATCAAACTATGTTCCTTGAAGACTGAATTCTTTCTAGGCATGAGATGGCTCTCAACATCAAATCCGCCAAAGCCGAGAAATTGGCGCGCGAGTTGGCGAAGCGAACCGGTGAGACGATCACCGACGCGGTAACCATGGCACTTGAGGAGCGTCGCGATCGCGTTGCGCGCGCACGCCGTGGCAAATCCCTGGCCGACGAACTCGATGAGATCGCCAAACGCTGCGCAGCCCTGCCCGTTCTCGACCCGCGCAGTCCCGACGAGATCCTGTATGACGAAAACGGACTGCCGCGCTGATGGTCATCGACACGTCGGCAATCGTCGCCATTCTCTTCGACGAACCGGAGCGACGAAGGTTCAACGAGCTCATCGAGGAGGACTCGCATCGTTACCTATCGGCGGCGATGCTGGTGGAGGCGAGCCTCGTTCTCGAAATGAAGCACGGCGACCTTGGCGCACAAATGCTCGACGTATTCGTTCGTCAGGCGGGTTTCGAGATTGTGCCGTTCGATCGGGATCAGACGAATCTCGCGCGCGAGGCATTTCGTCGGTTTGGGAAGGGCCGGCATCAGGCGCGGCTCAGTTTCGGCGATTGCTGCGCCTATGCGCTGTCCGCTTTCCCGGGCGAGCCGCTGCTCTTCAAGGGTCAGGATTTTGCCCATACTGACGTGCTCCCCAAAGTGTGATGCCGCCGCGAATCCTGCTGGAGATTGACAAGCTCCTTGCGCGTCGACCTCTTTGACTTCGATCTACCGCGTGAGCTGATTGCCGACCGGCCAGCCGAGCCGCGCGACGCGGCGCGGCTGCTCGTCGTCGGAGAGAAGCTCGCGGATCGCATGGTGGCCGAGCTGGCCGGCGTGCTGCGCCCTGGCGATCTGCTCGTCGTCAACGACACGCGAGTCATTCCCGCGCGGCTGACCGGTAAGCGCGGCAATGCCGGCATCGAGGCCACGCTGCACAAGCGCCGGGACGACCAGACTTGGGATGCCTTCGTGCGGCCGGCCAAACGGCTGCGGCCGGGCGATAACATTCGATTTGCAGGCGATCTCCGCGCCGAGGTTATCGGCAAGGGCGAAGCCGGTGAGGTGACGTTGCGCTTCGATCGCGCCGGCGCCGATCTTCTCGCCGCACTCGAGCGACATGGCGCCATGCCCTTGCCGCCCTATATCAGACGCGCGTCCGGTCCGGACCCGCGCGACCGCACCGACTATCAGACCGTCTTTGCCGAGAGGCCCGGCGCCGTTGCGGCACCGACCGCGGGACTGCATTTCACGCCGGCTTTGCTTCAGGCATTGGAAACCGCGGGCATCGGCCGCGTCAGCGTCACGCTCCATGTCGGCGCCGGCACCTTCCTGCCGGTCAAGGCCGACGACACGCGCGACCATCGGATGCATGCGGAATGGGGCCTGCTCTCGGCCGAAACTGCGTCGGCGATCAATGCCGCACGCGCCAAGGGCGGGCGCATCGTCGCGGTCGGCACGACCGCGCTGCGCCTGCTCGAGACGGTGAGCGATCCCGCGGGCCGTATTGCGCCTTTCTCCGGCGAAACCGACATCTTCATCACGCCGGGCTACCGTTTTCGAGCGGTCGACCTGCTGCTCACCAACTTCCACCTGCCACGCTCGACCCTGTTCATGCTGGTCGCGGCGTTTTCCGGCTTGCGCCGGATGCGGGCCGCCTATGACCATGCGATCCGCGCAGGCTACCGTTTCTACTCCTACGGCGATGCCTGCCTGCTTCATCCTCACGCGGAGCCACCGCCGCAACCATGACCTCGGGCCTGGCCTTCACGATTGACACCATCGACGGCGCGGCGCGGCTGGGCCGGCTCGACACCGCCCATGGTTCGGTGCGCACGCCGGCCTTCATGCCGGTCGGTACGGCCGCGACCGTCAAGGCCATGACGCCGGAATCGGTGCGTGCGACCGGCGCGGACATCATCCTCGGCAACACCTACCACCTCATGCTGCGGCCGACGGCGGAGCGCATCGAACGCCTGGGCGGGCTGCACAAATTCATGAACTGGCCGGGCCCCATCCTGACCGACTCCGGCGGCTTCCAGGTCATGTCGCTCGCCAAGCTGCGTCGCATCGAGGAGACCGGCGTCACCTTCCAGTCCCATCTCGACGGTGCGACCATCAAGCTGACGCCCGAGCGTTCGATCGATATCCAGCGCATGCTCGGCGCCGACATCACCATGGCGTTCGACGAGTGCACGCCCTACCCGTCAAGCGAGGAGGACGCCGCCACGTCGATGCGGCTTTCCATGCGCTGGGCCGCGCGCTCGAAGGCGGCTTTCGACGCGCGCGCAGGCCACGGATTGTTCGGCATCGTGCAGGGAAGCGTCTACCCTGGGCTTCGCGCGGAATCGGCCGCGGCACTGACCGATCTCGGCTTTGACGGGTATGCGATCGGCGGATTGGCCGTCGGCGAGGGTCAGGAGCAGATGTTCCAGGTCCTCGACGCGATCGTGCCGAGGCTGCCCGCCGGCCGACCGCGCTATCTGATGGGGGTCGGCAAGCCCGACGACATTGTCGGTGCCGTGCTGCGCGGCGTCGACATGTTCGACTGCGTGCTGCCGACACGCTCCGGGCGCACCGCCCAGGCGTTCACGCGCACGGGCACCATCAATCTGCGCAATGCGCGTCATGCCGACGATCCGGAGCCGCTCGACCCGGCGTGCCGATGCCCGGCCTGCACGCAGTACAGCCGCGCCTACCTGCACCACCTCGCCAAGGCCGAGGAAATACTCGGCCCCATGCTGCTGACCTGGCACAACCTCACCTACTACCAGGACCTGATGGCCGAACTGCGCGCCGCAATTTCGGCCCGAGGCGTGTCGGCCTTTGCCGCCGCCTTCGCGGCACGCGGCGGCGAGGATGGCGGCTGACGCGACCCCTGCTACGCGCCGGGAAAAGGCGACTCCGGCTTTTGGCTGCGTTCCGCCTGGCGACCGTGATAGATTGGTATGCCGATATCCGGCCCCTCGCCCGCAGCCAAGGTCGCGCCGGGCGGGATTTCAGCGACCTGGGTCCAGACGCCGAAGAATGTCGTCGCCCGTCACCAGCCGCCCCGGCAAGGGCCCGAGCCAGGAATACCTTCTGCTCGACTATCTGAACCGCCTGTCGGGCAACTGCGAGGCGCGGATCGGCATTCACGTGCATTTGTCGCGGCTGAAGCCGCACAACCGCAAAGAACACCACACGCGCGTCGCGGCGGCCACCTTCGACTCGCTGATCCAGGCCTATGAAGGCCAGACCTTCGTGCTGAGCAACTCGGACATCGTGCTGACCTGCAAGGGCGCGCCCCCGGCGGAGATCGACACGACGATCGCCAAGGTGCGCTTCCTGTTCAGCGACGATCCACTGGGCCAGGGCGACAGCGAAGATGACATCGCGCGCTTCTGCACGCGCTTCAATCTCGAGACCAATTACGAAGAGATGGTCAAGTCGGTGCAATCCATGCACCGCGACCGCGAGCGCCGTCTGCGCCAGGACGCCACCCTCGGCCGCACCGACCTCGGCATCAAGAAGGGCGGGCGCAAGCCGATCGATCCCGATCAGCTCGACCGCCTCGAGACCTTCCTGGCGCGCGCCGACCTGTCGAACCTGATGCGCCGCCAGTCGATCGTCGCCGTGCCTCTCAACGGCTATCCGCAGAGCGTGTTCCAGGAACTCTACATCTCCATCCCCGATCTTCAGCAGACAGTGACCCCCGACGTCGACCTGTTCGCCAATCCGTGGTTGTTCCAGCGCCTGACCCGTGTGCTCGACAACCGCATGCTGGCCATGCTGATGCGCAATGACGACAGCACGATCGCCAGCTCGTTCAGCATCAACCTCAACGTGCTGACCGTGCTGACGCCGGCTTTCCTGCGCTTCGATTCGAGCCTCAAGGCGCTCGCCCGGGGCACGATGGCGGTCGAGCTGCAGATGATCGACGTCTTTTCGGACCTGACGGCATTCTTCTTCGTGCGGGACTTTCTCCGGGAGCGCGGCTACCGCGTCTGTCTCGACGGACTCACGCACCACACGCTCCCCTTCGTCGACCGCGAGCGCCTCGGCTTCGATCTGCTCAAGATGATCTGGGCGGCCGAGATGGCCGACGACCTCTCGGGCAAGCGCCAGGAGGAGATCAAGTCGCAGATCAACCGAGCAAGCCGCGCGCGCATCATCCTGTGTCGCTGCGACTCCGAGGAAGCGATTCACTTCGGCCAAAGCGTCGGCCTCAGCATGTTTCAGGGCCGCTACGTCGAAAAGATGATGAGCAAGGACCGCGTGGTCTAGCTGGGACCGCCGGAGCGATTTCGATCATGGCTGACAAGCCCTATCAGAATCTGACTCAGCTCGGGTCGTCGGCGCGCTTGCCGGAATCGCCCGACGCCGCACGCATCGAAACCGTGCCCAACCCGCAGCCGGGCACGCTCTACCTCGTGCGCTTCACGGCGCCCGAGTTCACTTGCCTGTGCCCGGTCACGGGCCAGCCCGACTTCGCGCATTTCGTCATCGACTACGTGCCCGATCGCGCCATCGTCGAGAGCAAGTCGCTCAAGCTCTACCTTGGCTCGTACCGCAACCAGGCTGCCTTCCACGAGGCGTGCACGCTCGACATCGCCAAGCGCCTCGTCGACGCGCTCAAGCCGCAATGGCTGCGCATGGGCGGCTACTGGTACCCGCGCGGCGGCATGCCGATCGATGTCTTCTACCAGACCGGTCCGGCCCCAGGCGATTTGTGGCTGCCCGATCAGGGCGTCGCACCCTACCGGGGTCGCGGCTGAAGCCGCCGTGAGCGGCACCAACCAGGCGATCCGCGATCAGGCGTTGGCGCTCGGCTTCGACGCCGTCGGTTTCGCACCGGCGACTCTCGACCCGTCGGCCAAGGCGCGTTTTCGCGCGTTTCTCGCGGCAGGCAAGCATGGCGACATGGGCTGGCTCGCCGACAAGGCCGACCGGCGCGACGCGCCCAATGCGCTGTGGCCCGCGGCGCGCTCGGTCGTCGTGGTCGGCCAGAACTATGGCGCCGCCGACGATCCGCTCGCCACGCTGAGCGAGCGAGGCCGGGCAACGTTGTCGGTCTACGCACGCCGGCGCGACTACCACGACGTCATGAAGCGCCGCCTCAAGGCGCTCGGTCGCTGGATGCACGAGCGCTATCGCTGCGAGGTCAAGGTGTTCGTCGACACCGCACCCGTGCTCGAGAAGCCGCTCGCCGCGCGCACCGCTCTCGGCTGGCAGGGCAAGCACACCAATCTCGTCTCGCGCGAGTTCGGCTCATGGCTCTTTCTCGGCGAGGTCTACACCACGCTCGACATACCGGCGGACTTGCCGGCGCTCGACACCTGCGGCACCTGCCAGCGCTGCCTCGACGTCTGCCCGACCGCGGCATTCCCCGCGCCTTACCAGCTCGACGCGACGCGCTGCATCTCGTACTTGACGATCGAGCACAAGGGCCACATCGCCCGCGAGTTCCGCCGGCCGATGGGCAACCGCATCTATGGCTGCGACGACTGCCTCGCGGTCTGTCCGTGGAACCGCTTCGCCCGGGTATCCCAGGACAGCGCGCTGGCCCTCCGCCCCGAGCTCGCCGCGCCGCCGCTCGACCGATTGGCGCGGCTCGACGACGCAGCGTTTCGCACGCTGTTTGCCGGCACGCCGATCAAACGGCTTGGTCGCGATCGCTTCCTGCGCAACGTGCTGATCGCGATCGGCAACAGCGGCGATGGGGCGCTTGCAGCCGTCGCGCGGGAACGGCTGGAAGATGGCTCGCCTCTGGTGCGCGCCATGGCGGTTTGGGCGCTGGCGGAGCTCGTAAACCGCCAGGATTTCGCCGCCCTGCGCGCGCGTCACCTGCCGGGGGAAGGCGATCCGGATGTGCAGGCGGAATGGCGCGCCGCTCAGCCTGACGATGCCGTCGCCTGAGCTCCCTGTCGATCGCACCAGCGCCGCCACAGACGCCGATAAGCCTGCTCGAGATCACGCGCGCCGCCCACCGCGTCGCACAGCCGCGATGCGGCCAGGCGTTCGCGCAGCGTGGTTCGCAGCCCGGCCCGAAGGTCGGCATCCTCGGCGATGGCCGCCGCCTTCGCCACGTAGTCCGCTTCGCTCACGGCGATGCCCTCGGTCAGGCCGGCGGCTCTCAGCATGGCCGCGCCATAGCGTCCCAGCACGCGATTGCCCTCGAGCGTCACGACCGGGACCCCCATCCACATCGCATCGCCGGTCGTGGTCACGCCGCCATAGGGAACAGAGTCGAGGGCCACGTCGATCTCGTGGTAGACGGTGAGATGTTCGGTCAGATCTGGCGTCCAGCCACGCAGGTCGAGGCGCTCGGTGGGAATGCCCGCTTGCTTGGCGCGGGCGATCAGCGCGGCGCGGCTCGAGGCATCGCCGAGCGCCCGGCCCTTGATCAGCAGGCGCGATCCCGGAACCGCGGCCAGCACACCGGCCCACAGGCGCAGGGCGTGCGAACCCACTTTCGACAGATTGTTGGTGCTGCCGAAGACGATCGGTCCGAAGCGTGGCTCGGCGCGCGCCGGCGGCGCCTCGATCAGCGGCCGCCAGCGATAGATCAGGGGCACGCGTTCGATCGGCTCGGAAAACTGCCGCTCCATCTCCGGCGGCAGGACCTGATCATCGGCGATCAGGCAGTCGACGACATCGGTGCCCAGACTCATCATCGGCGGCAGCATGGTCTGCACCGGCGCCGGACGGCGCGCCAGCGCGCATAACCGCGAACCTTCGACGAACCCAACCGTGTCCACCAGGACATCGATGCCATCGGCGCGGATGGCGCGCGCCAGGGCCTCGTCGTCGAGTTGTCCGGTACGGCGCCAAGTCGAGCAGGCGCGGTAGCCGGCCGTGATCGGATCTTCCTGCGCTTCCGGCAGATCGGAATAGCAGAAGAGGTCGACCTCGGCGCGGTCGTGGCCTTCCAGCAGCGCCAGGAACATGGTCGATTGCGTGTGGAAGCCGAACAGCGTTCCGCCGACATAGCCGACGCGCAAGCGCCGCTCGGGATCGGGCTGGTTGGCGTGGCGGGGCGCGGACGGCTTGAGCGGCGCCGCGTAGAGTGCGCTCCATCGCGTGGCTGCCGCAACCTGCTGCATTCCGTCGCCCGGCACCAGATTGTAGGTGAGGAGGAGGTTGCGCCAGTAGCGCAGGGTGTCGGGCCGAAATGCCACCGCGGCGGCGAAGTGGGGCAGTGCTGCGTCGGCGTCTCCGGCTGCCAGATGGTTGCCGCCCATGTCGTTGTGTGCGGCGACATCATCCGGCCGGACGGCGAGCGCGCGCGCGAAGTCGGCGGCCGCCACGCCATACTGTCCGGCGTCCAGCCGGCAGTAGCCGCGAAGGATGGCGGCCTCGGCGTGGTCCGACTTGCCGCGCAGCGCGCGGCTGAACCATTCGATCGCTGTCGACTTATCCTGACGCTCCAGTGCGATCACGCCCATGAGATGGCAGGCGTTGACCTCGCCCGGAATCCGCTTCAACAATTCGCGATAGACGGCTTCCGCCTCGGCGCTGCGACCGGCACGCTGGTGCATGACGCCGAGATCGAGCAGCTGGCCCGGCGTGAGTGCCGTCGCCGCCCGTTTCTGCTCGCGCTCCCGGCGCCGCCGCTCCTGACGGTTCATCAGCGGTTCGGGATCAGCCGGCCTATTCGGCCGCCTTGGCGTCGGCGCGGCCGGCGCCGGTCAGGTATTCGAGCGCAGCCGCGACACCGCCGCGCCGGTGCGGCACGCCGGCCAGGGCAAGACCCATCTCGACGCCGGCCAAGGTTCCGATCAGCGTGAGATCGTTGAAGTCGCCGAGATGGCCGATGCGGAACACCTTGCCCGCGAGCTTGGTCAGCCCCTGCCCCAGCGACATGTCGAAGCGCTCGAGGATGACCTGCCGGAACGCATCCGCATTGTGCCCCGCGGGCATCAGCACGGCTGTCAGCGAATTGCTGTATTCGGCCGGATTGGCGCAGAGCAGCTCGAGGCCCCAGGCGCGCACGGCCTGGCGTGTCGCCTCACCATGCCGGGCATGCCGCGCAAACACCTGGTCGAGGCCCTCCTCCATGAGCATCGCGATCGCCTCTCTCAGGCCATAGAGCAGGTTCGTCGCCGGCGTGTAGGGAAAAAAGCCGTTCTTGTTGGCGGTCAACATGGGCTGCCAGTCCCAATAGGACCGGGCGAGCCGGGCCGACTTGGAAGCGGCCAACGCCTTCGCCGAAATGGCGTTGAAGCTGAGGCCCGGCGGCAGCATCAACCCCTTTTGCGAGCCGGCGACCGTGACGTCGACGCGCCACTCGTCGTGACGGTAGTCGATCGAAGCGAGCGACGAGATCGTGTCGACCATGTACAGCGCGGGGTGCCCCACCGCATCGATCGCCCGACGCACGGTGTCGACGGCGGTCGTCACCCCGGTCGAAGTCTCGTTGTGCACGACGCAGACCGCCTTGATCTCGCGTTGCTTGTCGTCGGCCAACCGCGCCGCGATCGCTTCCGGGTCGGCGCCCCGCCGCCAGTCGCCGGCAATCATGTCGACGTCGAGCCCGAGCCGTCCGGCCAGCTCGCGCCACAGCGAGGCGAAATGGCCGGTTTCGCACATGAGGACGCGATCACCCGGCGCCAGGGTATTGACCAGCGCGGCTTCCCACGCGCCGGTGCCCGAGGCGGGATAAATCACCACATCGCCTGCGGTCTTGAAGATCGGCTTCAGCCCCGCCAGCACGGCGCGGCCCAGTTCGGCGAATTCCGGTCCCCGGTGGTCAATGGTCGGTCGGTCGATCGCTCGCAGGATCCGGTCCGGGACATTCGTTGGTCCGGGGATCTGCAGGAAATGGCGGCCGGCGCGATAGGCCATGGGGTCGATCCTCCCGTCAGGTCGCGGGCTGGCCCGCGACGGCAGCTGGATTATGCATGCAAAACTAGTCTCGGCAAGGGCCTCGAGTCAGTACGTCAAAAATAATCGTTTTTGCACAATAAGTTAATTTCAAGGGCGATTTGACCTTTTGCATGCAATGTGTCACGTTCAGGGTCGAGTTGCCATGGGCATGAGCCTGAATTCACCTCTCCAAACGAGTCGCACGGGCGCCGCACGCATCGGCGATCGCGCGCTTGCCGACCGCCTGCGCCGCGAGCTCGAGGGCGATGTGCGCTTCGACGCATTTTCCCGCGGGCTCTACTCGACCGACGCGTCAATCTACCAGATCGAGCCGATCGGCGTCGTCATCGCGCGCTCGGACCAGGACATCATCCGTTCGATCGAAATCGCCGCCGAAGAGGGCGTGCCGGTGCTGCCGCGCGGCGCCGGCACGTCGCAATGCGGCCAGACGGTGGGCGAGGCCCTGGTCGTCGATGTCAGCCGACATCTCAACCGCGTGGTCGCGCTCGACTGCGAAAGCCGCCGGGTCACGGTCGAGCCCGGCATCGTGCTCGACCAGCTCAATCGGCAGCTGCGACCGCACGGCCTCTATTTCCCGGTCGATGTCTCGCCGTCCAACCGCGCCACCATCGGCGGCATGACCGGCAACAATTCATGCGGCGCACGCTCGATCCGCTACGGCAACATGGTGCACAACGTGCATGCCATCGACGCCGTGCTGGCCGACGGCAAGGCGATGCATTTCGGTCCGGTGCCGCACAATCTCGCCGAGATCGTCACCGACAGCCGTGCGGCCGACCTCATCCAGCGCCTGCGCGCGCTGGGCGCGCGCGAAGCCGCCGAAATCGCCGCCCGTTTCCCCAAGCTCCTGCGTCGGGTCGGCGGCTACAATATCGACACGCTGACACCCGAGCACATCGCGCGCAGCGGCCACAACATGGCGCACCTGCTGGTCGGCTCCGAGGGCACATTAGGCTTCTCGACGCGCATCACCCTCGACCTGCAGCCGATTCCGCCGCACAAAGCGCTTGGCATCTGCCACTTCCCCAGCTTCTACAAGGCCATGGCCGCGACCCAGCACATCGTCAAGCTGGATCCGGCCGCGGTCGAACTGGTCGACCGGACCATGATCGAGCTGGCGCGCGACATCCCTATGTTCCGCCCGACGGTGGACCGCTTCGTGCGCGGCGCGCCGGACGCGATCCTGCTGGTCGAATTCGCGGGCGACGACGGCGCCGAGCAACTCAATCGGCTGAAGCAGCTGGTCCAGCTCATGGGCGATCTCGGTTTCCCAGACAGCGTGATCGAGGCAACCGATCCCGCTTTCCAGCGCCAGATCTGGGACGTCAGGGCGTCGGGGCTGAACATCATGATGTCGATGAAGGGCGAGGGTAAGCCCGTGTCATTCATCGAGGACTGCGCCGTGCCGCTCGAGGATCTCGCCGACTACACGGCCCGGCTCGACGAGCTGTTCCAGCGCCACGGCACCTCGGGAACCTGGTATGCCCACGCGTCGGTTGGCACCCTGCACGTGCGGCCAATCCTCAACCTCAAGCTCGAGACCGAAGCCAAGAAGATGCGCGAGATCGCCGAGGCGGCCTTTGCCATCGTGCGCGAATACAAGGGCTCGCATTCGGGCGAGCATGGCGATGGCCTGGTGCGCTCCGAATTCCACGAGCCGATGTTCGGCCGGCGCGTCGTCGATGCCTTCGAGCAGGTCAAGGACACGTTCGATCCGACCGGCCTGTTCAATCCGGGCAAGATCGTCCGGCCGTCGCGCATGGATGACCGTGCGCTGTTCCGCTACAAGCCCGGCTATGCCGCGGAGGCGCGCAACTGGGCCTTCGACTGGAGCGCCTGGGGCGGATTCTCCGCAGCGGTCGAGATGTGCAACAACAACGGCACCTGCCGCAAATCCGACCCTGGCGTGATGTGCCCGTCCTACCGTGCGACCGGCGACGAGCGCCACGTCACGCGCGGACGGGCGAATGCGCTGCGCCTGGCGATCACCGGCCAGCTCGGCCCCGATGCCCTCGTGTCCGACGACATGTACGCCACCATGGATCTCTGCGTCGGCTGCAAGGGCTGCAAGCGCGAATGCCCGACCGGCGTCGACATGGCCAAGATGAAGGTCGAGTTTCTCGCCCACTACCGGCGCCGGCACAGTCTCAGGGCCAAGGACAGGCTGATCGCCTACCTGCCCCGCTATGCGCCGGTCGCGTCGCGCTTGGCGCCGCTCGCCAATCTGCGCGACCGGCTGCCCGGGCTGCCAGCGCTGAGCGAGGCATGGCTCGGTCTCAGCGCCAAGCGCAGCCTGCCGCGCTGGGCGGCCGATCCTTTCACGGCGGCCGATATCCCGATTGCCGATCGCCGGGTGTCCGGCGATGCGGTGCGCGAGGTCGTCCTGTTCGCCGACACCTTCAATACCTGGTTCGAACCCGACAATGCGCGCGCCGCCGTCAGGGTGCTGGCCGCCGCCGGTTATCGCATCCATCTCGGCGCCAGTCGAAACGGGTCTACGCGGCCGCTGTGCTGCGGCCGCACGTTTCTCGCAACCGGCTTGATCGACGAAGCGTGCGCCGAGGCGACCCGTCTGGTCGACGTGCTTGCGCCCTTCGCGGAGCGCGGCGTGCCGATCATCGGCCTCGAACCGTCCTGTCTGCTCACCCTGCGCGACGAGATCCCTGCATTGATGCCCGGTCCACGAACCAGGACGCTGGCCGAGCGCGCCATGCTGCTCGAGGAGTTTCTGGTCGCCGAGCACAAGGCGGGACGGCTCGACTTGCCACTCGCGCCGATTGCCGAGCAGCGCGCACTGGTGCACGGCCATTGCCACCAGAAAGCCTTTGGCATCGTCGGCAGCGTGACGGGCGCGCTTCAGCTCGTTCCCGGCCTCGCCGTCGAGACAATTGAATCCGGCTGCTGCGGCATGGCTGGCGCGTTCGGCTACGAAGCCGAGCATCACGAGATTTCGATGAAGATGGCCGAGCTCGACCTGCTGCCGGCCGTGCGCGAGGCAGGCGACGACACCGTGCTGGTCGCCGATGGCACGAGCTGCCGCCATCAGATCCAGGACGGCACCGGCCGGATCGCGATGCACGTCGCCCGGGTGCTGGCACGCGCAGTCGACGCGAAGCAGTCGGGTCGGCAGGCTCCGTGAACGAACTGGGATTGCCGGCGGCGCCACCTGGCCTCGCGCGACCGAGCGGGCGGGCATCGTTGCACGACACGGTGGTCGATCGGCTGCGCGACATGATCGTTGAGGGCGAGCTCATCGCCGGTGCGCGCGTGCCTGAACGCGAGCTGACGCAGCGCCTCGGTGTGTCGCGCACCCCGCTGCGCGAAGCGCTCAAGGTGCTGGCGTCAGAGGGGCTGATCGAGCTGCTGCCCAATCGCGGAGCGCGGGTGGCGCGCCTGACCGAGGTCGACGTCGAGGAGATGTTTCAGGTCATGGGCGCGCTCGAGGGCCTGGCCGGCGAGCTCGCCTGCCAGCGCGTCACCGATGACGAGCTGGCGGCCCTGCGCGCCCTGCACTACGAGATGATGGCCCACCACGCGCGCGGCGACCTGCCGGCCTATTTCAAGGCCAACCAGGCGATCCACGAAGGCATCATCGGGGCGGCGCGCAATGCCGTCCTGTCGACCACCTACAGCATGCTGGCCGGCCGGATCCGGCGCGCGCGCTACCGCGCCAACCTGTCGCCTGAGCGCTGGGACGAGGCGGTTGCCGAGCACGAGCGGATTCTCGAGACCCTGGTGAAGCGCGACGGCACGACGCTGGCCTGGCTGCTGCGCCAGCACCTGCGCAACAAATGCGAGGTGGTGAAGGCCGCGCTCGCAGCCGCTGCCTCGACGACGGACGCTTAGCGCAGCCCGCGTGCCGTCTACTCGGCTGCCGCCGGGTGCTTGGCCGCTTCGTGCGCCTTGTCGTCCTGTTCCTTCTGCTCCAGCTGGGTCAGCAGATCGCTGACATAGCTCGAGGGCTTGGTGAACCGCGCCACCAGCAGATAGATGCAAGGAACGATGAACAGGGTGAGCAGCGTCGAGAACATGATGCCGCCGATCACCACGATGCCGATCGCCTGACGGCTCTCGCCGCCCGCGCCCGTGGCGATAGCGAGAGGAACGGCGCCGAACGCGGTCGCGATGCTCGTCATGATGATCGGACGGAATCGGGACACGGATGCATCGGTGACCGCATCGCGGATCGATTCGCCGGCAACGCGCAGCTGGTTGGAAAACTCCACGATCAGGATGCCGTTCTTTGCCACAAGGCCGACCAGCATGATCATGCCGATCTGGCTGTACACGTTGATCGTTCCGCCGGTCAGCCAGATGGCACCCAGCGCACCGGTGACCGCCAGCGGCACCGTCATCATGATGATCAGCGGGTGGATGAAGCTCTCGAACTGGGCAGCCAGCACGAGGAACACAACGAGCAGCGCAAGACCGAAGGTGAAATAGAGCGACGTGCTCGAGTCCTTGAACTCCAGCGCCTCGCCCTGCCAGGTGATGCGCGCCTCGCTCGGCAGAACGTCGGCCGCCATGGCCTCGAGATTCTGCACTGCCTCGCCCAAGGTGTAGCCCATCACCAGCGACGCGGCGATGGTCACCGACCGCATACGGTCGACGCGATTGAGGTCGCTCGGGCCCGCCTGATCCTTGAGCGTGACGATATTGGTCAGCGGAATCAATTTCTGCGTGGTTTGCGAGCGCACGAAGATGTTCGACAGGTCGTTCGGCGTCGCCCGGTTCGCCTGCGACGCCTGAAGGATGACGTAGTATTCCTGGCCGCGCTCGCTGAATGTCGTCACCTGGCGCGAGCCCAGCAGGGTTTCCAGCGTACGGCCGACTTCCTCGACCGAGATCCCGAGATCGGCCGCGCGAGCACGGTTGAGCTCGACGCTGAGCTCCGGCTTGGTCTCGTCATAGTTGGGATTGATGTTGATGAAGCGACCGTCGCGCGACATCGCTTCCATCATGCGGTCACGCCAGTTGGCGATCTCCTCGTAGCTCGAGCCGCCGATAACGAGCTGGATCGGCTGACGCAATCCGCGCTGGCCCAGGCCCGGCGGATTGACTGCGAAGATGCGTGCGTGCGGTATCACCTGGATCTTGCGCGAGATTTCGTCGACCAGATCCTTCTGCTTCACCGTACGCTTGTGCCACAGTTCCAGGCGGACGTTGATCGTCGCGATTCGCACGTCGCCCGGCCGGAAGAAGGCAGGCGCGAGATTGGCAAACACCCGATAAACTTGCCCCGACTCGACCAGCGGTTTCAGCAGGTTCTCGACCTCGACGAGGACGCGCCTCGTGTAGTCGATTGTCGAGCCTTCCGGGGTATTGATCCGGATGAAGAAGTAGCCGCGATCTTCGATCGGCGAGAACTCGCGTTTAAGCGTCTGAAACAGGATGACGGCCAGAAAGGTCGTGACCATCATGCTGGCAATCACCAGATAGGGCGCATTCAATGCGCGCACGAGCAACCATCGATAGCCGCTATTGAGGCCGCGGAAAAACGGCTCTGTGGCGCGATGCACGAAGCCCTCGCCATGGACTGGCCGCAGCAGCTTGGAGCACATCATCGGCGTCAGCGACAGCGCAACCAACCCGGAGAAAAGCACCGCTGCGGCGACGGAAATGCCGAACTCGGTGAACAGCCGGCCGATATTGCCCTGCAGGAAGGAGATCGGCACGAACACGGCGATCAGAACCAGGGTCGTGGAGACCACCGCGAATCCGATCTGATGCGCGCCGCGGTAGGCGGCGAGCAGCGGCGGCTCGCCCTCCTCGATCCGGCGATGAATGTTCTCCAGCACGACGATGGCATCATCGACAACGAGGCCGATCGAGAGGACGAGCGCCAGCAGCGTCAGAATGTTGATGGAGAAGCCGAGCGCCGCCAGCACGGTGAACGAGCCGATGATCGAAACGGGGATCGCAACGGCAGGAATGAGGGTCGCGCGGACGCTGCGCAGGAAGAAATAGATGACGCCGATGACCAGTGCGAGCGCGATGCCAAGGGCGTGGAACACCTCGTAGATCGACTGCGCGATGAACAGCGATTGGTCATAGGACTGGTCGATCTGGAAGCCCTCGGGGAACGTCGCCTTCATGTGCATCAGCTCAGCCCTGACGCCATTGGCGACGTCGAGCGTGTTGGCCGTCGACTGCTTGATGATGCCCATGCCGATCGCGGTCTTGCCGTTGTTGCGGATCTCGCCGCGCGTCTCCTCGGGACCGAGCTCGACCTTGGCGATCTCGCCGAGCTTGATGGCATAGCCGCGGCGCTGGGCGACGACCATCGCGCGGAACTGGTCGGGCGTCTTGAGGCCTGTCTTGGTGCGCACCGTGAATTCGCGCTCGCGGGACTCGATTCGACCGGTCGGCACCTCGATATTCTGCCTCTTGAGCGCGTCCTCGACGTCCTTGACCGTGATCTCGCGCGCCGCCATCTCGCGCCGGTCGAGCCAGACGCGCATGGAGTAGCGGCGCTCGCCGCCGATGCGGACGGACGATACGCCCGTCACCGTCGACAGGCGATCGACGATGTAACGCTTGGCATAGTCCGACAGCTCGAGGCTGTTCATTCGATCGCTGGTGATCGACATCCACATAATTGGTGTTGCGTCGGCCTCGACCTTGTTGATCACCGGCGGGTCGGCGGCATCCGGCAGCTTGGCGAGAATGCGCGCGACCCTGTCGCGTACGTCATTGGCGCAGGCATCGACATCGCGGCTCAGCTTGAATTCGATCGATACGCTGGACGAGCCCTCGCGGCTCGACGAAGTGATGGTCTTGATGCCCTCGATGCCGCTAACCGCGTCTTCGACGAGCTGCGTGATCTGCGATTCGATGATCGGTGCGGATGCGCCCTTGTAGGCGGTGTTCACCGACACGATGGGCGGATCGATGTTCGGATATTCGCGAACAGACAGTCGATCGAAGGAGAACAGCCCGAAGATCGTCACGACCAGGCTGATCACCGTGGCGAAGACCGGCCGCTTGATCGAGACATCCGACAGAACCATGGCTGCTGCTCCTTGGTGCGACTGTCTTCAGCAGGGCGAATCTATTGGCTTGTTCTTCAGCTCGTCGGGCGCGGCGTCGGCGTCACGGCGCTGCCGTCACGGATCTTCTGGACACCTGCCGTCACGATCTCAGTTCCGACTTCAATGCCCTTGACGATCTCGACCTCGCCAGGGATGCGCTGTCCAACCTCGACCTCGGTGCGCAGCGCGCGGCCGTTCTTGACCACGAACACGAACTGCCGCGTGCCGATCGGAATTAGCGCCTCTTCGGGCACCAGAATTGCGCTCTCGCGCCGAGCCAGCGACAACTCCACCGTCATGAACAGGCCGGGCCTCAGCGTGCCGAAGGGATTGGGCAGTTCGGCGCGCGCTTCGACCGTGCGGGTCGCCGGATCGATGCGCGTGTCGATCGTCTTGACGACGCCGGTGAATGCCTGGCCGGAATAGGCCTCGCTGCGCGCCTTGATGGCGATGCCGGGCTTGAGCAGGGCCAGCACCGTTTCGGGGACCTGGAAGCTGACCTTGATCGGGTCGATGTCGTCGAGCGTCGTGACGATCGCGCCCGGCGGCACGAAGGCGCCGACGCTGACGCGGCGAATACCGATCTTGCCGTTGAACGGCGCCACGATCTGCAGGTCCTGCACCCGGGCTTCCTGCACTTTGATCCGCGCCTGCGCGCTCGTGAGCTGCGAGCTCAGCTCATCCATGCGCGCCTGAGAGACAGCCTGCATGCCGAGCAGCTTGGAGGCGCGGTCGTAATTTTGCTGAGCGATCACGACGGCCGCACGCGACGCCTCGAGCTCGGCTTGTGCCTCGCGCCGATCGAGTTCGATCAGCACCTGGCCAGCGCGCACGGTCTGGCCGTCGGTGAAGTGCACCTTGGCCACGATCCCGGCCGTCTTGGTCGTGACGGTCACGGCTTCATTTGCAGCCGCCGTGCCGACGGTTTCGATCGTATCGATGACGGCGCCGTGGCGCGCGACCGCAGTCTGAACCGGCACCGGCCGGCCGCCCGTCGGCTGCGTCCGCGTCGTCTGCTGCGTTCCAGCCAGCAAGATATCCTTGTAATACCAAGCCGTGCCGCCCAGCACGCTGAGCACGGCGATGATGATGAATTGATTCCTGGTTTTCATTCCCCGCAATCCGTGTGCCGCGCCGGCCCCCCAACCGCGGCAACAAAAATTCCCGTTTCTTCTGGGAAACGTCGGGAATCTACATGGTCTGCCCTGGTGACGCAAAAATATTGTGCGCCACCATGGCCATACCAGCATAATCCCGGCGTATTGTCTGACGAGGCCTGAATGAAACCGCTGCGCGATCTTGACCGAGATCTTTCAACCGGATCCACGTCGAGCGCTGCTCTGACCGAGCTTGCGCTGGACGCCGCCGCCGCGCCGGGCGGAGAAGGGCAACGCGTATATACCCGGCTCTACCGCGAAGCCGCGATTGCGGCTGCCGAAGCCTCCGACCGGCTGCGGCGCCACGGCGTTGTGGCCGGGCCTCTCGGGGGGCTGCCAATTTCGATCAAGGATTTGTTTGACGTTGCCGGCGAGCCGACGACGGCCGGTTCGGTCGTCCTCAAGGACGCGCAGCCGGCCCGCCAGGACGCGGTCATCGTCCGGCGCCTGCGCGCCGCCGGCGCCATCATTGTCGGCAAGACCAACATGACGGAGTTCGCTTATTCGGGCATCGGCTGGAATCCCCACTACGGCACGCCGCGCAATCCGTGGGACCGAGGCTCGATG
Organism: Alphaproteobacteria bacterium; assembly: GCA_016869645.1. Classification (GTDB taxonomy): domain Bacteria; phylum Pseudomonadota; class Alphaproteobacteria; order SHVW01; family SHVW01; genus SHVW01. The sequence continues at coordinate 53,663 of VGDO01000003.1, forward strand.
CCGGCCGAGGGACGCATTCCGGGTGGCTCGTCGTCAGGCGCGGTGATCTCGGTCACCGACGGCATGGCAGCGGCCGCGATCGGCACCGACACTGGCGGCTCCGTGCGCATCCCGGCCGCGCTGTGCGGCATCGTCGGCTTCAAGCCGACGGCGCGGCGCGTACCGCTGGCGGGTTCGGTACCGCTCTCGCACTCGCTCGATTCGATCGGTCCGCTGGCACGGACGGTCGCCTGCTGCGCGCTGGTCGATGCCGTGATCGCTGGCAGCGAACCGACGGTGCCGGAGCCGCTGCCGCTCGCCGGTGCGCGCCTCGCCTGCGTGCAAAGCTACGTCCTCGACAGCATGGATCGTCATGTCAGCGCCGCCTATATGCGCGCGCTCTCGCGCCTGTCGTCGGCGGGCGCGAAGCTGACGGATATCGGCTTCGACGAGCTTGGCGAGTTGCCCGCCATCTATTCCAAGGGCGGACTCGGCGCTGCCGAGGCCTATCACTGGCACCGCGAACTGATCGGCAAGCGCGGCGCCGAATACGATCCACGCGTCAGCGCGCGCATCAAGCGCGGCGCCGAGCAGAGTGCCGCCGACTATCTCGACGTGCTGGCGGCGCGCCGCGACCTCAATGAGCGAGCCGACCGGACGACACGGCCCTACGACGCGGTGCTCATGCCGACCTGCCCGATCGTGGCGCCGAGGCTCAGCGAGATCGCGCGCGACGAGGATTTTTCGCGCCTCAACCTGCTGATCCTGCGCAATACGACGATCGGCAATTTTCTCGATCGCTGCGCCATCTCGCTCCCCTGCCATCGCCCCGGCGACGCGCCGGTCGGCCTGATGCTGATGGGGAGCCGCGGCCACGACCGGCGCCTGCTCGCGCTCGCGCAGAGCGTCGAGGCGGCTCTGGCCACCGCCTGACGCCCGGGGGATGATCACCGCGCCGATGACCAGAAGTGCCCGCCCAGACGCCACCAGAAGCGCCGAACGCAGGAGTGCGCCATGACGGAAATCGCATCCTCGATCACGACCGACATCGATTTCGAGAGTGCGGGCAAGCAGGTCGGCTATCTCAAGGTTCCGCACGGCCGGGACGATTCGGCGCTCGGTACGCTGCTGGTTCCGGTCACGGTCGTGCGCAATGCCGAGGGGCCGACGCTCCTGCTTGCCGCCGGGAGTCACGGCGATGAGTACGAGGGCCCGGTCGCGCTCATGAAGCTGGCGCGCGACTTGCGGCCGGAGGCGGTCAAGGGCTGCGTCATCATCCTGCCCGCGCTCAACCTGCCGGCACTGCAGTCCGGCCACCGCCATTCGCCGATCGACGGCAAGGCGATCAGCGCCTGTTTTCCCGGCTCGCGCCAGGGCACGATCACCGAGGCAATCGCCCATTTCGTGCGCGACGAATTGGTCGACCGTGCCGATGTCGTGCTCGACCTGCAATCCGGCGGCCGGTCGATGATCTATCTGCCCAATGTCGCGGTACCGCGCCAGGAAGACCGCGAGCAGATGGCGCGCGCCTTGAGCGCCGCCCGCGCCTTCGGCGCGCCGGTCGGCCTGGTGCGTGGCGATCTCGATCGCGAGGGCACGCTCGCCGCCATCGTCGGCGCCGGCAACAAGCTCTACATCACCACCGGCCTCGGCGGGGGCGGCATGGTCTCGCCCGATACGGTGACCATCGCGGAGACCGGGATCGGCAATCTGCTCAAGCACTTCGGCGTCATCGAAGGCGACATCGTGCCGCCGCGCGCCCAGGGCCGCAGCGACACGAGGCTCATGCAAATGACCGACGCTGAAAGCCTGGCGCTGGCGCACGATGCGGGGATCTACGAGCCCTTCGTGGAAATCGGCGACGCGATCGAGGCCAGCCAGCCGCTCGGCCAGATCCATTTCGTCGAGGACCTCGACCGCCGGCCGCGCCAGCTGCTGGCCTGGCGCGCCGGGCTGCTGATCGCCCGGCGCGTGCCGGGCCGGGTCGAGCGGGGCGACTGCGTCGCCATCATCGCTGAAGCATATCCCGAGTAGCTGGAAAAGCCTTGCACGATCCGGAAAAACCGGGCGAGATATGGTCACAAATGGAGAATACTGGATACCACGGTCTTGTTCGCCCGCCACGACGGGTTAAGCTGGGCCTCGGGTACTTGAGCCGTCTCAACCAATTCATCACACCACGGGAGGAGATCCACAATGACCAAGACCGATAAGTCTGCGGCCGCGATGCCGAGCCGCCGGCGATTCCTGAAGGCCGCGGGCGCGGTCGCGGCGGGCGCGAGCGCCTTGGCGGCGCCGCGCATCGCGACCGCTCAAGCGACGCCGATCACCATGCGCTGGCAAAGCACCTGGCCGGCGAAGGATATCTTCCACGAATATGCCGGCGACTTCGCCAAGAAGGTCAATGACATGACCGGCGGCGAGCTGCGCATCGAAGTGCTGCCGGCCGGTGCCGTGGTGCCTGCCTTCGGTCTGCTCGACGCGGTCTCGTCCGGCACGCTCGATGGCGGCCATGGCGTGCTCGTTTACCACTACGGCAAGCAGAATGCGCTGGCGCTGTGGGGCTCGGGCCCGGGCTTCGGCATGGATGCCCAGCAGCTCATGGCTTGGCACAAGTACGGCGGCGGCAAGGAGCTGCTCCAGAAGCTCTACGCATCGATCAACGCCAACGTCGTATCCTTCCCCTACGGGCCGATGTGGACGCAGCCGCTCGGCTGGTTCAAGAAGCCGGTCCAGAAGGCCGAGGATCTCAAGGGCCTGAAGTTCCGCACCGTCGGCCTGTCGATTGACGTGTTCACCGGCATGGGCCTCGCGGTCAATGCGCTGCCCGGCGGCGAAATCGTTCCGGCCATGGATCGCGGCCTGCTCGACGCGGCCGAGTTCAACAATGCGACGTCCGACCGCATCCTTGGCTTCCCGGATGTGTCGAAGGTCTGCATGCTGCAGAGCTACCACCAGAACGCCGAGCAGTTCGAGATCATGTTCAATAAGACGAAGTTCGACGCTCTGCCGGCCAAGATGCGTGCGATCATCGAAAACGGCGTCGAAGCCGCCTCGCAGGACCTGGTTTGGAAGTCGATACACCGGTACTCGCAGGACTACATTGAGATGCAGACCAAGGATAAGGTCCGCTTCTATAAGACGCCCAATTCGATCCTCCAGGCCCAGCTCGTGGCTTATGACGCCGCGGCCGCCAAGAAGGGCGAAGGCAATGCCCTCTTCAAGGAGATCGAGGCTTCGCAGCGCGCCTTTGCCGAGCGCGCCGTGAAGTGGGATCTCGACACCAACGTCCGTCGCGAGATGGCGTACAACCACTACTTCGGCAAGAAGCCGGCGCCCAAGAAGGGCTGACCCCAAAGTGCGGCGAGACACCATTCCCCTAGCGGGATGGTGTCTCGCTTTTTCTTGACGGCCGCACGCCGCTCCTCCATTCCCTATCCATGACCGTCCAACGCTTTCTTCTCGCCACTGACCGCATCAGCGCATGGTCCGGCAAAGCCTTTGCTTGGCTCATCGTCGCGCTCGCGCTCGTCGTCGGCATCGAAGTCTTCAAGCGCTACATTCTGAACGCGCCGACGGCCTGGATCTTCGACCTCAACAGCATGCTCTACGGCACGCTGTTCATGATGTGCGGTGCCTACGCACTGGCACAGAATGCCCATGTGCGCGGCGATTTTCTCTATGGCTCCATGAAGCCGCGCGTGCAGGCAGCGCTCGATCTCACGCTCTATATCCTTTTCTTTGTCCCTGGCATTCTGGCCCTTGCATATGCCGGCTACGGCTTTGCCGAGCTGTCCTGGCGCATTAACGAGCACTCGAACGTCACGGCGGACGGCCCGCCGGTCTACCACTTCAAGACGTTCATTCCGATCGCCGGCGTCCTGGTGATGCTTCAGGGCCTGACCGAGATCGCCCGATGCGTGGTCTGCCTACGCACCGGCGAATGGCCTGCCAGGCTGAAGGACGTCGAAGAGATCGATGTGGTGGGTACACAACTTTCGCAAAGCGAGTTCGTGGACGAGGAGTCGCGTCGGGTCGCGGAGCACGCCCAGGACATCCAGGATGCCGCCAAGCATCGCGGTTTGGGGGAAAGTGGCGCGTCACCAGAGACGCGCGACGGAGGCAGGAATTGAGCGACCCGATCCTTGGCCTGACGATGCTCGGGCTGATCGTCATTGCAATCATGATGGGATTCCCGACCGCCTTCACGCTGATGGGCATGGGCATGCTCTTCGGTGCGCTGGCATTCTTCGATCCGGCGCAGCACTGGTGGGAGAACAAGATTTTCGACCTCATGGTGCAGCGCACTTACGGGGCGATGAACAACGACACGCTCATTTCGATCCCGCTGTTCGTGTTCATGGGATACCTGATCGAACGTGCCGCGCTGGTCGACAAGATGTTTCACAGCGTTCAGCTCGCGTTCCGGCGTCTGCCCGCCTCGCTGGCAGTGACGACGCTGATCGTCTGCGCCTTCTGGGGCATGGCGTCGGGAATCGTCGGAGCCGTCGTCGTATTGATGGGCGTCATTGCCCTTCGCCCGATGCTCAACGCCGGCTACGACGTCAGGCTCGCGTCCGGCGCCATCACGGCGGGAGGCACGCTCGGCATCCTGATCCCGCCTTCGGTCATGCTGATCGTCTATGCCGCGGTTGCCGGCCAGTCGATCGTCAAGCTCTACGCTGCCGCAATGCTCCCCGGCTTTTTTCTCGCTTCGCTCTATGTCATCTACATCATCTGTCGCGCGCTCATCAACCCGCAGCTCGCGCCGAAGCTGTCGGCGGACCAGTATCGCGTGCCGGTCCCCGACTGGCTTGCGCGCTTGGAGCGCGGGGAATCCAAGCGCGTCTTCGGCGCATTGCTCCTAGCCGTGCTGCGCCCCGGCGTACTTGCCGGGGCGACGACCCCGGCCGGCCGGCCGGTGAGCTTTGGGTTTATTTTTCGTAACTTCGCCGCCGCCAGCGTGCCCCTCGTGTTGGTGCTGTCCCTGTTCTGCCTGACTTGGTGGTTCGTCCTGGTCCGCAATGCACCTGACGCGATGCTTCCGCCGGAAGTATCGGTCGAGCAGACCGAAACGTTGCAGGCGCCAGCCGAAGATGAGGAGGTCAAGGAGCTCGGTGCCGGCGAGCAGGAGATGGAGGAGCAGCAAACGACCCGCAGCGGTCCCTTGGGCGACGTCGCACCCCGAACGGTCGAGGAAGGTGCCCCAGAAGGATTCTACGAGCGCTTCTGGACTGCCGCCGCCTTCATGGCCGCGCTCTTGCTCTTCTACTACTGGCGAATGGACGGCGAGCAGCTTGAGATTCTGAAAATGCTGACGTCGTCGGTTGTCCCGCTCGCCGTCCTGACGCTTTCGGTGCTCGGCGCGATTCTGTTCGGCATCACCACGGCCACCGAGTCCGCCGGTATCGGCTCGATCGGCGCCATGTATCTTGCGGCACTTCAAAAATATCAGCGGCTGACGCTGTGGTCCGCCCTGATCGGAGCGATCGTGGGCGCGTCGCTCGGTTCGATCCAAGGCGAAACGATGACCATCATCATCTCCGGCGTGCTCGGCGGATTGTTCACAGGCACGGCCGTCGCCTGGGGACGCGACCTCGCCACCTCGCGACGCCTGTTCGCCACCATGAAAGAGTCGGTCTTCCTGACGGCCAAGACGACGGCCATGGTGTGCTGGCTGTTCGTCGGCTCAGCGCTGTTTTCCGCCGTGTTTGCGCTGCACGGCGGTCAGCAGGTGATCGAACAATGGGTACTTGGCCTCAATTTGACGCCCCTGCAGTTCATGCTCGTGGCGCAATTGATCATCTTCATTCTCGGCTGGCCGCTCGAGTGGACCGAGATCATCGTTATCTTCGTACCGATCTTCATTCCGCTCTTGTCGCACTTCGGCATCGATCCGGTGCTGTTCGGAGCGATGGTCGCGGTCAATCTTCAGGCTGCCTTCCTGTCGCCCCCGGTCGCCATGTCAGCGTTCTACCTGAAGGGCGTTGCGCCCAAGCACGTCACGCTCAACCAGATCTTTGCAGGCATGATGCCGTACATGCTCATCGTCGTCCTGTGCCTCGTCATCATGTATGCGTGGCCGGGCATGACGCTGATGCTGCCCGATTTCCTCTACGGCAGGTAGGCACCGACCGAAAACCCGAAGGGGCGGTCTTGCGACCGCCCCTTCTCGATTCCGTGCTCGCCTGCGACCCAGGGTTCAGCCGCGCGCCATGACGCGCTGGTACTGGCGCTGCCAATTGTCGGCGTTCTTGCTCCAGTAGAGCGGGTCGAGCGTGTCGTAGCCTGCCAGCGTGCCGGTCGGATCGAAGCCGGGAATGGCCGCGGCCTCCTGCGGCACCGGATGCTTCTTCGGATCGAGCAGCGGCGCATTGCCGACCTCGATCGACAGCGGGATCGCCACCTCGGGCCGCAGCAGGATGTCGGCCATCTCGTAGTAGGCGTCCATCGGCGTGCCTTTGAGCGGCATCAGCGTGGCGAAGGTGACGTAGGTGCCCCTCTGCGGCCAGCCTTCGACGGGCACGCCCTGCTTCTTCAGGTTGTAGATGCGCACGAACCAGGCGTCGCCGAGAATGACGCTGCCGCTCGAGAAGAGCTGCATCTGCTCGGCGCCCGAGGCGAAGTATTTGAGGACGAGGCGCCGGCTCTCGCGGATCTTCTCCCAGACGGCTTCCATATCCTTGATGTTGTTCGGGTCCTGCTTGGTCTGCACGGCCGCGTACCAGATCCGGCGGATCCAGTAGTCCTCGCCGGTCATCTGGCCCTTGTATTTCGGCTCGAGCAGGATGTTGAAGCCCTTGGCCTCGACCTCGGCCTTGTCGACCTTCTCCTTGTTGTAGCCGAGCCAGACGCCCGAGATGCCGGTCGGCACGCCGGGAAGCTTGCCGTTGAAGATCTTGCGGTAGGAGTTGAGCGCCATCGGCACGACGTCGCCGAGGCGCGGGATCTTCTTTTCATCGAGCTCGACCGCGAATCCCGCCTCGATGAAGCGCAACGCCGTGCTCTCGTCGGCGCAGGAGAACACGTTGTAGGCGCCGACGCCTTCGGCGCGGATCTTGGCCAGCAGCTCGTCGGGGTTGCCGAACGATCCCTGGTTGATCGTGACGCCCTTGGCTCTCATCGGCTGGAACACGTGCTTGTCGACTGCCGCCTGGTAGACGCCGCCATAGGAGTCGAAGCGCAATGTCTGCGCGGCGAGCGCCTCGCGCGCCCAGCCGAGCATGCCCGTCACAGTGACGCCCGAGGCGATGCCGAGGAGCGCGATGTGGCCGAGAAACGTCCGGCGGTCGATGTCGCCGTTGCCGTAGCGCTCGAGCGCGAGTCGGTAGCGGGTTTCCATGTCCATGACGGCCTCCCTTGTTCGCCGAGTGTTTGTCCGGTTGCACAGTATACTGCGTATCTACTCTAGGAATCGGTCACGCCGAAGTCAAACTGACGCCGCAGCACATGCCAATAACTGCGGCGGCGTCTTCTTCGACACCGGACTATCGGCAAGCGCCACAGCGACACGGTTAGTTCTGGCTGCCGTCGAGAGAGATCCGCGGGTCGATGAGCGAGTACAACAGGTCTGTGACCAGGTTCGAAACGATCACCATCACGACGAACACGAGAAAGGCACCCTGCACGACCGGGAAGTCGCGATTGTTGATGGCGCTCAGCATGAGCTGGCCGAGTCCGGGCCAGGCGAAAATCGCTTCGACGATGATCGTACCCGCGAGCAGGCGCCCGAACTGAACGCCGACCACGGTGACGGCCGGGATCAACGCGTTCCGAGCGGCATGGACGAGAATGACCGTTGCGGGCGAGAGGCCCTTACTGTGGGCGGTGCGGATGTAGTCGAGCTGGAGAACCTCGGACATGGACGTTCGCACGAACCGGGTCAGAGCCGCGGCAATGTAGAGCGACAGCGTCAGCGCAGGCAGAAAAACCAGTTGTGCAAACTTCGCCGGCGAATCAATCGGCGAGACATAGCCCCCCGCCGGCAGCCAGTTCAACTCGACCGCGAACAGAAGCACGAAGATGATGCCCAGCCAGAAGTGCGGAATGGCGATGGCAACCGAGGTTCCGGCCGTCACGATGTGATCAAACACGCTGCCGCGCCGGATCGCTGCGACGATGCCCAGCGGGAAGGCCATAATCATCGCAAAGAGGATCGCGACCCCCGCCAGCGCGAAGGTGGCGGGAATCCGCTGCGCCAGCAGGTCGTGAACCGTGAAGCTCGACATGACGGAGCGTCCGACGTTGCCGTTGAGGATGCCGACGATCCAATTGACGTATTGCTGCCACAAGGGCTGGTCGAGCCCCAAGCGATGACGCATCGCCTCGATCGACTCGGTCGTGGCCTCCACGCCGAGCAGCATGAGAACGGGGTCGCCTTCTGCCAGGTGAATGATGAGAAACACGGGAATGGACGCCATGAACATGACCGGAAGAATTTGAAGCAGCCGGCCGACCAGGTATCGCATGTTCAGCCGACCTTCCGCCGCGCGCGCACCTGGTGACTCTCGGACAGCGCGTCGGACATGAAGCTGATGAGCATCAGGAAAACCGTCAAGAAGATGCCCGGAAAAATGGCGTACCACTGGGCGCTCGACAGGAAGTTTCGGGAATCCCGGAGCATGATGCCGAGCGAGGGCTGCGGCGGCTGAGCGCCCAACCCGAGGAAGCTGAGACCGGCTTCGATGATCATGGCGTCGGCCACGGTCAGCGTCACCTGGACCAAGATGATCGGCAGGATATTGGGTAGTAGGTGGCGCATGACGATGCGGGACGGGCCGGCACCGATCGCGCGCGCCGCCTGCGCATATTCCTTTTCCTGCTCGCCGAGCACACCGGCCCGCGCCAGGCGCGCGATCAGCGGCAGGTTGATGACGGCGGCAGCGATGGCTGCGTTGTACAGACCTTTGCCGAGAAAAACCGCGACCGCCAATCCAAGCAGCAGGCCCGGGAACGCCAGGATCGTGTCGAAAATACGACCGAGCACGGCGTCGACCGCACCGCGACAAAAGCCGGCGACCGTGCCGAGCACGGTCCCCGCCACCCCGGCCATGGCTGCGGCGAGAAAGCCGGTGACCAGTGACAGCTGTGCGCCGTGCAGGCAGCGCGAAAGTATATCGCGGCCGAGGTCGTCGGTGCCGAACCAGAAGCCCGGCCGAGGCGGCAGCAGCTCTTCGCCACGGAACTGCGCCTCGGGAGCGTAGGGGCTAACGATCGGCGCAAAGAGCACCAGCATGCCGAGAACAACGAAGATAACGAAGCTCGTCATGCCCACGGCATGGCGGAAAAACCGCAACGATCTCAACTCAACCAAGATCATCGTCCGCTCGCCGGCACGTCATTCAGGCGCCGGCACCATCGCCCGCAATCGCCCGCGGCCAAGCCTCCTGCCGCCGGGGGCAGATGCCCGCTCACCCACTGGTCACTTGACCGTGACATCCTCGAGATAGACGAAACCGTCGACCGAGAAGCGGATGTTCTGAAGTTTCTTGTTGTAACCGAACAGGAAAGGCGAGGTCGCGACCGGCATGGTGTACATGTCGGTACGAATGACCTTGTTGATCTCGTCGAACAGCTGGCGCCGCTTCGTCGTATCGACCGTGCTGGAGGCATCGGCAACGAGTGTGACGAAGCGAGGATTGTCGTAGCCCGCCGCATTGTCCTTCGCCCGCATCGTGCTGGTCGCGTTCAACATGGTAGCGGGGTCGCGATTGACGCGGCCGGTCAGCGACATGATGGCTTCGTACTCCAGGTTGTTGTGCCGCTTGGTATATTCCGCTGTCTCGACGTCCTCCAGCTTGATGTTGATGCCGATCTGCTTGAGGTCGGACTGGACGATCTCGGCCAGCTTGGTCATGCCGTAGTACCACTGCGTCGAGGTGTAGACCGTCAGGTTCATGCCGTTGGGGTAGCCCGCTTCAGCCAGCAGCGTCTTGGCCTTGGCCAGGTCGAAGTCGCAAGTCGCCTCGAGCGCCTTGTCGTAGGCGAAGTTCGACGGAATCCATGGCAGGCAGAGTAGCCGTGCCTTGCCGGCGAGCGCGATGCGGTTGAAGCGCTGGCGGTCGGTCGCATGAACGAATACTTGGCGCAGCTTGGTATTGCCGGCGAAACGGCCCGACTTCGTGTTGAACATGATGTTGTAGAGGATTCCTTCGCTCGCGGTCTCGACCGCGAACCCTGCGCGCTCCAACCGCTGCGCGTCAGGCACATTGACCTGGCCGATCGCGTCGATGGTCTTGGATTCGAGATTGAGCAGGAGTGCCTGGGGATCCTTGATGATGCGGATTTCCGCCTCGCTCAGCCGCGGCTTGCCCTTGTTCCAATAATTGGCGAATGGCTTGAGCACCATCTTGTCGCCCGGCCGGTAGTCGGTCAGCACGAAAGGCCCCGTGCCGATCGGCTGAGTTGCTGATTTGTCGTAGAGGTCGTCGTCGATGATCCAGAGCTGGTCGAGCAGGTCATAGAGACCCGGGTTCGGCCCCTTGAACTCGAGCGCGACGGTGAGCGGATCGATCACGGTCACCCGCTCGATGGTCTGGAACAGCGGCTTGCTGTTGGCGTGAATGTCCTTCGACGTCGCACGCTCCCAGCTGCGCTTGACGTCGTTGGCAGTGAAATCCTTGCCCGAATGGAACTTGACGCCCGCGCACAGCTTAAGCGTCTACTTCAATCCGTCGGGCGAAAGCTGCCAGCTTTCCGCCAACTCGGGCTGCGCCTTCTGATCGGGGTCGAGGCGAACCAGGACGTTATAGAATTGGTTGTAGAGATGGTAGAAGGCTATTGAGAAGAAATACGGCTGAAACGTCGTCGGCTCCTGGGGAATGGCCAGGACGACCTTACCGCCCTGCGCCAAAGCGGGAACCGGACCGCCGACCATGGCTGCAGAGGCGCCGACAAGGGCGACTGCCGTCAGGACGAGCCGTCGAATTCTGCGAAACATATTGCCCTCCCCGAAAATGCCGCCTGCCGACGACCCAGGACTTGCCAACTCGCCTGGCTCATGCGTGCTGCGACGCGATTGTTGAGTAACGATAGGAACGATCTGTCGAAGGCGTCAAATGGAAACCCCGGCTGCCGCGAAGTATTGCGGCGCAATTTGTGCTTCCATTGCCGCGCGGCGCTAAACCACCATGCATCGGCGCCGCTGGTCGCCGAAGATCCCGCCATTCACAGTGATCACATCATTTGATCCGAAGCGGATGCTGTCGCCGCCATCGGAGAGCGCATCGATCAAGATGACGTAACCGGGCTCCACTGGCAGGAGTGTGTCGATCTCCGTCAACAGGCTGGCAATCTGCTTCTTGCCAAGCGCGCGGCTGACTCTGCTGCGCACGCCGCCTTCCGTGCCGACGTCCAGCGCGATGTCCTGCGAAAGCATCGGATCTTCAGGGCTGATCAGGTACGGCCCTAGGGACAGGTAAGTCGGCCGGCTCGACCTCAGCGCAATTGCCGACTCATCGCGCCCACCGGCTCGCGATGCGACGTCGAAGTAGAGACAATAGCCGCCCACTGTCGGTCTGCCGCCAGAACGACCTCCGACGACGGCCGCCAGTCCGGCGCGGCCTGTGATCTCGACCGGCGGCGCGAGCAGCACGTCGTCTTGTGCGCCGACCGGCCTGCCCGCCTTCAAGCCAAAGAGACTTGCGCCACCGGCGGATCGGCCTCCCGTCAGGATTATGGCGCCCGGCTGCGCCACGCATGGTGCGGGCCGCGCGGCCCGATCCATCGCCGGCAATCCGTCGCGATCGACCAAGCCGAGTTCGGTCCACCATGGGCCGGCAAGAACCGCCACATCGATATCGGTGATCCGGATGCAAAGGTCCCGCCTGGACTCGTCATGTCCGACCCAGGCGGGCTTTTCATAGCCGGGATGGCCGGCTCGCATGATGCGCATCCCGAGCTCCCTGCCCGCCGCCCCGCGAAACCGCTACTTGACGTTGGCGCCGCGCAGACGCCGGGTCACGGAAAAATTGGCGTGCGGCGTGTGCCCGCTGAACAGATCGAGGCTTGGTGCCTGGACCCGGCCGATGTCCCGCCGTTCAGCCGAGTTCATCGCCATGAGCAGGCCCGCGTCGTCGGCAAAGCTCAGTTCGATCATCTGGTGATAGCGCGGCGCCAAGGCACCGACGCCGATGCCACGCAGCAGGCGGACCTCGAGAACGCCGGGCATGCGCGCCAACATGGGGACGACTTCGTCGCCCATGTTGCGGTCGAACTGCGCTTGGTTCTCCGCCGCGACGCTGCCCTCGTAGATTCCATAGCGAACGATCATCACATGTTCCTTCCGTGGCGAGACGTCAAAGCGGAGGCAAATGGAAGCCCGCGCGGGCGAGCCGGATGCGGTAAAGGCCATGCCCCGCTGTGATGTAGAGGTCGTAGCGCGCCTTGCCGCGACCGAATTCGACATTGGTCGTGGCGTCGGCCATGTCGATGCGCGCCACCCACTCTCCCGCGGGTGAAAACACCGCCACCATCGGCTCGGGAGCAAAGATCGCCACGTAGACGAAGCCCTGGTCGTCCACGGTCATGCCGTCCGGTTGGCCGATGGCGTCCAGATCGGCAAATGTCCGCCGGGGCCCCACCGCGCCTTTCGACGACAAGGCATAGGAGAACACCTTCGACTCCCCGTCGGGCAGAGGCACGTTGGCCGGCAACCGACGTGACGCGATCGTGCCGTTGTCAGAGCTCGACACATAGAGGGTCCGCTGATCGGGCGAGAGGGCGACGCCATTTGGCTTGCGCACATCCGTAATGACGCGGTGCACCGAGCAGTCCGGATCGATGCGATAGACCGCCATCACCGGCTGCTCGATGGATTCCCAGCCGATATATCGCGGATCGGTGAAGTAGATCCGTTGCTTGGCATCGATCGCGACATCGTTTGGTGCGTTGAACGGGCGTCCGTCAAACTGCCCGGCCGCGATGAAGCTGCGGCCGGTTGCCATGTCCATCCGCGTGATGCGCCGCCCGCCATAGTCCGCACCCTCGGCGACGACCATGCGGCCCTGCCGATCGAACACGATGCCGTTGGCCATGCCGCTCGGCGACCGGAAGATCCGGCACGATCCGTCGCCCGGATCGAAGCGCCAGATATGGCCCGCCTGCATGCCGCGCTCATCCGTGCAGTCGAGAGTGCGGGTGATATCGCTGAAATAGATCAGCCCGTCCGGACCGGCCGCCACGCCCTCGGTCAGGACGGCGCCGCCACCGAAGACCTCTTCGACCCGCGATCCCGGCGGCACGATCTGCGACTGCAACGGCAGCGGCTCGGAGGTCGTTCGGCCGCGACGGACGGTGCCTGATCTGGCCATTTCGATCAGCTCTTGAGAGTGACGGTCGACATGCTCACCACGTCGCGCCGCATGCGCTCTTCGTCCAGCTCGATGCCGAGACCCGGACCGCTGGGCACGACGATCTCGCCGCCGCTCAGTCGGATCGGCTCCTTCAGCCAGGCATTGAAGGTGTCGAGCATCACCGGCTGATACTCCTGGATGTAGAAATTCGGAATCGCCGCCGCGAGATGATAGGTCGCCGCCAGCCCGATCGCCGTCGTGCAGCCGGTGTGGTAGGCGACCGGCTTGTTCAGGCTCTCGGCCAGCACGGCAATCTTGCAGGCCTCCGACACGCCGTTGCGCATGACATCGGGCTGACAGATGTCGATGGCCCCGCGCTGCAGCCAGGGCGTGAACTGAAAGCGCGTCCGCAACGCCTCGCCGACGGCGATCGCCACGTCGAGCTCCCGAGCGAGGTTGGCATGGCCTTCGATGTCGTCGGGCAGCAGCGGCGATTCGAGAAAGTCCACCTTGTGCTGTTCGCAGATTCGGCCGAGCCGCACGGCCGAAGGGTAGTCGTAGCGCCACAGCGCATCGACGAAAAGCCGCACACGCGGGCCGACCGCGGCGCGGATCAGTGCGATCGCCTCGGCGTCCCGCTCGAGGCCGTGGCCGAGGAACAGCTTGAGGCCCGAGATGCCGTTGCCGACATGCGCTTTGGCCTCCTCGGTCCTTTCCTCCGCAGTCGGCCGCCGCAATCCCGATGCATAGCAAGGCAGGCGCTCGCGCAACCGGCCGCCGATAGCCGTGCTCAACGACAGGCCGGCCGCGCGCGCCCGAATGTCCCATAGCGCCGTGTCGATCGCGGCGATGGCGTCGACGTAGAAACCTCCGCCATGGCCGCGGACGCGCATGGCCTCGTACATGTCGATGTATCGGCTGTTGGTCTCGACGGCGGGGCGGCCGAGAACGACAGGCGCCAGGATCAGGCGCACGATTGTTTCGGCCACTTCCGGAGCGATCGGCGCCTGCGCTTCGCCCCAACCCGACACCCCCTCGGTGGTATCGACGCGCACGACCAGCGCCTCGCTGCGCTGAGAATAGAGATGCGGATAGGGATGGAAGCGGAAATAGCCAGAATCCGGCAGCGCCTCGCCATCGCGGCTGCCGCCGCCGATCTCGTAGCGTTTGCCCGCCTTGACGACGTAGGTGGTGATTGCGGCGATCTTCATGTCACCGGATTCATCAGAAATCCCGCTTGCACGCGCCGCCGCAGCTTGACGGGTCAAGTCGGTCTACCTAGAAAGCATAACCCTTGGAAAGGTGGCGGCAAATGGATTCTCCTTCAGTCGTGGTGGTCACCGGCGCGGCCGGCGACATTGGCATGGCGATCGCCGGCCGCTTTGCCGACAGGAACGCGCGCATCGTCTTGTGCGACCGGCTTGCGGACGCTCTGCGCCAGCGCGTCGCGTCGCATCCCCGGCGCGACCAGCTCGAATGGCACGAAGTCGAGCTGACGGATCCTGCTCAGGTCAAGAGCTTCATCGCCGGCGCGATCAAGCGTCACGGCCGTGTCGACGTTCTCGTCAACAACGCCGCCAAACAGCATGACGGCGATGTCGCCACGGCGAGCGAAGCCGACTTCGAGGAGGCCTTCGCCATCCACATGCGCGCCCCCTTCCTGCTGTCCAAGGCCGTGGTGCCGGGCATGAAGGCTGCGGGCGGCGGAGCGATCGTCAACATCTCCACCGTGCATGCCCAGGCTGTCGGCCCGGGGCGACTCGCCTATGCCGCGACCAAAGCCGGGCTGCTCGGCATGACTCGCTCGATGGCGGTCGATCTCGGCCGCCACAACATCAGGGTCAATGCCGTGATTCCGACGGCGATCCGAACCTCCGGCCTGCTCAAAGCCTGGACCGAGGACCGCGATCCCGAGAAGAAAGGCGTCAGCCGTCTCTACGATCACGCCGCCAAGCAGCATCCGATGCGGCGCATCGGCGAAGCCGATGAAGTCGCCGAGCTGGTCGAATTCCTGGCGACCTGTCGCTTCGTCACTGGCGAGGAAATTCGCGTCGATGGCGGAATTCTCGCAGCACTGCGTCTCCTGCCGATCGATTAGGGGCTGCTGGCCAGCGCGGGCCTAATCAGTCGATCTGCGTCGCCATCGCCAGCTTGGCGGTCAAGCCGCCGTCGATCTTCAAATCGATGCCCGTGATATAGCGTGCGCGATCGGAGAGCAGGAAGGCGATCGGCTCGGCAACGTCGGACGACTGACCGATGCATTGCATCGGAATGGACCGCCCGACGCGCCGCATGATCTCGGCAAAATCGAGATTTGGAAACAGCCGCTCCCAGTTGCCGCGCCAGGTCGGTGTCTCGGTCGGTCCTGGGCTGACCGAATTCGCCCGCACGCCAAATGGTCCGAGGCTGACCGCGACGCCGCGCATCATTGCCACCATCGCCGCCACCATCGGTGCGATGGCATCGCGTCGCTCGGTGTTCGCATGGGCATGGACCGAAGCAACCGCCACGATCGAGCCGCGTCCAGCCTTCTTCATGATCAACGAGGCATGACGCACGGGAAAATAGACGCCACGCAGCTTGTCGGTGACCGTGTAGTCCCACGCCGCCGTGTCGATCTCCTCGATGGTGCCCATGCGGCCGGATCCGGCCGCGCAGACCAGTCCGTCGAGCCGGCCGAACTCCCGGTGGGTCACATCGATCAGCCGAGTGACGTCGGCTTCGACGCTGACGTCGGCGCGCTCGGCACGGATCTTCAGGCCCTCACGCCTGGCCTCGCCGCGCATGTCGGCGAGACGCCCTTCGTCGCGCCCACACACCACGGCCGTGCCGCCGCGCCGGGCGACGAGTTTGGCCAGCTCCCGTCCGATGCCCACCGTGCCGCCCGTTATGACGACAACTCGGCCTTCGAAGTCGCGGGCGATCGTGTCGGCATCCGTCATTGTCCGCTCCATGCGCTCGTCGCCGTGCTAGCTCTTCCCGATGCGCGCGAGGCCCACCAGTCGCTCGATCGTCAATGCCAGCACGATGATCATCGCCACTTGGAGCGTCGATGCTGCGGCGATGATCAGCTGACGCCCCGGGAATTGCAGATAGCCGAAGATTTCGATCGGCAGCGTGTTGTAGCCCGGCCCGGTCAGGAACAGGGCGACATTGAGCTCGCCGAACGACACGATGAAGGCGAACAATCCGCCCGATAGCACGCCCGGCCAGATGATCGGCAGCGTCACCAGGAAGAAGGTACGGAACGGCCCGGCACCCAATGACTGCGCCGCCTCCTCCAGCGTTTGGTTGAAGCTTTGGAGCGAGGCAAGCACGAGTCGGAACGCATAGGGCATGCCGATCAGGACATGCGCGAGGATGAGGCCGCCAGGTCCGCCGAAATTGATCGTGCGATAGAACAGCAGGAGCGCCAAGCCGAGGATGATCGCCGGGAACACCAGGGGTGCCGTGAACAGCGACTGAAGAAGGCCCGAGGTCACGCCCCTCTGGCGCACCACGAAGCGGGCCGCAAGTGTCGCCAGCACCGTCGCGCAGACTGCCGAAGTCGCGCCGACGCGCATGCTGAACAGAAACGCGCTGGTCATGTTGTCGGCCTGGAAGAACTCGACGAACCAGCGCAGCGACAATCCCGGCGGCGGGAAGGTGAAGGTCTCGGCCGACGAGAAGGACACGAGCACGACGACGATGGTCGGACCGAGGATGAGCAGGAAGGCGATCCCGGCGATCGTGTTCTGCAGGATGTGGCCGAGCCGGATCATCCGCGTCCCTGCACGCGGCCCGGCCGCAACACCAGCATGATCAATGCGCCCACGCCCAATGCGACGCCCAAGAGGACGAAGGCGAGTGCGGCCGAGAAGGTCCACTGGAAGGCCATGGCCGAGCGATAGACCATGCTGACCAGGAGCGAGAAGCGCGGACCGCCCAACAGCGCGATCGTCACATAGGCGCTGAGCGTCAGGAAGAACACGAGCTGCATACCCGCAGCGACTCCCGGGCTGCTGAGCGGCCAGGTGACATGGATGAACGTGCGCAACGGGCCGGCGCCCAGCGACTGGGCCGCCTCCGCGTAGGAGCGATCAAGGCCGGTCAGCGAATTGGCAATCGATATGATCATGTAGGGCAGCAGGATCGTCATCAGCCCGAGTACCACCGCTTCGATCGAGTAGAGCAGCGCGAGCGGCGCGTCGATGATCTCGGCCTGGGTCAGCACGGTGTTGACCACGCCCTGTCGGCCGAGCACGGCGATCCAGCCATAGGCGCGCACGACATTGCTCAGCATGAGCGGGAACATCAGCGCGATCATTGCGATGATGCGCCAGCGCGGCGTCATGCGCGCGATCGCCATGGCAACCGGATAGGCGATCAGCAGCGCGATACCCGTGACCAGCGCGCCGACCAGCAATGTGCGCTGGATGATGCGCAGGTAGAACTCGTCGCCCAGGACCTTGGCGTAGTTCTGCAGCGTGACGTTCGTGCCGTAGAGCTCGGTCTGCGACGGCTCGAGCAGGCTGACCACGAACAGATAGAGCAGCGGCCCGGCGAAGAAGATCAGGAAGAACAGGATGGGGAGCGCGACCAGCGACCAGCTCCTGAGCTGGCGCAGCAGGTCGCCGAGCGGCGAACCGTCAGCCGCGATCGAGGACGACGGCACTGTCGCGCTCCCAGGAGAAGGCGACGGCATCGCCGATGCGCCAGGCCAGCGCGTCGGACGATGCGTTCTGCAGGAATACGATCACCTCGTTGCCATGGCAATCGAGATAGATGTGCGTGGTGACGCCGCGATAGACGATCTCGCGCACCTGTGCCGCGAAACCGCCCGTCGAGATCTGGCCCAACCGCACCTTTTCCGGCCGAACGGCAAAGCGCACCGCCTCGCCGACCGTGCCCCTGTGGCTCAGCACCGCCTGACCAAAACCGAGATCGACGGTGGCCGACCCGTTCGCGGCCGCAGTGATCCTTCCGTCGAAGAAATTGCTGACGCCGAGGAAGCTCGCGACAAACTCCGTGCGCGGCCGCTCATAGACCTCGCGCGGCTGTCCGATCTGCTCGATCACGCCATCGCGCATGATCGCGATGCGGTCGGACATGGTGAGCGCTTCTTCCTGGTCATGGGTAACGAAGAGCGTGGTCGTGCCCAGCCGGTGCTGCAGCTCGCGCAGCTCGACCTGCATCTCCTCGCGCAGTTTCTTGTCGAGAGCGCCCAGCGGCTCGTCGAGCAGCAGCACGGCCGGCTGCACGACCAGTGCGCGCGCGAGCGCCACGCGCTGTTGCTGGCCGCCCGACAGCTGACGCGGATAGCGCTCGGCCAGGCCCTCGAGCTTGACCATAGCGAGAGCTTCGCGCGCGCGGCGCGCGCGCTCGGGCCCTGGCACGCGCCGCATGCGCAAGCCGAACGCCACGTTCTCCGCCATGGTCAGGTGGGGAAACAACGCGAAGTTCTGGAAGACCATGCTGTAGTCGCGTCGGTAGGGCGGCACGCGCGTGACGGCGGCGCCGCGGATGTAGATGGCGCCGGCCGAGGGATGCTCGAAGCCGGCAACCAGGCGCAAGGTCGTCGTCTTGCCGCAGCCGCTCGGCCCCAGCAGCGAGAAGAACTGTCCGCGCGGAATGTCGACCGAGACGTCCTTGACCGCTTCGACGCGGTCGAAGGACTTGCTGACGTTCTCCAACCGAACGTCGATCTCCCCGGCTGCCATGGTCAAGCGCGACCGTCGGCTTGCGTGCAGGCGAGGTCAGCGCGCGCCAGCATGCCCCAGGCCTGGGCGAGCCGGATCGCCAGCTCAATGCCCAGCAGTTTTGCGGCGACTGGCTTGTTGGATTGGCGGTCGGCTCGCAACCCGGCCTCGGCATAGCCCGCGACATGGTGCCAGGATTGCGCGATCTGTGCGGCCCACGGATCGCCCGAAGCGAGGCGCGCGAGCACCGGGTCGAGTGCAGCAAATGCGGGTGCCAGATCGCGCTTCAGGCGCCCGGCGATATCGTGGACAAGTCCCTCGAAACCATCGTCCTCGGTGATGCCGAGCCCGCTCCACGCCTCCTCGGTGGCGGCCTTCACGCGCACGATCCCGTCGTGCAGCTCGGCGGCCGTGGGCGCGGGCGCCGACGGTGCAACCGCTGGCAGCTTGTCGGCGGCGAGCGCATGGGCGGCATTGAGCAACAGGCGGAAGCAGGGCGCATCGAGCGAGCGGTAGAAGGTCAAGGTCTCGTCCATCACCTTGCGACCGCGGATCGGCAGGTATTTGCGGACATAGCCGTCGAGCGACATATATTTGCGCAGCAGATCGCCCATCTCCGGATGCGGCGAGAACAGGATCGCCCGTCCACGCAGGCCCGACGCCTCGATCACGGCCGGCCGACCCTTCATCTCGCGCTCGAACAGCCCCGGATCGAGCGGGTTCTCGATGCCGAGCCGGCCGGAGAAGCGCAAATCCTTGAAGCGCGCGATGACACGGGCCTCGGGCCCGACCTCCTCGTGCACCGGTCCGTGGTAGTACGGCACCTCCATGGTCGTCGGACAGCCCAGCGTCAGGCGCGAGGGTGCCACGTCGACCGCGACGACACCGACGCCGGTCGTCAGATACTCGTGCGTGTAGCGCGGCACCGCCATGACCGATCCGGTCCAGCCGGGCCGGCCCGCCGACAGGTAGAAGGCACCGCCGCAGGAGCCGATCGCCGCGCCGCCGCGCCCGAGAAAATCGCGCACCTTGGCATCGGCGCCCGGAGCGCTCTCGGCCTGGTCGAAGCCCCAGGTGGCGAAACCGCCGGGAATGACGAAGAGATTGGCGCTGTCGAGCGTGCCCTTCGCCAGATCCTTGCCGTCGGCGGGGCTATAGGCAAACCCAAGCCGGGCAAGCGACAGCGAATAATAGGCGAAATAGGGATAGCCGGATGCCTCCCCGGTGAAGAGAGCAAGGCTCGGTCGCGCCAGCGCGAGCGCACCTGCCGGCTCCCGCCCCGTCCAGCGCGACACGGTCACGCCCAGCGTGCCGGCCGCGCGGGCCAGGTCGGCCGCGCCCGCGTCGATCAGATAGTCGCCGGCCTCGGCCGCGCCGTCAGGCTTCTCCAGCCAGACGACGCGGTGGCCGCGCGCCAACGCCCGGTTCGCCAGGAGGCCGACGTCGAAGGAATCGCCGTTGGCGCGCCACGACAGATGCCACATGGCGTCAATTTTCCCCGACAATGCCGGGAGTGCTGGCGGCGTTCAGCCCGAGATGATCCGGTTCCAGCGATCCGTCCATTCGGCGCGCCGGTCGGCCATGAAATCATGATCAAACCGAATCATGCGCTTCAGCTGGTCGTCGCTGAACTTGACGCGCTCCTGGAGATTGGCCGGAAGCAGCGGCACTGACTTCGGGTTCGAGCCACCGTAGTTGAAGGTATGCGCGAATGCAGTTTGGTGCTGCGGGTCCATCTGGACGTTGAGATAGCGCTCGGCCCACTCCAGGTGCTTGGTGCCCTTGGCGATGCCGGTGCCCCACGCAATCTCAATGCCGCCTTCCTTGGGGAAGGCCCATTCGACCGGCGCGCCCTTGTCCTTGATCGTGAAGGTCTGCGACTTGTAGAGCAGACCGACCTGGGCTTCGCCGGACTGGAAGGCGTTCATGATGCTGTCCGTGTCCTGCACGAACATCGGCTTGAGGTCCTTCATGCGCTTCAGCATTTCGAAGCCGGCCTCGGCATCCTTCGGGTCCTTACCGGCCGCAATTGCACCGATCGCGACGATGTAGAGGCCGATCGAGTGCACGACCTCGGGCAGGATGATCCTCCCCCTGAATTCGGGCCGCCACAAATCGGCCCAGGAGGTTGGCGGATTCTTCAGATCCTTGTGATAGGTGATACCGACCGCGTTGAAGATGTGCGCGATCCAGTAGTCGTGCACGTGTTGCGGATAGACGTCCTTCAGATGCGTCAAACGCGGCGAGTTGCGGTCGATCTTCTCGAGCACGCCCTGCTTGACCGCGAGCGGGAAGTTGCCGTCGTGCAGCGCCAGAAGATCGTATTTCTGGTCGTTCAGATTGACCTTGAGCTTGGCGATACGGCCGACCGGGTCGCCCGAATTGTCCTGCACCAGCTTGACGCCGGTTTCCTTCTCGAAGGCGGCGTCCATGCTGCCCTTGAGCGCATTGCCCCACAAGCCGCCCCAGGTCATGTAAATGATCTGGCTGGGCTTCGACTGTGCAAATGCGGGTGCCAACCCGCCGCCAATGGCGGTGGTCGTCGCCGTTGCCAGCGTGCTCTTCAGGAAATCGCGTCGCAGCATGTCTGTCTCCCTGTCGGTCGCATCGGTTATTGCGTTTTCGTGCTTGTTGCCGTCAGTTTGGGCCGGGGCTGCCGGCGCGTCAACGGCCGGAGAGAGCCTGGTGAGTGGCCCGACTGACCTTGGCCAGTTCGCCGCACCCGCGATATAAGCATTGGCCCGATTCGGCGGAGAGGATCGACGTGGTCGCGCAATACGACGTCATCGTCGTCGGTGGCGGAATTCTTGGCGCCAGCACGGCCTATCATCTGGAGCACCTGCGCGCAGGCCGCATCCTGCTCCTCGACCGCGATCGTCCGGCCGGCGGGGCCACCGGCAAGAGCGCTGCGATCGTCCATCAGCATTTCGACCATGCACCGACTGTCCGCCTGGCGCGCGCCACCATCGACATGCTCAAGGCGATGCCCGATGAGCGCGACACCGATTCCTGCTTCGTGCAATGCGGCCACGGCCTCATGGTCGGCGCAGACATGCTCGTGGAAACGCGCAAGACCATGGCGGTGCAGCGCTCGCTGGGCATCGACGTGGCGCAGCTTGCCGGCGGCGGGCCTCCGCATCTTATCGGCCCGATCGACAGCCGCGGCGTCGCGGCGCTCATCTACGAAAAGCTCGGCGGCTATGCCGATCCGGTCAAGACGACGGAGATCTACGTCAAGGCGTTTCGCAACGCCGGCGGCACCGTCAAGCCCGGCACCACCGTGCGTGCGCTGCGGCGCGAAGGCGACCGGATCACAGGCGTCGAGACCGACCAGGGGCCGCTCAGTGCCGACCTCGTCGTCAATGCGGCGGGACCGTGGGCTGGCCTGGTGGCGGCCACGGCGAGCCTGCCACTATCGCTGACGACGTCGCGCGAGCACGTGTCGCATTGGCGCATCGGTCCCGATCATGGTCCGCCGATCAAGCCGGTACCGCGCATCGTCATCACCGACCTGGTCGCCGGCATTTATCTTCGGCCGCTCGGCATCGCCCATATCGCGGTGGGCCGCGCCGGCCCGCGCGAGCTCGAGCCGGCCGACCCGGAGCGTTTCCGCCGCGGTCCCAATCCGACCATCCTCGAGGACATGCGCCAGCGCATCGCGCGGCGCTTTCCCGAACTTTCCGATATGCCGCTCGCCTCCATCCACACCGCGCTGGGCGCCACGACCGAGGATGGCCTCGCCTATGCCGGCCGGCGGGGCGGCCTCGCAGGCTACGCCGACGCGTGCAGTGGCGCCTACGGTTTCGCCGTGGCGCCCGCGCTCGGCCGCGAGCTGGCGCGCGCGCTGGTCAGCAACAAGACAACGGACGATCTGGCCAGCTTGAGCTACGATCGGCTGGCCGGCAAACAGCAAACGGCGATCAAACGGGCGGAATGAACGACGCGGCGGACGGCTTCGAAACGATCGAGATGCACACAGGCGGCGAGCCCGTTCGCATCGTCGTCAAAGGTTATCCCAACATCCCGGGCGAGACGATTCTCGCCAAGCGCCGGCACGCGCGCGAGCAGCTCGACCATATCAGGCGCATGCTCATGTTCGAACCGCGCGGCCACTACGACATGTACGGCGTGATACCGGTCAAGCCCGATCATCCCGAGGCGGATCTCGCCGTGCTGTTCATGCACAACGAGGGCTACAGCACCATGTGCGGCCACGCGACCATCGCAATCGGCCGCTGGGCGATCGACACCGGACTGATCGCGCGAAGCGAGCCGGAGACGCGCTTCAACCTGCAGGTTCCGTGCGGCCTCGTGCGCCTGCGCGTCGCCGTGTCAGGCACGACGACCGGGACCGTCCATTTCGAGAGCGTGCCGGCCTTCGCCGCCGCGCTCGACTGCCAGGTGGATATCCCCGAGTTGGGGCGATTGACGCTCGATATCGGCTATGGCGGCGCCTTCTACGCGCTGGTGCCCGCTGCCGCCATCGGCCTCGATCTCAAGCGCTCGCCCGTGGCGCAGATCGTCGAACGCGCCGACCGCGTGACCCAAGCGGTCAAACGCCAGGTCAAGCTCGAGCATCCCGACGACCCCGACCTCGCTTTCCTCTATGGCACGATCGTGACCGACGGCAACGACGCCTGGGAACCCGACGCAACGCGCAATGTCTGCGTCTTCGCCGAGCGCGAGGTCGACCGCAGCCCGACCGGCTCCGGCGTCACGGCGCGCATCGCCGTCCAGCACGCCAAGGGATTGATCAAGCTCGACCAGGAGCGTCGCTTCGAAAGCCTGACCGATGCGATCTTCACTGGTCGCGCGATTTCGACCGGCAGGCTCGGCCGCTTCGACACCGTCACGGTCGAGGTCGGCGGCCGTGCCCACTACACCGGCCGCGCGCGCTACACGGTCGAAGCCGACGACATGCTGGGCGAAGGCTTCCTGCTGCGCTGATCCTCGGTTTGATCTCGCGGCCGCGCTCGGCTAGCCTTCACCTGTCTCGCACCGGGAGGTCCATCGACATGCTGAAGACCATTCTCGCCGGCGCCGCTCTGGCGCTGGCTTTGACGAGCGTCGCTGACGCTCAGACGCTCGATAAGATCAAGCAGCGCGGCTCGATCGTCGTCGGAGTGAAGAACGACTACAAGCCGTGGGGCTTTCTTGACCCGTCCGGCAAGATCGTCGGCATGGAGATCGACCTCGCTCAGGACGTGGCCAACCGCCTCAATGCCAAGCTCGAGCTGATTCCGGTCGTCGCCGCCAACCGCATGGAATTCCTTCAGCAGGGCCGCATCGACCTGATCATCGCCACCTTGGGCGACACCGCGCAGCGGCGCACCGTGATCGGCATGATCGAGCCCAACTACTATGCTGGCGGCACCAATGTTCTGGCGCCGAAATCGGCCGGGCTCAAGGACTGGAAGCAGCTCAAGGACCGCAAGGTCTGCGCCATCCAGGGCGCCTACTACAATCGCCGGGTGACCCAGCTCTACGGCCCGGAGCTCGTGTCCTTCACCGGCATTCCCGAGGTGCTCAACGCGCTGCAGCAGGGCAATTGCATCGCCTTCGTGTTCGACAACACGCTGATCGATTCGACGCTGTCCTCGGGCGATCCGAAATGGGCAAATTACGAGATGCCGCTGGTCACCGAGGACGAGCAGCCCTGGGCCATCGCCGTGCCGCTGCCCGAGCTCAACGGCCCCTATGGCGAGTTCATGAAGAAGGTCAGCATCGACTGGCACAAGACCGGCAAGATCGTCGAACTGGAGAAGAAGTGGGGCATCAAGCCGAGCCCGTTCGTCGCGGAGATGCATCAGAAGCATAAGGCGATGTAGGCGCGCGCGCCGGGCGGAGCTGCTCCGCCCGGCGCTGCCGATCGCGCGGGGGCGCATGGAAGCGATTGCCGACTGGTTCAAGTGGCTCAACGCCGCCCACGGCATCAACCTCACCATCTTCTACGACGATTTCGACCGCGCGCGCTTCCTGCGCGGCCTGCTGACGACCCTCTGGCTGTCGGTGGTCTGTATCGCGCTCAGCGTGGTGATCGGCGTGGTCGGCGCCTGGGTACAAGGATCGCGCTTCCGCCTGCTGCGCCGGCTCGTCCAGGGCTATATCCAGTTCTTCCGCAACACGCCGCCGCTGATCCAGCTCTACTTCTTCTATTTTGCGGTCGGCGGATTGCTGCCGCGCGTGACCGACGCGCATGGCGCGCTGGTGCCGCCGGTCAGTAACTATGCCTGGGCCATCATCTCGTTCTCGTTCTTCGCCGGCGCGTTCAATGTCGAAATCTTTCGCGCCGGCATCGAAGCCGTGCCGCGCACCACGGTCGAGGCGGCCGAGGCGCTGGGCTATAGCCGCCTCAAGGCCTATATCCACGTCGTCTTGCCGCTCGCCTTTCGCGTCTCGCTGCCGGCGCTGAACAACAACCTCGTCAACCTGGTGAAGACGACCACGCTCGCCTACGCGATCGGCGTGTCGGAGATGCTCTACGCCGCCTCGCAGATCTGGTCCGAGGTGCTCAACGTGCGCGAGATGATGAACGTTCTCCTCATCGTCTACGTCCTGGTGGTCGGCGCGCTGGTCTGGCTCATGGGGCGCTGGGAGCGCGCCATGCGCATGCCCGGCTACGGCGTCTGATCCATGCGTCCGCCCGCTGGCACGACCGACCTGCCCGTGCTTCTCTCGCCGACGGCTGTGCTCAGGCAACACGACGCGGGCATGGGCGATCCGTGTCGTCTGCTCGGGCCGCGCACCGCGCTGTTTCTTGTGGTTGCATTTTCGATGGCCGTCGCCGGCGCCGAGGCGGCGACCGCGCCAGCAGCACCGGGCGTGATCGCGTCGCTGTGGAAATGGGCGCCGCTGATCTTCCAGGGCTTTCTCTTCAACCTGCTGGTCAGCGTGCTCGCCATGGCGATCGGCACGGCCGCCGGCGCAATCCTCGGCCTCATGCAGATCTCGCTGCTGCCGCCGGTGCGTCGCGGCTCCTGGGTAGCGACCCAGTTCTTCCGGAATGCGCCCTGGCTCGTGCTGCTCTTCTACTGCATGCTTCTGCTGCCTTTCGAGGTCCGCCTGTTCGGTCTCGTCATTCCGCTGCCGGCGTGGATCAAGTCGGTGATCGGCCTGTCGCTTCCGGTCATGGCGAACGTCTCGGAGATCGTGCGCGGCGGCGTGCAGTCGATCCCCGTGGGCCAATGGGAATCGGCCGAGGCGCTTGCCTTCACGCGCCGGCAGACGCTGTGGATGATCATCCTGCCGCAATGCGTGAAGCGGATGACGCCGCCCTGGATGAACCTCTATGCCATCCTGACCATGGCGACGCCGCTGATCTCGATCGTCGGCGTCCAGGACGGCATGACGCTGACGCGCGCCGCGTTGTCGGCCGAGAACCGCACGGAGTTGCTCGTGCCGATGTACCTGATGCTGCTCAGCTGGTTCTTCATCTACTGCTACCCGATCGCGCGCTGGACCATTCGTCTCGAGCAGCGCTTCGCGGTGAAGGGTTGAGACGCATGACCTGGACGCCCGACCAGCCGATCGTGCGCCTCGTCGACGTGCACAAATCCTTTGGCTCAAACGAGGTGCTCAAGGGCGTCGGCTTCGACGTCACGAAGGGCGAGGTCGTTTGCATCATCGGCCCATCGGGCTCAGGCAAGTCGACGCTCTTGCGCTGCGTCAACGCGCTGGTCCCGATCGAGCGCGGCTCGATCCTGGTCGAGGGCCAGGAGGTCAACGACAAGGACCTCGACAAGCTGGCCCTGCGCCGCAAGGTCGGCATGGTGTTCCAGCAATACAATCTTTTCCCGCACAAGACGGCGCTCCAGAACATCATGATGGCGCCGATCCATGTGCTGAAGCAGGATCGGGCCGAGGTCGAGGCGCGCGCCCGTCGCCTGCTGAAGAAGGTCCGGCTCGCCGACAAGGCCGCTGCCTACCCGGGCGAGCTTTCGGGCGGTCAGCAGCAGCGCGTGGCGATCGCGCGCTCGCTCGCCATGAACCCCGACATCATGCTGTTCGACGAGGTGACGGCGGCACTCGACCCCGAGACTGTCAAGGAAGTCCTGCTCACGATCCGGGAGTTGGCGGCCGAGGGCATGACCTGCCTGATCGTCACCCACGAGATGGGCTTCGCCCGCGAGCTCGCCCACCACATCTACTTCACCGACCGCGGCGTGATCGTCGAGCATGGCCCGCCCGCCGAGTTCTTCGCCCATCCGCGCGACGCGCGGACCAAGGAGTTTCTGAGTCAGATCTTGTGACGCCCCTGCCGCGCACTCTGCTCCCAGTCCCCAATTCGCTGCCCTCCCTCATCTCATTTCAAGATGTCCTCCTCCCCCGCCAGGAGGGCGAGGCGGATAATAGAGGAGAGCGAACGCGTTTCATTGAAAGCGCTCGGAACGTCTTTTGCCGACAATCGTTTGATGGCCAGCGTCTCTGCACGCAACGGCCTGCGGGGGCATCATTCCTCCGGAAAAAAGGGCCCAGCCATGCTCAAGACAACCAAGGTACGTCTGCTCGCGTCGGCGAGCCTCCTCTCGGTGGCGCTCGCCCTTTCACCCATCTCGCTCAACTGGTCTTCCTTGGACATCATTCAGAAATCGACGCAAGCCGCTGCAGGTGGGGGTGGGAGTGGGGGTGGGAGTGGGGGTGGCAGTGGCGGCGGTGGTAGTGGTGGCGGCAGTGGCGGCGGCAGCGGGGGCGG